>CAYQBU010000041.1:0-25256 GCA_964415785.1 uncultured Bradymonadales bacterium
CAGGCATCTGGGCTCTGATGAGCCGCAGTAGGCGAGTCGTGAATAATCCGGGCTATCATCATTCAATAAAGCCGGGCCCCTCGGCGCATGCCCCCTCATCCTTCGCCGGGCACTTGGCGCGCACCACGAGCCGGCAACAATGCGCGCCATCATCGAACATATGCTGGGTCTTTTCGACCCCCTGGCCCAACACCTTCTCGAGCAACGCCAATTCCATGGCGCACGGCGCCGACGACTCCGTGGCCACCGTCGCAAAGGGACAGTGAAATAACTCCATCACAATGCGCCCTTCATCATCCAGACTCACATCTGGCGCATAACCGCGTTCCGTCAAATAATCGTTTAATACCTCCACCTGCTTCGATGGGCTCGTATCGCTCAAATCTTGGTGGCGAAACCGCATTAACTCCGGGCCCATGGAGCGAAAAAACCGCTCCACCTGTCCTTTGTCCTGCTCCGATTGCAAAAACCGAATCAACTGCTGCAACACCTCCCGATCGCGGCGCTCAAAAAATCGATCCGCCTTCGCTCGCAGCGAATAGACCTTGCGGGGTCGCCCCACCCCGTGGCGCTCGGAACGATGCCCGATGAACCCATCGCGCTCCAGATCCGACAGGTGCTGGCGCACCGTCGAGGCCGACAATTCCAGCGCTCCTTCCGCATCCTTGATGGAGATCTTCTCATTTCGCTTCATCAACCATAACAGCTCCGCTTTGGCCGATGACAATAATTCCGTCCTCATATCTGCTGCCTCTTTATCTCGTATTGCGTTCCTGGAGAGCCCCCGGAACTGCTACTTCGTGGCCGCGTTTATCGACGCCCGCCACCATAAAACCTTATAAACACTACCGCCGACGGGTCTAGCCCTCTCTTCAAATTTCATCGCCTCCCACTCTTGGCCACCCCTCATCGCCCTTTGCGATCGCCCCCACGCCACACAGTTCAACAGCGCCGATATGCCCCCTCGGTTCATCGCGCCTTCGACGCCACCCGGCGTCCACGACTCTCCGAAAGCATACCGGCGCTGATTCAAAATCCGCCGATGCCTTATAACGCCTTGAGCCGCGGTTGACGGTAGCCGGCTGCAAAGTCGAGGGCCTGTTGGGTAAGGCGCGACGACGAGGCGATGCCGGAGGTATCGTCGAGCGAGCCGCAACGACGTTCCAGCACGTTCTCGACGCGTCAGACGCACCGTCAACGAGTGCTCAAGGCGTAGTACCTCCTGACTCCGGGTTACAGCGCTCCCTCCACCTTCGACAGTTGCATCCGAGACTTCGTCAACGCCATTCCAATATTCGCCGACTTATCGCACACCCACACCACCGCGTGGTCCGTATTGTCCTTACACCGCTGAAAAATATGCAGAAGATTGTCGCTAAACACGATGATCTCCTGAAAATAGTGATGATCATCAACTTCCATCCCGCGATGCTTTTTGAACATATTTTCAATGGTCGTCACATTTTGACCTTGAAACAAGTCTGCCGTGGACGCCGCCACATAATCCAGCACCTCCTGCGGGTGAGACTCCACAGTCTTTACCCCCAAAAGCATTCCCGTCGACATATCCACATACCCCCCGGCCACGCATTCCGGGATATTCGTTACCGCCGTCTGAATCGCCTTATCCAATGACATCTTCATCTCCTTACTTCTAATTAAGTTAAAAACCACCACAACACCCACTTCCACTGCCGGTACAACCAGCCAGAGCATTGCAGTTCCATCCAAATTGACCTCCACCAGATGGAGGCCATCACCGGGTCGGAACCCGGCAATCTCAAAACTACCCCTGTTCATTATCCCACTTGCTCTCGTGGGTTTGCATCAACTTTAACAGCGCCCCAATCCCACGACCCGAGGTCTCCACAATCACCATCCGATCCCCTTTTCGGATTCCTCCAATCGCTCCCTTTTCACCCATCCATGCCCAGCCCCGCGGCAATTCCTCTTTTGGGAAACTCTCCTCCAATTGTCCCCCGATCTCGCGAGCGCAATGGCTCAAGTCCGCCAACGCTTCAAAGGTTGGACTCGACTCCCCTTCGTACTTCCAGACCAACCACCCCTCTTCTTCGACTCGGATCAACCGACCGGCCCACCTCTTCACGGTCGCCAGACTCCGCCCCATCTCAAATGCGCCCTCTCTTCCCTCCGCCACGCGCCATCGTCCCATTCGAAGCAAGAGACTCCGCGGACGATTCGCCAGGCCCGGACCCTTGCGATCCTTGAGGACCTTCACCGATGTGCCCAGCCGCGTCTTTCTGGCCAGCTTCGACCACCGTTCGATCGCCGCCGCATTGGCCACTTCCACCACCAGACGTTCACTCACGCTGGGCGAGCCCTGAGGCTTCTCGTCGGCCCCTGACCTCACGCCGTAGCAACGCCATAACTCTTGGAGTTTCTTGCGCTCCGACTCCTCCAACCGCGCTCCTCCGTCAAACGCCTCTCCGTCAACCTGGACCCCTACCGCCAACCGCCCATTTTCCACAAAAAATGAGCCCCGGATCTCCTCTGTCTTTTCATCCCAAAGCGTCACTCGCGACAGGTCTTTCAACCGATCCACCAATCCCAACAAGTCCACCGCATTGGCCACCCAGCTATCGCCGTTGACCACCGGTCCTTCCCACTCTTCGATCCGCCGAGTCACTTCACGGGTGTCGAAAACCGGTGAGGTCTCCTCCTGTCCTACGCCTACGCTCATCTCCTCATTGACCACCGGCCAGCCCCCTCCTGATCGCCGACTTTCGTCAACCACCACCGTCTTTTCTTGCTCTCCATTTGCCGCTTCCACATACTCTGCCAGTCGATCTGCAAACCGCCCCAATACCTCCCGGCGCCGAGTCTCTTCGCTACTCTCGGCCCGCCCCTCAATCACCGTTATCGCGTCCTTCAGATCGGCGCTTCCAATCATTACTTTCGCCATCGATGCATAGATCTCGAGTTGCTCCGGTCGGTAGGCCACAGCATCGCAAAGGGCCTCCAACGCCTGCAGCTCCAGCCCATAATTGACGAACGCCTTTGCCTCCGCCACCAGCGCTTCTCCCATCGCCTTGCGGATCTCTTCGCAGTCCCCATCCATCGACAAAATACTTCGCCCCAGCACCAAAAACTCCTGGCGTTTACCCTCCTCGAGCATGCGATCGGCCTCTTCCATCAACGCATCCACCGCCTCCTTGCACTGGCCCCGCGCCACCTGCAACTCGGCCCCACTGACCACCGTCAGCGCCGCCCCGCCATCGCATCTTTCCATGCGCTCATAGAGACCGGCCGCCTCCTCCCACTTTTCTTCTTCTGCCGCCAAAACAAACCCCTGTCGCAGCGCTCCAATCGCTTCTTCGCGCTCCCCGATTTGTTCTCGTAACTCCCCCAGCAATGCCCATCCCTCATAGCGCTCAGGGCTCCTCCTCAGATGCATCGACACCTGCTCGATCGCATCTCTGCACATCCCCTTTTTCTGACACCCTCGACAGATCCCCGTCACTTCTGAGGCCGCCTCCGAATCCCACTCATCTTGCTCTTCGAGCCGCAAAAAAAACGCGTCAATCTGTTCAGGCACTTCTCCCTTACAATTCGTCGACTTCCGATTTGAATTCATAACCCTCAAGCTCCCCGCACGCTTACCACAAGAGCACACCGAATAAACACAGACTCATTAAACATATTACTCGCACCCAAAAGAGCGATTAAACAAATACCGATCCACAACAAAAAGAGGGCAATTCAACGTGCATGCGGAAAAATTTCCGCGAGACAAACCTGACTCAACCAACTTTTCTTTAGGACCGTTCTCTGCGGCGAAGATATCACGGAAAATATAGCACTTCAAGCAACCCAAACACAAAAACCTACCCTTAAATAATTCGCGTAATGATGTTTTAATTACTTTTAACTATATATTGCATTAAAATTAACCTTTAGTACACTTATTGCTCATTAACCCGGTTTATTTATGAGCCGTCGTGATGCGCCCTGAGCCCCCTGGGAGCATCGCGTCCGAATACTCCTGGGGTACAGCGAGGAAATGCCCTTGGGGTGAGATGCAGGCATCTGGGCTCTGATGAGCCGCAGTAGTGGGGCCCTCTGCGCCGTGGCGGTGGACGCCTGCTGCGTCCCGCGGTTACAATGCCAATCCTTGGTCCGGACGGCCCCATGGCACGCGCTGAATTTCACGGCTCTCACCGGTCTTTACTTCCGCTCAGGATCGTCGACGTGCGCACTTTTGACTGGCTTGGCATTCTCTTCGTGGGCGGCTGGCTGATCGCCGTGGCTGCCTTCGCCCTCGTGGGCCATGACCAGGAGGGCGAGTTGGTCTCTCTGACCGACGGAGCCTTTGATCTTCGCGAGGACACCGTCTGGATGGTCGTCTACCATGCCGGAGAGGAGGTCGGGATTCTGCGCGAGGACCGCACCCGTCTGGTCGATGGCTGGCTCATCGAAAACCAGGGCATCGCCGAATTGAGCTTTGGAGCTGACCCCCACGTCTTCCAATTTAGCTCTCGGGTCACCCTTCGAGACGACCTCGCCCTACGCTCGGCCACCGCCTCCATCGACGCCTTTGGCCGCACCCTGGAGATGTTTGGCCAGTATTCCTCAAGCGACGACGCCCCATCGTTTAACGTCAACCTCACCCTCGATGACGCCACAGAGCAATTCAGCGCCTCCCTCGAGGAGCGCCCCCGCATCGCCCCCCATGCCATCCCTCAGATCCTGGCCCAACACGACCCCCAACCCGGCGATCGCTTCATCCAGGACTATTTCGACCCCATGACTCTGACCCCCTCCACCATCGAACTCACCTACGAGGGGCAACGCCACATCGAAAATATCGACGGCGACTACCCCGATGCCCATCACTTTCGACAATCCGCCGGCTCCCTGGACACCCAGATCTACGTCGACGAATGGGGCATGCCCATCCAGCAAAACCTGCCCATGCAGGTCGCCCTGGCTCGCCTCCCGGAAGCCCTGGGCCCGGGCCAATTCGCCGACTTTCAGGAGCGCTTTGAAGACCGCGGCGCTGACGCCCCTCCCTTCGTCGACGCCATCGACGCCGGCGACCTCCTGGCCATCGCCGCCCGCTTTGGCTCCGGCGACCTCGATCGCCTCCAGCCCGACGATCTCCAGGACTTTGCCGACGACGACGACCTCCTGGCCCTCGCCGATGACGACGCCTCTGAACCCGCCGGAGACCCCGACACCACCGACGAACCCCGGCGCGTCACCCTCGATCCCTTGCCCGATCGCGACCTCCACCTCCTCTCCCCACGCCAACATATCGCCTTCCAGTCCAGCACCTCCGCCCGCATCGAAGTCGGCCACCCAAGCCCCCTGTGGCACACCGGCCACGCCCCCACTCCCACCACCGCCGACACCCACTGGCCCGATCTCGACGACGCCCCGGACTGGTTCGTCGATCTCGTCGACCACCTCCCCGACGATCTCCAGGATCTCAACGCCCTCCAATCGAGTTGGCCCGACACCTGCCCCGACTGGGGGCAAGCCCCGGCGCTAAAACCCTCAAATTCCCCACCAACGCTGGACGATGTCGAACCTTCGGAGCAACATGAATGCCTTTTTTCCATGGCTCAATCATGGCTTCACCACGACCTCTCACCGCACTTCGTCCATGGCTATCGCCTCGACGCCCACGGCGAGCCGATCCCCCATATCTGGATCGCCCTCTATGACGGGCGCCAATATCTCGCCGACATCGACCCCCTCGCCGGACCCGTGGGTCGCGACCATATCCAGTTGTGGATCGATGATCGCTTCGAGCTCCACGCCCTCGACGCCCTCGCCGATCTCCAGAATGTCCTCCAGATCTCTGACTGATTCTCCATCTCTTCGCTCTCTCTGCCGTTGGAGCCTCCGATGAACGACCCCGCTTCTGCCACCGCGCCTGCCGCCACCACCGACCCCGACGACGAGATCCTGGTCCGCGTTCGGGGCCTGACCAAACGCTACGGCGACTTCAGCGCCGTCGGCGGCATCAATCTCGATGTCCCCGTCGGCCAGGTCTTCGGCGTCCTCGGCCCTAACGGCGCCGGAAAAACCACCACCATGCGCATGATCACCGGCCTCATCGAACCCTCCGACGGCTCCATCACCATCGACGGCTTCGACCTCCAAACGGACACCGTCAACGCCAAAAAGGTCACCGGCTTCATCCCCGACCGCCCCTACGTCTACGACAAGCTCACCGCCTTTGAATACCTCAGCTTCATCGGCGGCCTCTACTCCATGAGCCACAGCCATCTCGCCGACCGCATCGACGAGCTCCTCACCCTCTTTGAACTCCGCGAGTGGTCTGACGGCCTCATCGAGAGCTTTTCGCACGGCATGAAGCAGCGCCTCGTCTTTGCCGGCGCCATGCTTCCCGAGCCCCGCCTGCTCGTCATCGACGAACCCATGGTCGGCCTCGATCCCAAGGGCCACCACCTCATCAAGCGCCTTTTTCGCAGCCTCGTCGAAGAAGAGCGCATGTCCATCCTCCTCTCCACCCACACCCTGGAGGTCGCCGAGGAGGTCTGCGATCAGATCGTGATCATCAACCACGGCCAGATCATCGCCCGCGGAACCCTCGACGAACTTCAGCTCGAGTCCGGCGCCACCGGCGGTACCCTGGAGCAGGTCTTTTTGACCCTCACCGAGGAAAGCGAACACGAGCGCGACCAGGCTGTGGCCGCCCGCTTTGGCAAAGATACCTCCGACCACGACGAGGCCTCCCGGTGATACGCCACCTTCTCGCCATCAAGCTTCGCACCCTCCGCGGCACCCTGCGCTCTCGCCAGGGACGCCTCCGGGTGCCCGCCTTTACCATCTTGAGCATTCTCTTTGCCGTCATGCTCTACCGCGCCGGCGATTTCGTCGTCGCCAACGCCCTCCAGATCGACCTGGTCGGCGAGCTCCTCGTCCACCGCCTTTTGAGCATCACCGTCCTCGTCTTCTTTGCCCTTCTGCTCTTTTCCAACGTCGTCACCGCCTTCAGTACCTTTTATCTGGCCGACGACCTCGACTTTTTGATGGGCCAGCCCATCTCCACCGACGATCTCTTTGCCGCCCGGTTTGTGGAATCTCTGGTCCAGTCCTCCTGGATCGTCGTCCTCTTTGGCCTTCCCCTCTTCATCTCCGTGGCCGTCCAACTCGACGCCCCACTCCATTTTTATCCCCTGTTGATCGCCGTGCTGCTGCCCTTTGTGGCCATCCCCACCGCCCTGGCCTCCATCTTTGCCCTTTTGGTCACCAATATCATCGCCGCCAACCGCACCCGCGACGCCGCCCTCTTCTTTGGCCTCGTCGCCTTTACCACCCTCTTTGTCGTCATCCGCGCCTTCGAGCCCGAGCGCCTCCTCAACCCCGACTCCTTTGACTCCATCGGCGAATTGATGCGCCTTCTGTCGCCGCCCACCACCTCCTATTTGCCCTACGACTGGGTCGTCAATCTGCTGACTCCCCATCTCTTCGATCTTGACGCCCCCATCTTCTGGTCCGCCCTGTTGCTCTTTTCCACCCCCATCGCCCTCTACTTCATCGCCACCTGGCTGCACCGCCCCCTCTATTTTCGCGGCTACTCCAACGCCCAGGAGGGCGAGCACAACGGCGGCCTCATGATCGTTGTCCGCGACTGGATCCTTCGCCAGACGCGAACCCGCGGAAAGTCCCTGGCCACCCGCCTCCACAAACTCCGCCAGACCCCGGGCATCGCCTCCTCCCTTCGCCACCTCATCAAAAAAGATCAGGCCATCTTCCTGCGCGATGCCAGCCAGTGGTCCCAGCTATTGATCGTCGCCGCCATCATCATCATCTACCTCGTCAACTTTAAGTACTTCGAGGTCGCCGCCGACGAGACCTTCGTCGGCGACGTGGGACTGGTCTTCTTCAACCTCGCCGCCTGTGCCTTCGTCGTCGTCGCCCTTTGCGGGCGCTTTCTCTTTCCCGCCGTCAGCCTCGAGGGCCGCTCCTTTTGGCTCATCCTCCAGGCCCCTCTGTCGCTGGAGCGCTTCCTCGTCGGCAAGTGGCTGGGCACCCTTATCCCCATCATCGCCATGGGCCAATTTCTGATCTGGTCCTCCAACCTCCTCGTCGGCATGGACTTCTTGATCACCACCCTCGCCGCCGCCCAGGTGCTTGTGATCAGCCTCGTCGCCTCCGCCATGGCCGTCGGCATGGGGGCCATGTCACCCCAATTTCACAACCCCAACGCCGCCAAGATCGCGTCTAGCTTCGGCGCCGTGGTCTTTATGATCACCACCATCTTTCTCACCCTTTCGCTCATCGGCCTCTGGCTCCACGGCTCCCTGGTGCTCACCGACGTCGGCTCCCGAAGTCCCACCCTCTGGACCTGGGCCTCTGCCATCGGTGGCCTCCTCATCTCCGCCGCCGCCATCCTTGTCGTCATCAAGGCCGGCGCCTATCTATTGCGTCGACAGCTGTGATCCCTTCTACGGCCCCCTGACCCACCCATGAGTCCTACCGACCGCCCCCAACGCTCGACCTTCAACGTCCTGGCCGCCACCTTCGCCTGCGCCGCCATTGCCCTCTTTGTCACCGGCTTTCGCGGCCTGCGCCGCGACACCTACTGGTTCGACGTCACCCTCGGCGATGTCATCCGCGCCTACCAGGCCATCCCCGCCGAACAGCTCTTCCAATTTCGCATCCCCGCCGACACCCCCGTGGTCTACGCCGACTGGCTCTCCACCGTCCTCTTTTCCCACCTCCACCAATGGGGCGGCGCCGGCCTCTCCATGCTCGCCGTCAACCTCTCCATCGCCCTCGCCATCGCCCTGCTTTGCCTGCCCGCCCTGCGCCGCGGCCACGCCTTCATCCACCTCGCCCTCCTGGCCACCGCCACCGCCATCGCCGCCGTCGCCCTCACCGACCTCCAATCCCTCAGCCTCCTCGCCCTGCCCCTGGCCCTGGTCCTCCTCCTCCTCCATCACCTCCACCACCACCCCCACCGCTGGTGGCTGGCCCTCCTGCTCCCCTTGGCCATCGCCGGCCTCGTCAATCTCGACGCCCATCTCGCCCTCATTTTGACCCTCATTTGCCTGATCGCATGCGGCTCCCAGGGTGCGACAAGAGCCTTCAAAACCGCCCTCATCTGTGGTTTTACCCCCCTGGGACTCCTCGCTTTTGCCTACGGCCCCATGGCCCTCTTTGACGCCTGGTCTTTGGCCGCCCTCATCGCCCCCCTGGTCCTCAGCCTGACCTTTGTCGCTATCCTCATCATTCCCCACCTCCTGGAGCGACGCCTTCAGCCCTCCCACAGCACTGCCCGGTGGTTTGTCTGGCTGCCCATCCTCATCGCCCTGACCACCCTGGCCGCTCTCGTCCAACCGGGCACCGACACCCGCCCCATGGTCGTGCCCCATGTAGTCGACGATCTGCGCACTCAACCGCCCCTGGAGGGCCTCGCCAGCCCCGATCTCCCCTTTCGCTGCGCCGAGGACCTCCGCGGCACCGGTCGCACCTTGCGGATCTACCACCGTCCAGACCACGCCGGGCTTCTGCTCTATCATATCTTTCGCCCCCATCGCCCCCAGGCCCCACTCATCGACGATCACCGCTCCCTGCAGCCCGACGAAGCCCGAGAATTTCATGAACTCCTCGTCGATCAGCACGGTGGACGCGGCCTCTTCGCCGCCCACGACATCAACGCCGCCCTTCTCGATCCCCACCTCCATGGCCCCCTGATCGACGAGTTGGAGGACGCCCCCGACTGGTACGACCTGCGCCCCCAGGACGAAGGCCTGCGCTGCTTTATCGCCATCGATCCCCCCTGACGGCCCTCGCCTGGCGCCACCCTCGGAAATTTTCTCTCCCTTCCCCGGTGTTTACTTTTAATGTCCGGAGACTGTGGGGTCTCTGAAGCATGCTTTGACCAACGACGGGAGGTAGTATCATGGGGCGCTTCGCACGGCTTTTCTTCATCACCCTCTGCACCACTTTACTCTTGGCCAGCACCGCCATCGCCACCACCCCCGCCGATCTGCGCCAGGACATCCACTACTCCCCCTCCGAACTCACCGAGGAGCGTTTCACCCTCGACCCCTCCGGCCCCGGCCCCATCTTCTATGGCCTCCCTTCGCTGACCACCTACCCCTCCTCCCTTCAGGCCACCCCGTCCATCGCCGACCGCCCCATGGCAGCCGCCGACGACCCGGCGATCGACTTTCGCTACGACGACGCCCCTTTCACCGACGCCGATCTCGATGCGGACGACACCAACGACGCTGACGAAGCTGACGACGCCGACCCCACCGACCCCGACGACCTCGAATTGAGCATCGCCTTCGTCCCCTTCGACTATATCGCCCTCATCGAGGTCCTCCCCAACGAAAGCGACGTCGCCGACGTCGATGCCCAGACCCTCTTCAACAACAACGTCGCCGACATCGAGGCCTGCTTTTCTCCCCGCCACTACCGCGACGAGGGGTCGCTATCCGTCGACCTCTACCTCGCCGAATCGGGCGCCGTTCAGGGCATCCAGGGCCACCACCACCGCATGGATCCCGCCCAGGCCCGCTGCATTCTCCAGCTCGCCTGGGACTACCGATTTCCCCGCCTCAGCGAGACCCCCCGCGAGGTCAGCCACCTTCGCTACCGCGTCGAATTCATCGCTCAACCCACCGAGCCCCTCCCCGATGGCGATCGGCCACGCCTGCTCCTCGAAGACCTTCGCCACAGCCCCGATGACCTCCAGGAGCCCATCGCCGACGCCCTCGTGGGACACCTTGACGACCTTCGCTCCTGCGCCGCCCTCTCCATCGACCACCTCCCCGACGCCTTCACCGTCGCCGATATCGACACCCGCTTTGTCCTCCAACCCAATGACTCCTACGCCCTCTCCCACCTCGAGCTGACCCTCACCAACCGCGACACCTCCACGCTTCCCCCTCCCCAACTGCTCCACTGCTATCGCGATCGCATCCGCTCCTGGGCCATCGATCTCTCCCATCTCGACGACCAGGATCTGCCCGACACCATCAGCCCTCAATTTGCGATCACCTTCCGGCCCTGAGCCTTCCACTCCTCGGGAGGCAATGCTAAACCCTAGGTCCCATGCATTGCCTCCTCTCCCGGTATTGTCGGCGCCTCCTCTTCGCTTGCGCCTTCGGCCTGTTCCTCGGCCCCCTGCTCTTGGCCCCTTCCGAGGCCACGGCCATCGATGATCGCCACCTCGACTACCACACCATCACCACCGACCACTTCCACGTCCACTACTACGACGGCCTGGACGCCCTCGCCCGCCGCACCGCCAAGGTTGCCGAGGAATCCCACGAGGTCTTGACCCCCATCCTGGACTGGGAACCGGGCCAAAAGACCCACGTCCTCGTCACCGATCAGCAGGACGTCGCCAATGGCTTTGCCCGCATCTTTGGGCGCAACTTCATCACCATTTACGGCAAGCCCCCCACCCCGGAGGGCAACCTGGGCTACTACGATGACTGGCTCCGGGTTCTCGTCTACCACGAGTACGTCCACATCCTTCACCTGGACACCAACCCCGGCATCCCCCAGGCCATCAACCGCGTCATCGGCAAGCAATACCACCCCAACTCTTTGCTCCCCCGATGGTATATCGAGGGCATTGCTGTCTATCTGGAGACCGTGCGCACCGGTCGGGCCCGCGCCAATAGCCCGATCTTCAAGATGTGGCTTCGCACCGCCGCCCTCGACGACGAGCTCTTTGATATTGGCCGCGCCTCCGGCCTTCCCTTTCGCTGGCCCTCCGGCACCGGTCCCTACCTCTATGGCACCTTTTTTATCGACCACATGGCTCGCCACCACGGCGAGGACTTCATCCGCGACTTCAACCACGACTATGGCGAGCGCTTCATCCCCTACGCCATGAATCACATCAGTGAGGCGATCACCGAGGCCAACCTCCTCGACCACTGGGAACGCTTCATCGACGAAGCCAAAGCCGAAGCCCTGGCCAAGCGCACGGCCGTCGAAACCCGGGGCCGAACCCCCCTCGAGGTGATCACCGACAGCGGCGGCCGCAATCGCTACCCCGAACTTCGCCCCCAGCACCGCAACCCGATCACCTTCCACCGCAGTAATCTCACCGAGTCGCCGACCTTCGTCTCCATCGCTCCCTCGGGCCGCGACTTTGAGACCATCCGAAGCGCCAGCGCCGCCGCCGGACCCGGCGGCTGGTCCCCCGACGGCGAAACCTTTTTCTTTTCCCGCCGCGAGCGCACCCGCAACGTCTACGCCTACCAGGACCTCTTCTCCTACACCCCTTCGACGGGTCGTCTCTATCGCCTCACCGAAGCCGATCGCGTCCGCGAGCCCGCCGTCAGCCCCGACGGCGACGACCTGGTCCACGTGCGCAACCGCGCCGGATCCATGGAACTCGTCCAGCGCCCCATCGCCTCTCCCAGCCAGGAAGAGGTCTTGCTCGGCCGCCACGACTTTCCCGACGACCACGACGGGCATTGGCAACAGATCTCAAGCCCCACCTACACCCCCGACGGAACGGGCGTCGTCTTTAGCTGGTGGCGCCTCGATCGCCGCCAGCGCGACCTCTACCTCTACGACCTGGACACCGGCCAATGGCAGCGACTCACCGACAGCCCGGCCCACGACATGGACCCCTCCTTTGGTCCCGACGGCCACCTCTACTTTTCCTCCAACGTCGACGGCATCTTTAATATCCACGCCATGGATCTGGACACCGGCGAGATCTGGCAGCTCTCCAACGTCCTCCGCGGCGTCTTCCACCCCCAGGTCACCCCCGATGGCCACTGGATCTACGTCTACACCTACACCACCAATGGCTTTGAGATCGCTCGCTTTCGCCACCCCGGCGTCTTTCGCCACGCCGATCGCCGCCCCACCGAGCGCAGCGCCCCCTGGATTGACTACCCCGAACCAGACCTCGGCGCCGACGCCGATCCCCAGGACTACCAGTTCTGGCGCTGGCTCAAACCGATGTTCTTCACCCCCAACACCGGCGTCATCGCCGAAGGCGTCGGCTTTGGCGCCACCATCTCCGGCTACGACCCCATCGAACATCACGAATATACCCTCAGCGGCGGATGGACCACGGGTTCTGACCTCATCGACCAAAGCGCCAACCTCGGCCTCCAATACCGCTACAGCGGCAGCGCCCTCAACGTCTCCGCTCTGGCTCGCCTTCAGGACATCCCCCGCACCTCCGGGCTCTTCGCCGAAAGCCGCAACATCCCCTACCTGGAGCGCCAATACCTCGCCAATCTCAGTCTTTCCTACCCCCTTCGGCGCCACCGCGAAACGCTCAGCCTCTCCACCGGCTACCGCGTGGAATACCGTCATGAACGCCGCCGCCCGTCCATCACCCACGAGCCCGGCGACCGCGCCCCCTCCGAGCCCAGCGAGGGCTTTTTCAACGAACTCCAATTTGGCCTCAGCTACAGCCGCCTGGAGCGCTACCCCCACTCCATCTCCGTCGAACGCGGTCTCTCCGGCGGCTTGACCTTTGGCCTCAACCACCCCTCTCTTGGCCACCCCGAAAGCGCCGTCAACCTCAACTATCGCGCCAACTTCTACCACCCCAACCCCCTGGCCGACCGCCACGTCTTCACCCTCCGCATGCGCGGGGCCATCAACCGCAGCCAGAGCGGCCGCATTCGCCGCTATTCCATCGGTGGCCACACCCCCCAGGACGTCTTCTCCGCCGTCGTCTTCCAGGAACCCCGCGGCGGCACCCCCATCCGCGGCTACCCCCCGGGCCTGATCAACGGGGCCCAATTCCAGACCTGGAACCTCGAATACCGCTTCCCGATCCTCGAGTTGGACCGCGGCCTCGCCACCCTCCCCCTCTTTTTCCGCAACCTCAAAGGCTCCATCTTCGTCGACCACGGCACCGCCTTCGACGGCTACCTCACCGACGCCGACTTCATCACCGGCGTCGGCGCCGAAATCCAACTCGACGGCATCGTCGGCTACCGCATGGCCAACAGCCTGCGCACCGGCATGGCCCGCGGCCTCGACGAGGGCGCCATCACCGAGTGGTACCTCCTATTCGGGAGCAACTTCTAGCGCCGGCGCCCGCTCCAAAACCTCCCTGTCCAACCGCCTCTGCGACGGCAACTCCAGCCGTTCCGGGAGTGATTCCAAGTCCAACACCTCCCCAAAATCGGGACCCACCCGCCCCTCCATCGCCACCAGTCCCTGCGCATCAAAACGCAGCACCGTCATCACCCGCTCTCCCACTTCCGATTCCCCCAGAAGTGGCCTCACTCCCGACCCCAGCGCCCCTGCGTTCAGATAAAGGCTCTCTCCCACCTTCGCCGGATAGAAGGCATGGTGGTGCCCGCTGATCACCACCTCCACCCCATCGAGGGCCTCCTCCAACCGGGGGTCATCGAAGACCTCTCTTTCTCGCCCCTGAGCCACCGGATATTGGGGCAGGTGACTCATCACGAAAACAGGCCCCTCATGGTCGCTCCCAGGGTTCGACATCAACCAGTGAATATGCGCCTCATCCAACTTTCCGACCCCGGTTCCATCCAACGACAAAAACACCGCTGGACCGAGCTCAAACGCGTAGTAAAACGGGTAGTGCCGATCGTCGATCATCGACACCTTCGGGCGGTAGCGCTCCCACTGGCGCACAAACTCTGCGCGCTCACGCCAAAACCGGGGCCGCTCCGACCCATCGTGGTTGCCCGGCGTCACCGCCACCGGGATGTCGGCCTCCATTAAGGGTCGCGTCACCACCTCGTGAAACGCCTCCCACATCGCCTCGTAGCCGAGCCCCTCCATCTGCCCCGCCACCAGATCGCCGGCGATGACCACCCCATCGACCTCTCCCTCTTCGATCACCCACTGCACCGCCCCGTGCACATGCTCGTTATAATCCGTCGATCCATAGGCCCCGTTGAGATCGGCCATCACCGCCACCGTCCACACCTCTTGCTCCCCCTCCTCGGCCTCCATCGCCGCCGGCCACCCCACCATCAGGGCCATCACCACCGCCGCCCACATCGCTGTCTTCCTCGTCTGACCGTTGCGCATTTGACTCACCCGCATTACAAGCGCTGATCCGTTGCCACGCCTCTTCTCTTGCCCCCGATCCACCGCCATGAGCCAGCTACGCACCGACGACGGCCTCGCCCTCCATTTTCAATATCACGGCGCCGTTAAGGGTGCTACGCCACTGGTCTTCCTCAACGGCATGACCCAGACCACCCGCCACTGGCGAAGCCATGTGCGAGCCCTCAAAGACGAGCGGCCCATCTTGTCCTACGACGCCCGCGGCCAGGGCCAATCCGACGACCCCGACGAGGTCCCCACCCTCAAGCAACACACCGACGATCTGGTGGCCATCCTCGACGACCTCTCCATCGAGCGCGTCGACCTCGCCGGTTTTAGCCACGGCGCGCGCATCGCCCTCGGCATCGCCGTCTACCACCCCGAACGCCTTCGCCGCCTCCTGCTGTGCAGCGCCACCGCCTCGCCCACCGCCCTCGCCCGCACCATCGTGCGCTCCTGGCATCGCCTCCTCCAGAACTGCGGCATGGAAGCCCTTGCCTGGGCCTCGTTGACCTCCATTTTGGGCACCTCCTTTTTGGAGGCCAACGAAAAGCTCCTCGACAACATCGTTCGCGCCTCCGTGGATCGAAATAGCGAACAGGGCACCCGCATGCTCCTGGAGGGCCTCATTGGCTTTCCCGACGTCGCCGATCTCGCCGGCGACGTCGACGCCCCCACCCGCGTGCTCTCCGCCGACCAGGACCCCCTCGTCGAGCCCCAGGGCGCCCAAAAACTCGCCGATCTTTGCGGCGGCGACCACCATCTCATCGACGACTGCGGCCACACCATTCCCATCGAGCGCCCCCGCCTTTTCCGCGATCAACTCACCGC
Organism: uncultured Bradymonadales bacterium; assembly: GCA_964415785.1. GTDB lineage: Bacteria > Myxococcota_A > Bradymonadia > Bradymonadales > Bradymonadaceae > SLJM01. The sequence continues at coordinate 15,856 of CAYQBU010000041.1, forward strand.
CTTTCTCGACGCCTAACCCCTCATCCCATCCCTTCGCTCTCGCTCCCATTATCCCACTGCAGATAGGGACCCGGCGCAAACTCGTCCTCCATCTCATAGGGGACCTCCACCGGCTCCGGGGCCTCTTCCTGGCTCGTGACCAGCGCCTTGACCAGGGCCTGAATCGCAATTCGACGCCGCGACCCCAGCGCCCGATTGGCCACCAGTTTCAACCGCCGATGCTCCAGCACCTCCAACACCCTGAAATCGTGCTCAAACATCGGCGCCGGATCGGACATCCGATCCACAAACGCATCCGCCAGCCCCAGCAAGCACGCCGTATAGCTATCGGAGATATTGACGATCTCTACCGGCATTCCCCGATGGGCAAAGACCTCTCCCGCCAGCTTCGGGTAGGGCGTTGCGATCCGAACCTGGGGCCGCGACGAAAGACTGGCAAAGGACTCGCCTCGCGGGGCGGCAAAGACCATCGGGTACTCCCCAAAACGAAACGTATAGGGCCGCCACACCTGGGCGCTCGTCTCCCTCAATAGATCCGTGCTCATCACCCCGATATGGCTGATCGCATGCTCCACATAGGTGCCCACATCGGCGCCGTTGAGCCGAAAAATTTCAAACTCGTAGCCGCACTCCAACGGATCGCCCACCTTGTGCAGCCCCGGCATATCCAAATCGGGGATCTCGAAGCCACATCGCCGAAATTGATCGCTGATCGCCTCCAATTGATCGCAGGCCGGCAATGCCAGGCGCAACACTTCTGTTTCGCTCATTGCTCCTCCTCTTTCTTGGCCACGATGCGCGCCGACAGGTTATTGCGGCGCCGCTTTAACGCCTCCTCAAAGCCCGTCGCCGCATCATCGGTGTGCACCGTCACCACCTCGTGATCGCGCCGCGCCCTGGAGCGCTGCGAGATCTTGGGATGGAGTAGCTCCACCAGCGTCTCCAGCGAAAAGGAAAACCCCACCGCCGGCGTCTCCGATCCATAGTGGCCGATCAGCTTATCGAACCGCCCTCCTCGGGCGATACGACGGCTCGCTCCCTCGGACACCACGCTAAAGCCGATCCCCGTATAATACCCCGGCCCGTCGAGCTCTCCCAGATCGATGCGTACCCGCCGTCCATAGCCCAGCTGGTCCACCGTCCGTTCCACGTCCCTGAGGTATTCAATGCGCTCCTGGAGGGCTCGATCGTCGCCCAAAATGGCCTCGATCTCATCGAGTTGCTGCAGCCCCCCTTCCAACTCCGCGAGCACCACCACGGCGTCCACAAATCGCTTCCGCGTGCCTAGATTCACCAGAATACGCCGCACCTCATCGGGGTCGCGCGACAGGATCGCCTCCTCCACATCCTCCCGTATCCGTCTCGGCGCTCCACTGGCATTGAGCAGAAGCCTTGCGAGGCGATGATCCCCGAGATTGATATGAAAGCGCCTTAGCCCCAACCGCTCAAGGACCTCCAACACGATCAACAGCACCTCCACGTCGGCCACCAACCCGCGCCGACCGATCAGCTCCGCCCCCAGCTGATAACTCTCCACCTGAGAGGTCCCAAAGCTCTCCTCTACCCGCACCACCTTATTGGCGTAGGCCACCCGCAGCGGCAGCGGCAATCCCCTCAACTGATAGGCGTAGGTCTTGGCCACCGCCGGCGTCACGTCCGGCCGCAGCATCATCACGTTGCCACTTCGATCCACGAAGCGAAAACTGCGCGCGATCTGGTCCTCATCCAATCCCCGCTTCAGGGCATCAAAATGATCCAATAACGGGATCTGAATCTCTCGATAGCCCCACCCTCCAAACACTTGCATGGCTTGCGCCGTCACCTGCCGTCTCAAACTCACCGAGCGGTCCAGCGCTGGCGTTGCCGGTTGAATATCGAGCACGTTTCCATCCCTCTTTGAGAACCCGCCACCTGCCGACCTTTCACTCCCTTATTATGAGCCCCATCCCCATTGTCAATCCCGCCCCTCGCATCCCATTTGACCTTCCGCCCTGAAAGTGTCAATCAAGTGGCCCGTCGAGCCCCTTTTAGCTGGTCTTGAATCTCGGTTTTGATTTCTCGGAGCATGGTATGAGCTGGCGTCGCCACTACTTCAAAGGCAAAAAAGTCTGGATTCAACTCGATGACAACGGCGAACCCCTCGTCGAAGACGGTCGCGTTCCCATGCGCTATCAAAATAGCGACGACGCCAAGATCTATCGAGCCAACCCCCGCAATATCTCCTCACGTCCCGCCGACGACATCGACGCCGACACCAAGAAAAAAGACCAGCGTCGCAGCGCCGCCCACTCCTCCCAAAAGGACTGGGGCCCCCGCCTTCAGTCCACCACCGTCCCCGACGAACTCTGCCACATCGAGGAGCCCGCCGACGATCTCATCGAGATCCACACCGACGGGGCCTGCTCCGGTAATCCCGGTCCCTGCGGCTATGGCGTCATTATCCGCGATGGCTTTGACTACCTGGAAATCTCTCAATCCCTGGGCCACGGCACCAATAATATTGCCGAACTCACCGCCATCAAGGTGGCCCTGGAGAGCGTCGAAGACCCCTCGCGACCCGTTCACCTCTACACCGACAGCAGTTACTGCATCGGCGTCCTCACCAAGGGGTGGAAGGCCAAGGCCAACCGCTCGCTCATCCTCTCCATCCGCGAATTGATGGAGGACTTTGAAGACCTCGAGCTGCGCAAGGTCAAAGGCCATTCCGGCGACCCGCTCAACGAGCGGGCCGATGATCTGGCCACCTCTTCCTTGAAAAATTGATCATCGCTCCCACCATGGACAAGGCCTGACTCCCCCGTCCTTGCACCGGTGATGCCGTGAATGACACCCCAGCCCCATCGAGCCTCCATGCTCTGATCTCCATTCCCCCCATCGAGGAGCCTCAAAGCGAGGTCCTCCTCGATGACCGCGAGCTCCATATCCGGGTGCCCGGCCAACCCAAACGACGTCTGCCGGCCTCCCTGGTCACGGGGCTCATGATCTTTGGTGCTGCTGCCTTCATCTGCCCGGGCATATTTCTGGTGGCCATCATCATCCTCCCCGTCGCCCTGATCGCCATCGGGATGACCTACCTCATTTCTCCCCAGACCTTCGCCTCTCCCATCGGCCCTCAGGAGATGTGGATCGGAAACGACCGCATCACCATCAGCACCTCCCCGGCCTTGCCCAAAATTCGCGACGACTCCGACGATGATGCCGACGACCGCAACGCCCCCGTCGTCGAGCCCACCCTGGATACCTTTGATATTGAGGACATCGCCGACATCGAACTGGTCGTCGATGCCCACCCTGGCGTCATGGGCATCGTCATCACCGACGCCGGCGGCGACACCCACATCTTCGGCGGCGCCCTCCTTCCCCCGGCCAGCCCCCTGACCGAAGACGTCGGCGACCCCCGTGAACTGGAGTGGATCCTCGAGATCATCGAGACCCGCCTCCGCAACGGGGCTTAATTTTCCGTTTCCTGCAGCGCCGCAAGCCCCTGGAGCATCTTCGGGATATCCATCCCCAGCGTCTCTTTGATCTGCTCTGACCCGCTGGCCGCTTTCAGTGGCATCGAGCCCTGGCGATCGATGCGATCGACGTCCGAATCGATGACCGTCACCTTGCCGATATCGATGTCCTTGATGGTGGACATCATGGCGTCCAAAATGGTGTCGAATTGCTGCATCAAGAACACCGGCCGCGCCGAATCTTCGGCCTCATTCCAGGTGTCGATGAGTTCTTGGAGAGCGACCACATTGGCCTTTCCTTCCTCCACAAATTGGGCCGCTTTCGCCTTCGCCTGCGCTTCCAACTCTGCCTTCTCGGCCTGGGCGGGCTGAATGACGTCTGCCGCCAACTGGCGCTTGACCTGCTCCAATCGTGCGCGCTGAACGTCCAGGTTGGCTCGCGCCCTCGCCACCAGCGCTCCCACCTGACCGCGCTCCTCGGCGACCATCGCTTCCGCTCGGGTTTGGGCGTCGATCACACGACGCTCCGCTTCCGCCTTTGCGATCTTCATCTGCGCTTCCACCTTCGCCATCGCCCGTTTTTCCTGGTTCGATGCGTCTTCCTCGCTGGCTTCGGCGCGGTTGCTGGCCTCCGCCACCCGGCTTCGCATCAATAGCTCTGCCGACTGCTGACGCCCGATGCTGTCCAGATAACTCTGATTATCCTTGACGGACTGCACGTTCAACGTGTCCATCTCCAGGCCCAGGCTCTTCAGATCTTCTTCCGCCTCTTCCGACAGGTTTTTGGCAAACGTGATCCGATCGTCATTGACCTGCTCTGGCGTCATCGTCGCCAGCACCCCACGGAGATTTCCCTCCAGCGTCTCCTGCGCCACCTCCATGACCTGCTTTCGGGTCATCCCTAAGAAACGCTCCACTGCATTGTCGATATGGGGCCTTCGGCTCCCAATCTTGGCATTCGCCACCGCCCTCACCGTCAGCGGGATCCCGCCTTTGGAGTAGGCATTGGTGACGTGCAGGTCGATCACCATATTCGTCACGTCCAGCCGATCCACCTTGTGGACCAGCGGATTCTTGACCTTGCGCCCCGAATGCAGCAACTCGTAGCGACCCTTATTTCCACTGAACACCAGCACCTCGCTGGGCTCACAGACCTCCGTCAAATGAGTGATGACCGCATACGCTGCCACCAATAGAATAAACCCTGCTATTCCAAGTACGACCAGTGTCTCTACCATTGCTCTCTCCTCTCTCTCTAGCCTCAAATCCGGCGGGTGGACCGCACGCGATGTCGTGATTATTTCGTCGTCTCTGAATCGCCACCGTCTTTCGGCGCCTTCGATCGATCCAGGGCTGTCGTCTTCGCATCACTATCGCCCCTCGATTTGGCCAGTCGACTGGCCAGACTCTTCTTTTGAGTCGCCGACAATCGACCGCCGCCCTCTTCGTCTGCGGAGGCCATCTCCTGCATCGCCTGGGCCACCTCTTCCTTGCTGATATTCGAGCGCTGACCGGTCAGCACACCACTGATGTCGATGCCCACGGTTTCGCGCATCTCCTCGAAGATTCCGCCCACGATTCCCGGGAAGGCGCTCACATAATTGGGCAGCGTCTGTCCCGACCCTCCGTCGATCAGGGCCACTTCCCTTACCTGAACCTGGTTGGCCGCATCGGCCACTTTCGTCATCACATGCTCCATGCGCTGCAGGATGAAGACGTCCATCGCCGCATCGCCCGCCTCATCCCACACCTCGATCATCATCCGAAGCACCTGGGCCATGGCCCGACCGCGCTCGGCGACCTCCGCCGCCTCACCGGCGGCGATGAGCTCTCTGGCCACCTTGTCGGCCTCGGCCGGAATGACCACATCGGCCTGAAGGCGGATTTTCTCAAGCTCCGTACGCACCTGCTGAAGCTCTTGCTCTGCTTCTGCTCGAGCGGCAAGCCCTCTGGCTTCTGCCTTCTCTTCTTCCGATTTCGCCTTCAGTTCCAGTTGTGCTTCCAACTCCCGAAGCTCGTTTTGCTTTCGCTGGATTTCGGCCTGCGCATTTCGACGGGCCACCTCGCCCCGTCCCTGGGCTTCCGCTTCCTTCTCCTCCGCCGTGCGCACCGAGCGCGACTCTGAGACCTCGGCGATCTTGATGATTTCGGCGATCCGCTCGCGACCGATGGAATCGAGATAGTCTCGCTCATCGCTCACGTTCTGAATCTTGAGTGTGTCCATATGCAGGCCCAGCCCCGCCAGATCCGTCTCCGCCGTCTCCGTCAGACGCTTGGCGAATTCCAGCCGACTCTCGTTGACCTCTTCCGGCGTCAGGGTCGCCAGAACGCCGCGAAGATTACCCTCCAGCGTCTCCTTGGCCACCCGCATCACCTCCTGCTGGCCTCGCCCCAGGAAACGCTCGATGGCGTTGCCCAGAGACTCCCCGCTATCGACCTTCACATTGGCCACCGCCTGCACATTCAACGGGATTCCTCCTTTGGAGTACGCCCCATCGATATTGATATGCACCGGGATCACCTGCAGACTCAGCCGATTCACCTCTTCGATCAGCGGGTTATAAAACCCTCGCTGCCCGTGTCGGATCACCTTATAGCCCGTCGTTCCTCCACCGGCGACCTTCTCGCCGCTACCGGAAATGATCAGCACCTCATTGGGCCGACTGACCTGCAAACAGTACTTGTAGAGGCTGACCACCAAAAAGATGAAGACCGCTGCGGCGACTAAGCCCATTCCAATTAATTCGCCCATAATCCGCTCCTGATCAAAATAACACTCGCCATCACTGGCCGCTCCGTTCGTCCTCTAATGCTCGGGCGTCCAATACCTTTGCCACGTCGTCTTCGATACCCAGCACAAAACACTCGTCATTGATCCCCAGAACCACGTCGTCGCTTTCCGTCTCCGCTCGCAAATCCACGGTTCGTCCCTCGATTCGCACTCGCACGCGGCCACGCTCGCCCTTTTCTATCGGCAACAAGACCCGCGCCTGAGCGCCCAGAAAATCGCGCTCGCCGGCCGCCCGGTTGGAACCACTCTCTTTGTCCGCGTAATGCAGCATATAGGAGACGCCCAACCCTGCCACCAGGCCCAGCGCCGACGACAAGCCTATCCCCAGCGCGCTCTCCCCCTGGCCGACAAGCGTCAGCAGCAGCCCTGTCATCCCAAAAAAGCAGGCCGCAAACGTGTAGAACTTGAAGCTGAACCAGGGCCGATACTTCTTTCCCACCCGGGTCTCCACATCCACGCCTCCGTCGCCTCCGTCGGCATCGGCGTCCACATCGACATCGGCGTCGGCATCGACATCCATGTCCATATCGACGTCAACGTCGGCGTCGGCATCAAAATCGAAGTCCGCATCCGCATCTCCCACTCCCGCCAAAACAGAGAGCAGGACGAACACGCCCCCAAAAATGAAACTGCCGAGATAGATCCACAACATCGTTATCGCCGTCTCCCGATCGCGATTGCCTGAAATCCTGGCCACCAGAATGGTTCCGACCAGTCCTTGCTTCTTGCACTTCACCCCTTGATACCGCCCTCCTTCGAGCCAATCAAGTGCCTGCCCCCATCCTCATCGCCATCGCCTCGCCCTTTCGACTTGATTTCCCCTCGCCCCATGCTACCCTTAATCACTGCAGTAGCCGTTTTCGTTTTTATTCCGAGCCTGTCATGAGTCGGCCTCCACTACACATCGCTTCACGCCTCGCATTGGCCGTCGCCGTCTTTGCCATGGCCCTCCTGTTGACCCCCCGGGCACTCCTCGACGTCACCAGCCCCGCCGACTCCCACGAAATCCCCATCAACATGCTCGACTCCTCGGACACCGATGACTGCCTCTGGTGCTCCAAGATCCCCGACCCACCCCAGGCCGACGACGCCACCGACGATTGCGACGACGACCGCCTCTACAGCCCCTCCTATCCCAACGACGATTGCCGCGACAGCTTCCGCACTCGTGAGCCCAGCGCCTGACCCCAGAAAACCGCTAAACCTCCCGAAAACCCTGACCCATGTCGAACCCTGGGAGCCGCACCCCCGCCTGTTTTTAGCACCATTTTATCATCACACCTTGCACTCCCATCACAGACGCGCTAACGATTTGCCAGACAATTTCTGGGCATGATTTCCGCAATGATGCCTTTTTCTCCTTTCGACGCCTGTATTTGCAATTATTTCTAACACCCAACCCAACGGCACCCCCTCAATTCTGCACTGAGCAGTACTGAGATGAACGCCGACCTATACCTTTTTTTTCTTCCCTATTCAGATGAGGAACTATGAGAAATCGACAACCTGTACCCAATCCCCCCTCCGAAGACTATGTCCGCTACATCCCCTTGGGCGGACTCGACGAAGTCGGCCTTAACTGCGCCCTTATCGAGTGCAATGGCTCCATGCTGATGGTCGACTGCGGCCTGACCTTTCCCGAAACCCGGGAATTTGGCGTCGACATTCTGATCCCCGATTGGAATTACGTCATCGACAACCTCGACAAGCTCGATGGCATCGTCATTACTCACGGTCACGAAGACCATATTGGTGCCGCTCCTTATTTTCTCAAAGAAGTCGACGTCCCCGTCTACAGCGGTGAATTGACCCTGGGGATGCTCAATCGCAAGCTCCAGAGCCATGGTCTGGGCAGCGAAGTCGACCTCTATGATTGCAAAGCTGGCGACCAGCTCGAAATCGGTCCCTTCGTCGTCGAGTTCATCCACATCAATCACTCCGTGCCCAACGCGATGGCCATCGCTCTGCACACCCCTCTGGGCACTGCTCTGGTCACCGGCGACTGGAAGCTCGATCAGACTCCCGTCTTCGATGAGCCCACCGATCTCTCCCGCTTTGCCGAGCTCGGCGAGGGCAATATGCTCGCCCTCTTTGGGGACAGCACCAACGCCAACTCCCCTGGCTTTTCCGCCAGTGAGCGCGCAGTCCAACGCGGCATCGCCGAGGTGATGGAAGACGCTGATGGCCGCGTGATCGTCGGTCAATTCTCCAGCAATATCCATCGCGTCGCCGCCCTCATTGCGGTCGCCGAGAAACAGGGCCGCAAGGTCGCCCTCCTTGGGACGAGCTTGATCAAAAACACCAACATTGCTCGCGACCTGGGCTACTTTCCCGTGCCCTCCAGCGATGTGCTCATCAACCCGCGCAACCTCACCGACTACCGCGATGATGAACTGCTCATCCTCTCCACCGGGAGTCAGGCCGAGCCTCGCTCTTCGCTGTCGCGCATGTCCCATGGCGACCACCGAAACCTCAATATCAAGGGCACGGACACCATCATCCTCAGTGCTCGTCGCATCCCTGGCAATGAGTATGGCATCAACTCCATGATCAACAGCCTTCTCAAACTGGGGGCGACGGTCATCACCGCCGACGATGCCCCCATTCACTGCTCGGGCCACGGCAAGCAAGAGGAGATGAAGCTCCTCATGAACCTCACCAAGCCCAAGTATCTCGTCCCCGTTCACGGCGAATACCGTATGCGTCAAAAGCATGCTGAACTGGGCCGCGACGTCGGCGTCGACGACGCCCTCGTTATCGAAAATGGCGACGTCCTCCAGATGACCCGCGACTCTGCAGAGGTGGTCGGACAGGTCGACCATGGCCGCCTTCTCGTCGACGATCGCAATATCGGCGACCAGGAGGACTTCCAACTCCACGACCGCCGCAAATTGGCCAATGCCGGCATCGTCATCGCCTACGCCGTCCTCGACAAGGACCGCGGCGAATTGACCGAACCCCCGGAGATGCTTCAACGCGGCGTGGTCGGCCCCTCCGATAGTGACAACGTCCTCTCCGGCGCCAGTCGTGCTGCCGCCGATGCCGTTGCCAGCCTCTCCAATGCCGCCCGTCGCGACATCTCCGAGGTCAAAGAGGCCATCCGACAGGCCGTCCGCCGCTACATCCGCGACCGGATCAACCGTCACCCTGTCGTC
>CAYQBU010000042.1:0-24932 GCA_964415785.1 uncultured Bradymonadales bacterium
AGGCGATGATATCGTGGATGGGGTCGCGAAATAATTTGGGTCGCATGATCGCCGGCACTGGTGTGGAAGAGGGGCCTCGCAGGTCAGCCTAGTGCTGCCCTTCGAAAAAACGCAAGCGCTCTCGGCGGTGCTGAACGCCGATGGCTGTGTTGCGACTCCTCGACGATGCGAAGGCATCGCCTCGTCGTCGCGCCTTGCCCTCGTCGCCCAGTCCTCGCCGAGAGTACCTACGTACTTCCGGCGAGCAGCACGAGGGGGCGTCGGCGATGAGGGCAATGGTTGTGGCCTGATCTGGGAACATGCTAAGGAGCGGGCACCATTTGAGGGTTGTCCGGTTCAGTGATTTTTAGCTCAGCGCATCGAGAGAAGTTATGGAAAAGTTTGTCATCGAAGGTGGTCATCAGTTGTCGGGAAGTGTTCGTCCCGGGGGAAGTAAAAACGAGGCGTTGCCCTGTCTGGCGGCGACCTTGCTGACCGATGAGCCGATCACGCTCAAGAATGTGCCCAAGATCAACGACGTATTGGTGATGCTGAAGGTCATGGAAGATCTGGGCGGGAGCCACGAGTGGCTCGACGAGAATACGGTGCGTATCCACAACAAAAATGTGGACAAGACCGAGCTCGATCGAAGCCTCTGCAAGCAGGTACGGGCGTCGATCCTATTTGCGGGAAGCATGTTGGGACGGGCCGAACGCTGTGAATTGCCACCTCCTGGCGGCGACGTGATAGGTCGGCGGCGGCTGGATACTCACTTTTTGGCGCTGGAGGCCCTGGGGGCCGAGATCGAGGTGCTGGAGGACCGGTTTTCGATGCGCACCGACAAGTTGATGGGCACGCAGGTCTTTTTGGACGAGGCGTCGGTGACGGGCACGGAAAACACGATCATGGCGGCGGCGGTGGCGCAGGGGACGACGGTGATCCGCAATGCGGCCTGCGAACCCCACGTCCAGGGGTTGTGCCGGATGCTGGTAAGCATGGGAGCCCGCATTCAGGGCATTGGCACCAATATCTTGACCATCGAAGGCACCAAGGGCCTGTGGGGATGTGAGCATACGATCGGGCCAGATTATCTGGAGGTGGGGTCGCTGGCGGGACTGGCGGCGGTGACGGGAAGCGAGTTGACCATCGAAGATGTGGTGCCCGCCGATCTGCGGATGATTCGGATGACGCTCAAGAAGCTGGGGGTGGTCACAAAACTGGAGGGCAGCAACCTGGTGGTGCCCTCTGATCAGCCGATGAAGGTGGACTACGATCTCAATGACGCGATCCCCAAGATCGACGATGCGCCGTGGCCGGCGTTTCCCACGGACCTGATGTCCATCGCCATCACCGTGGCCACTCAGAGCGAGGGGACGGTGCTGTTTTTCGAGAAGATGTTTGAGGGTCGGATGTTCTTTGTGGACTCATTGATCGCCATGGGGGCGCGGATCGTCTTTTGTGATCCTCACCGGGTGGTGGTGGTTGGACCGAGCCAACTCTATGGATCGACGCTGGAATCGCCGGATGTGCGAGCGGGGATGTCCCTTTTGATCGCTGCGCTATGTGCAAAAGGGGAGAGCACCATTTACAATATACGACAGATCGATCGCGGCTACGAAAAGATAGACGAGAAATTGACGGCGTTGGGCGCCAAGATCGAACGCCTACCCGTCGACGGTGACTGAGACTGGCTAAAAAGGAGCGTGTCATGATTGGGCGAAAGTGGTGTCGGGCGAGCGCGGCGTTGGTGATGGTCGTTGGCCTTGGGCTGATGGGATGTGGCGACGACGCGGGCGATACGGACAATCAATCGGAAGTGGAGCCCAATCAAGAGGACCCGAACCAGGAGACGCCCAATAATCAGGAGCCTCAGGAGTGCGATCTGGAGTATGTGCTCCCGGAAGGGACCTCCTTTGCTCTGGAGGCCGACGAGATCACGGAGCCGTCATCGATCGTGCCCCTTGTAGGAGGGTTTATAGACTCCATACCTCCCCTGCTGTTGTTCGCCGATGGGCTCAGTGATGGAGAGGCTGATGAGTTGTGGATCGAGGGTGGGGTAGGGGAGCTGGTGGATTTCGGGGTCGATGAGACGCCGAACACGCCAGAAGATGTTTTCTCGATGTATTACGGGTCGATCAGCGAGGAGACCTGTGAGTTTCAGGCGATATTGGAAGGGGAGAGCGTGGCCTATGCGTTGGAGGCCACGGCGCAGGAGATGGAGATCGATCTGGGTGGGTTTTCATCGCTGACCGAGGGGTTGGCGTTGCATGTTGAGAATGTGAGCCTCAGCGGGGTGTTCGGAGAGGACCTGGAGGTCATCGACGACGTCGTCCTGAGGGGAAATGTCAGCGAACGAGGGGTGGATGAGCTGGTGGAGTTGGCCCAGGAATATATCTCGATTTCCACGGAGCAGGCCTGGGACTTGCTCGATCCAGACGACACCGGCGAGATCCTGGTGGAGCTGGAGATGACGGGCCGTCCGGTGGTGGTCGACGGGTTTATGGACCCCACGGGAGATGAAGATCCGGTGGAGCCAAGAGAGCCCCAGGAGTGTTGCCCCGAGGGGATCAGCGTTGGCGATTCGGTGTTGGATCACCTGACGTGGGAGCAGCAGGGCTTGAGCGCCGATCAATTTGAGTTGTTTCAGATGGCGCTGCCGGAGTTTCGCGACGATCCCTATATCGCGATGCTGGCCACGGCCCGACGCCAATCGGACGGCACGGTGCACTATGAAGTCTATAGTGGGGGAGCGGTCAACGAAGGGCATATCATCTTTGAGCGAAGCGCCAGCGACGATGGATGGGCCCCGGATTTCGAGGTGGTGTCCCAGACGGGATACAATCCCCTGGAGAATGTGGATCCCACGGTTCTTTCGGCCTACGAGGAGTTTTTGAGCACGGGGATCAACCCCAATGATATCACCTATGCCGACCAGGGCTATCTCTCCGAGGACCCACGGCTGGCGTTCGTGCCCCCAACGGAGATGCATTACCCCTATGCGATGGAGCGCATCGCCCAGAATTTCGATGATCCCAGGGCCGGCGACTTGATCATCATCCCGGCGAGTTGGTCCACCGGAGGGTTTGGGACCCATGGAAACCTGGGAGCGCTGCAGAGTCGTTCACCACTGGTGATGGCGGGCCCGGGCATTCGCCAGGCGGAGTCGGCCGGCGACGACGAGGTGGCGCTATTGGGCGATGAGTCGGAGACGGTGGTGATTCCCGATGCGGTGCGCCAGGTCGACATCGCGCCGACGGTGGCGGCGGCGCTGGGCGTAGAGCAGCGCCAGGGCGTGGGTCCGGATCTGCGCTTTCGTGACGATGTATATCTGGCCTGGCAGGATGGTCGGGTGTTGGAGGAGATCTTCACGGAGGATGCACTCGACCAAATCGCGGCCGGGGAGGCGGTGGCCGATCGGGCGGTGATCATCATCAACGATGGGCTGACGAATACGGAGCTATTATTTCAGACCTTTAGTGAAAACGACGATTTTGACGTCGATGCCTATCGGCGGATGATGAACGGTGGAGTGGTGTACGAATATGGCTCCATTTCGAATTTCCCGTCCAATACCTACCCGGGCCATAATACGCTGGGGTCGGGGGCCTGGGCGGGCCATCACGGGGTGGTGGACAACCGCTTTTGGGAACGAGACCAGGCTGTTCAGGCGGCGCCGATCTCGGAGCTATTTGAGACGGAGTATCTGCTGGGAAGCGCTCATGAGGGCCTGCCAGTGGAGATGCTCTTTGAGGCCGTGGCGCGAACCTTTGGCGATGTAAGCGACGGCGTATTGGGAGCGAGCATCAACGAGCCGTCGAGTCGCGGGGCGGAGTTTGCAACCCTGGAGCGGCGGATCCCCGATGGCTTTGAGATGCCCGATGGAGCAGACCAGGTGCGCATCGGTGAAGAGATGCGCGACGTGCCCCCGGCGGATCTGAGCGACTATGCGGCGGTGATGGATAACGATAGCCTGGTGACCTTTGCAGAGCTCTTTCAGGATCACGAGCTACGCGAAGAGGGGCTTCCGATCCCGCGGGTGTCGATGGTCAATTTCGGCTCCACGGACACGGCGGGCCATGCCCATGGGCCCCATGGAGATCAGGAGCGCTACACGGTGATCGCGAGGGTGAATCAGCGAATGGAGGCGATGCTCGATGTGCTGGAGTATCTGGAGATCGATGATTCGACGCTGGTGGTGTTGACCAGCGATCACGGCATGGAGCTTCAGGACCAGAGCCGCAGGGCGTCGCGCACCCGGGCGCTGGGCGAGGCGGGGGTGAGCATGCGGCGGTCGGGATGGTTTTCCTACTTCAAAGAACTGGAGGCCGACCTGTTGGAGGCAAGTCGACAGGGCGATGAGGTCGTCGTTGAGGCGTCGGTGATCGACAAAGCAACCCGGTATGCAGAGAGTCCCGCGGCTGTCGATGAATTGATGGTCGATGTCGTTGCAGGGGCCGACGAGGTGGAGGTCGAAGGGTGGGAGGACGAGGTGGTGACCTTGCGGCTTGAACCGGAGGCCGACGCCTCGGAGGTGATGCTTCGCTTTGACCACGACGATTGGAATGCGACAAGATTACGCATTGACCTTCCGTGAGGATCGGCTAATCCAAGGGGGACGATGAGTTGTAGCCGATCTTACGTGGAGACAAGCATGAAGAGACGAATGAAGGCCGTGGTGGTGTTGTGTCTGGCGGTGGTGGCCTGGGCGGGGGCTCCGTCGGAGGCCGTGGCGGAGGTGGCCGATTGCAGCGATGAGCTGTGGATGGTGCCCGAGCCAGGGGCGACCGTTGAGATCACGGATCCCTGGTTGAGCGTCTCGGGGAATCTGGCCCTGGGCGGGCTTCATGATGCCGAGTCGGGGCCGTTTAGCCTGTCGCAAGATGGTGAGGCCATGGATGGAGCCAGCTTTGCCAGCCTCGATGGGGTGGCCTCCCATCTGGGGATCGACGTGCCGGAGCTGGAAGCAGGCACAAGCTACGAGTGGTCGGTGGGAGACGATGGGGTGTCCGGGGCCTTCGAGGTGTCGGCGCAAGCTCAGCCCCATGAGGGACGACCGGAGTTTGAGGAGGGGGAGCTGGAGGTCGATATGGAGCTCATCAATTACGAGGAGTTCCCGGTCCTGTTTCGGGAATGGACGTTGAGTTTTCCGGTCGCCGGGCAAGCGGGAGAGGCAGTGGAGCGCTATGTGGTGACGTTCGTCAATCAGGAGGAAGAGGAGTCGGATCGAATTCTGGTGACGTCGCGGCAGGTCGAGGAGGGAAGGGTCACGGTTGGATTGGGAGGCCGAAGCGATAAATGTCAGCACGTGGAGCCAGACGTGGCGATCACGGACGCGATCGAGATCCAGATCGAGGCCGTGGGCTTGAGTGGCACCACCAGTGAGGAGCCCGTCACGGGGATCTTCGAGGGGGTCTCAGAGGAGAAATTGGCGGAGGCCTATGAGGGGTTTCGCGGTGTCATCGATGGGCTGGATACGGATGAGGAGATGGAGACGACCGAAGAGGTGGTCCAGCAGATGGAGGCCGAGGAGGAGGAAAGCGATGGATGTTCGGTCAGTGGTTCGTCGGGCGCTGGCGGATCACTGGGCCTGCTCCTGGTGATGTTGGGCGCGCTGGGGTGGAGGCGGCGGGGAAGCGGCTAATCCGAATAATCCTTTGAGGGGGGGGTGGAGGGCAGCGAAACGGTGACCGTGGTGCCGACGTCGAGTTGGCTGTCCACAGAAATGGAGCCCTGGTAGAGGTGGAGGATATGTTGGGAGATAGGCAGGCCGAGGCCCGTGTTTTCGCGGCCTTCCTTGGTGGAGAAAAAGGGCTCGAAGAGCTGGTCAAGGGCATGGTCGGAAATGCCCTTGCCGTCATCGGTGATGGTGACGATGACCTGGGAGTCCTCTTCGCGGAGGCCGACGGTGATCGAATGGTCCTGAGGGTCGGCACCAAGGGGAATGGCGTCGATCGCGTTGATCAGCAGATTGAGGAAGACTTGACTGAGCTTGGAGCGGTTGGCGAAGACCGGTGAGACGGGCCGGGGTTCAAACTCAAGGGTGGCTCGTGATTGAAGATGATGACGAACGAGATTGACCGAGGACTGAATGGCGGTGTTGATATCCAGAGGTTCAGGTTGCGTGTCGTCGCCGGCCTCAGGGCCGGCCCCGGGGCCGGCGAGGAGGCGAAGATCGCCGATGACATCGCGAACGCGGTCCGTGCCGATGAGGGCGTCTTCCAGCGCGTCCTCCAGGTCATCGGTGTTGGGAGTAGCTTCGCTGACGGTGCGGAGAGCGAAGCGGAGGTTGGCGGTGGTAAAGGCCAGGGGGTTGTTGATCTCGTGGGCGACGCCGCTGGCCAAAAGGCCGAGGGTGGTCATGCGATCGACCTCCGCCATTTTGGTTCGCCATTGGACGCGATCGCTGATGTCGGTCAACGCCAAAAGGAGGTGGGTGGTATGGCCGTCGGAGGTGGTAATGGGGATGGCGTCGATGCGAGCCCAGAACCAGGCGTCGTCACCGGTATAGGCGCGCAGTTCGGCGTAAGCCCGTCGGCCCTGGCGGCCATCGTCGAGCAGGGACTCAATCTTTTGGGAGTCGCTGAGGGGACCCGTAAAGCAATCGACATAGTCGCGTTGCCAGTCTTCCAGCGAATGGCCCAGGAGTTGGAGGCAGGCGCTGTTGACCAGCGTTGTATGGTCGGAGTCGCCGGTGATGTCGATGAGGACCATGGCCTGGCGGGCGGCTTCGATGACATCGGTGTGGAGTTGGCGCTGGCGTCGATTGATGGCGTGGCTGATGGCGCGGGAGAGCCCGGGAGCATCGAGATCGTCTTTATGGATAAAGTCTTCAGCACCGCGTTGGAGAGCCTGAAAGGAGGCATCTTCCTGCTGCAGACCGGTCAATATCACCACCGGCGTGGAGCTGTGGTGACGCAGCAATTGATCAAGGGTGTCCAGGCCCTGACTGCGGGAAAGCCCGAGGTCGAGGAGGATGATATCGAGGGCGTTGTGGTCGATGAAGGCCAGTCCCTCATCGAGGGTAGCGGTGTGGTGGAGCGTGACTGGAGCGCCAAGATAGCGGGGGTCAGCGCGCTGAATAATGCGCTCGATGAGTCGAGCATCACCGGGGTTATCCTCGATGAGAAGGACTCTAATGTGCTGGGGCAGGCGAGTGGGCTTGGCGGGCATGAAGGAGGCCTAAGATCGCGACGGCAGTTTGACCAGGGAGAGCCAGAACTGGTCCAGGTTTCGGATGACTTTGAGAAGGCCCGCGAAGTCGACGGGCTTGGTGATGTAGGCGTTGGCGTGGCGGTCGTAGGACTTAATGATGTCCTCGTCGGCGTCGGAACTGGTGAGGATAACGGTGGGGATGCGGCGAAGATCGGGGTTCGATTTGATGTCGCGCAAGATGTCGAGGCCCGAGGCGTCGGGGAGTTTGAGATCCAGGAGGATGAGGTCGATGGAAGGGGCGTCGGTGAAGTCGCCTCGTTGATGGAGAAAGTCGAGGGCTCTTCGGCCATTGGTGGCGACGTGGAGGTCGTTTTTGAGTTTGGCCCTGGCGAAGGCCTTTTTGGTCAGGCGGATGTCACCGGGATTGTCCTCGATGAGGAGGATGTGGACGCTAGAAACGGGCAGGTGTGAGGGGACCATGGGTTAATCCTTGGGGAGCGTAAAAGAAAAGCGTGCCCCACCTTCGGGAGGCGATTCGATCCAAAGGCGACCGCCGTGGCCCTCGACAACACTTCGGCAGATGGCGAGGCCGAGGCCAGAGCTTTGATCGGAGGAGCGATCGACACCGCTGACGAAGAGATCGAAAATGCGTTCGTGTTGGTCGAGACTGACGCCCGGGCCGGCATCGGTGATGGCGATGAGATGATGCTCGGATTGCTCCTCGTGGGTGATGACAATGGTGGGAGTGGCCCCGCCATGGGTCATGGCGTTGACGACGAGGTTGGAGAAGAGTCGGCGAAGTTGAGAGGGGCGGGCCTGGACGTCGGGCAGGGGGTCAACGGTGATGGAGGCCTCTTTTTCGGGGTGGTTGGAAAGGAGCTCGTCGCAGATTTGGGCGACCATTTCCGCGGTGTGGACGGTGGTGACCTCCTCGTCGGAGGACCAGGTGCGGGCATAGGTGAGAAGGCCATGGATCATTTCCTTCATGCGTCGGGCCCCGTCGACGGCGTAGTTGATATAGTCGTTGGCGTCGTCGTCGAGGTGGTCGGCGTATTCGTCCTGGAGAAGATCCATGAAGCCGGTGACCATGCGCAGCGGCTCCTGAAGGTCATGGGAGGCGATATAGGCGAATTGTTCGAGGTGCTCGTTGGAGCGACGCAGTTCGGCGATGAGGGCTTCGCGCTCCTGGCGTTCGACGGTGTCCAGGGCCTCGGTCGCCTCGGCGGTAGTCTGCGCCTGTTGAGCATTGAGGAGGTCGCGCGCCGACGTGGTAAAAGGCTCGAGGAACGCGTCAAGGGAGTCCCGGTCCAGGGGAGTGGAGAGGGCGAGAAAGATATTGGGCGTTTTAGCCGATGAAGTCTCAGTCGTTGAAGGGGGGATGCGGTGAAGGCGCCAATCGGTGGAGGGGTCATCGGGGTTTTGGAGGGCGTGATTGAGGGCCTCAACGACGGAGGCATCGAGTTCGGGAAAGGATGCCCCGGCGTCGACCAGTTCCCAGTGCTGAGCGTCGAACCGGAGCAAGCCTGCGGCGCTACACTCGAAGAGGGAGCTGGCGAAGTGGCAGAGTCGTCGAAGCGAATGATGCGTTGCAACGAGCATGAGTTTCAGCTCTTGGGAGTCGGATTGAATCCGAGAGGCGTCTAATGCCAAAAGGGTGAGTGCTCAAGGTATTATAATTGTTAATTAGCGTACATACCGCGGGTCAAAATATCAAGCTCTTTAGTCAATGCTAAGTTAGCCTGTCTTAACCCTCGGGCATGGTCATCTGGATGCCGCGTGCTTTGAGTTGAACAATCCGGGTCTCCAATTCAATTTCATCTAATTCGAGATCGGTCTGATCGGCGATGTGTTCGGCGTGGTGGATGGCGTCTTCTTCGCTGAGTTCCTCAAAGGTCATGGTGCCCTCGACGATTGCTTCGGCGCCGGTGGCGTTGCGGGGGACAAAGAAGCCATAATTCTGCATGTAGACGCGGACCGGGAGATCTTCTTCGGCGTGGTAGAGATTCATCCAGCATCCGCGATTTTCGCAGACCTCGGTGGATTGGGCGAGGACTTTGACCTCGATGGAGCCGTCGTCGCTGGATTCCAGCATATCGAGGGCGTCGACGAGATCGATGGGGGCGTCGTCGCTGGAGAAGTCATCGCCGAAGTGGCCCGTTTCGCCGGCGTCGAGATCGTCGGCCAGTTCATGGTCGTCGTCGCCGTGGTCGATGTTCTCGTCGGATTGGGCCTCATCGTCGGAGGGCTCTTCGTCGATGACGACGATGTCATCGGTGGGGTCATCGGCGTCATCGCTCTGGCCAGGGTCGGAGTCGCAGGCCACGGAGAGGGCAAAGATAAGGGCGATCAGGGGGATAGTACGGGACATAGAATCTCCTGTTGAGGTTGAGTGATCAAAGGGCTGGTCTATACTGGCGCGCGTCGGACTTAGCGGCAAGTGACCAACAAGGATGAGGAGCATGATGAAGCCCGAGGATCAAGAAGAAGTACTGAGAATCTGCCGAGAGGGCGGATTGGCGGTGAGCGGTTGCGAGCAGAGGGGATCAGTGTTGAAGGTGGAGGTCCAGGCCGATGCAGCGCTGGGGTCGGCGTCGACGCTGAGGACCCTGGGCGAGGCTCTGAAGAGCTCGCACAGGCCCTATATAGGGCTCGATCTCAGGGTGTTTGCAGAGGAGCAGAAGTAATGGCTGTCAGTGGTGAGCGATGGGAAGTCAAAAGAGAGGCGATCAAAGAACAGATGGCCCAATTCGATTCGCTGGTGGTCGCCTTCAGTGGTGGTGTGGACTCAAGCCTGGTGACGGCGATGGCCAGAGAAGTGCTGGGCCGAGAGAAGGTTCGGGCGGTGACGGCGGTCAGTGAGACGTTGGCGGGGCGAGAGCTCGACGAGGCCTGTGAGGTGGCAGAAGAGATCGACGTGGTTCACGAGCTCATTGAGTTCAGCGAGTTGGATGACGAGCGATTTCGAGAAAATACGTCATCGCGCTGCTTTTTTTGCCAGTCGATGCGATTTGAGCAAATCGGGGAGATGGCCAGAACGCTGGGTGTGGAGGTGGTGGCGTCGGGGACCAATGCCTCGGATACGGGCGATCATCGGCCAGGGCTTAAGGCGATGCGAAACCAGGGCATCTACCAACCGCTACTGGAGCATGAGGTGAGTAAAGAGGAAGTGCGTCAAATCGCGCGCGAGATGGGGCTGTCGGTGTGGGATAAGCCGGCGATGGCCTGTTTGTCGTCGCGCATTCCCCACGGGCTGGAGGTCACGCAGGAGCGGCTCAGACGCGTCGAGAGGGCGGAGGAGGTCTTATTTGAGGAGGGGTTTGAGCAGTTTCGCGTTCGGGCCCATGGCGATCTGGCGCGCATTGAAATCGCGGTGGAGCAGTTGGAAGAGGTGTTGGACAAGGCGCTGTTGGGTCGATTGTACCGGGGCGTGATCGCCGCCGGGTTTGAAGAGGCGGTGCTGGATATGACGGGCTATCGGTCGGGGAGCCTGAACCCGGGACAAGGAGTAAGCGATGAGTGAGGACCTGAAGGGATTGTTGCGCCGCTATCGAGAGGGGGAAGTGGATGAAGAACAGGTGCTTCGACGGGTCAGTCGCCGTCCCTACGAGGAGCATTTGATCGGACGATTTGACCATCAACGGGAGAGCCGAACGGGGATTCCCGAGGCCATCCTGGCCGAGGGCAAGAGACCGCAGGACGTGAGGGCGATCGTGGAGCGCTATTTGGAGCAAGGTCGTGCGCTGATGGCGACCCGGGTCAGCGAGGAGATCCTGGGCGCTCTGGAGTCGCTACTTCCGAGGTTGGAGCACTACGAAGAGGCGAGGGTAGTGGCCACACAAGAGCCGGTGGTGCAAGAGAATCGCGAATCGGTGCTGGTGGTCAGCGCCGGTACATTGGACCGGCCTGTGGCCCGGGAGGTGGCGGTATGCAGTCGCCTTCTGGGCAACCCGACGACGGAGTTATTCGACGTGGGGGTGGCCGGTCTGGGTCGATTGTTGGCCGATATGGATCGGCTGGATTCGGCGGGGATCGTGGTAGTTGTGGCCGGCATGGACGGGGCGCTGCCCAGTGTGATCAGCGGTCTGAGTCACCAGCCCATCATCGCCGTGCCCACGAGTGTGGGTTATGGAGCGGCCTTCAATGGGTTGGCACCGCTACTAACGATGCTCAACGCCTGCTCGCCGGGGGTGGCGGTGATGAATATCGACAATGGGTTCGGCGCGGCGGCGCTGGCGACCAAGATCAATCAATTTGGCCAACGCATGGTAGCGAAGGGCGACCAATGAATGCACCAGGGCAAGCAAGGCGCCATATTCATCTCGATCTGCTCGGCGGATTGGCAGGCGATATCTTTATCGCCGCCGCATTGGATGCGGGGCTGGTGGAGGTATCGGCGTTGGAAGAGGCGTTGAGTCAGGTGGGCCTCGGCGATATCGAGGTGATGCGTAAGCGGGAGGTGCGGGGGGCGATCGAGGGTCTGCATATCGCGTTTGGGGGGTGGGGAGCGGAGATGGAATCGGATCACCGCCACCTGAGCACGATCGAGGAGATGCTGTCGGAAAGTGATCTGGAAGAGGGCGTCAAAAAGCGGGTGCTGGCGATGTTTCGACGCCTGGGCAAGGCGGAGGCGGACATCCACGGCATGGAGTTGGAGGCCGTGCACTTTCACGAGGTGGGGGCGGTGGATTCGATCCTCGATTTCGTGGGTGCCGCCTGGATCATGGAGCAGGTCGAGGCCACCTGGTCGGTGGGCGAGATTCCGTTGGGTTCGGGGACGGTGGAGACGGCCCATGGGACGATCCCGGTACCGGCGCCGGCGACCGCAAAGCTGTTGGAAGGGCAGTCGGTGGTCTATCGCGATGTGAATCATGAATTCGTGACGCCAACGGGGGCGACGATTTTGGCGACGATCGCCGACGAGGGCGGCGCGCGTCAGGGACAGGTGGCGTCGACGGGGTTTGGAAGCGGGGGCAGAGATGTGGAGGGGATATCGAATGTGGCGCGCATGACGGTGCTGGAAAGAGGTAATGAGGACCAATCGTCGGGGTTTAAGGAAGAAGAGGTCTGGGAATTGATCTGTGAGATCGATGATCAGAGCCCGGAGGAGCTGGCCTATGTGATGGAGCGGCTGGGCGAAGAGGGCGCCCTCGATGCCCATTTGACGGCGGTGATGATGAAGAAGGGGCGTCCTGGCCAACGCCTGTGGGTCTTGTGTCCCGATCGTCAACAGGCCCGGCACCTGGCGAGGTTGATCGTCGAGGAAACGACGACGCTTGGGATGCGGGTGGGCCGGTGTGAACGGTGGATCCTGGATCGACGCATGGTGAGTGTAGAGACGCCATACGGGGACGTTGCGGTGAAACTGGGTATTTTGGACGATGAGGTTCTGACTGCCCAGCCGGAGTACGAGCGATGTCGCGAGATCGCTCGACGAGAGGGAGTGGCGGTCAGGCTGGTCTATGAGGCGGCAAGACAAGGACTCAAGGAATTGGAAGGGCGATGACGCTCAAACAAAAGATTCACCATTATATCATCACCCATGATCGGCGGTGGTCGTTTATCCTGGCCTACGTCAGCCTGGCGGTGGTGCTGGCGATCATGATCAACTTGTTCTGGCTGGCCGTGGTGGTGGTACTGCATGGCGTGTTTGAGTGGGTCAAGCAGTCGGCGTTGGTCGAGGATCGGTGGGCGCGGCTGTCGCGGGTGATGTGGGAGCTTAAATTCGATATCGGGCTGGTGCTCTTCGGGTTGGCATTGGAGGTCTATATCGGGGTTCTATTGGGGATAGCCGGTCTGGGCGCCACGGCACGGGCGGGGGTCGAAGCCGGTAGCCGGGCGGCGATGTGGCAGAGCGTGTTGCGAGGAACGCTGTTGTCGGTGGACGATGCGGCGTTGGTGGCGAGGATGGCCACGGGAACCGACGAAGAGGATCGGGAAGAGGATGGGGGACTCGACGTTCTGGAGGGCCCCGATATCGAGGCGTTTTTTGAGCCCGAGGAGGGCCCCCGGGATCTGAAAGGGCGGTTGGGTCCCTGGGCCGAGGACTGGGTGATCGGCGACTGGTTGTCGCTGGGCTTTGGGTTTAGCTGCCTGGTGTTGATCGCCCTTGGGCCCTGGCTGACGCCCCATGATTGGTCGTCGATCTGGTCGATGATGGGCGAGGAAATGCATCCCTGGCCATGGATGCTGGATTGAGGATCGCCGATTTTCAATGAGTGTTTGAAACGCGGGGGCGTCCATGCTAGTTAGGCACACCAAGTCGGGTGACCCGGTAGAAGGTTCGTCCAAGAACCGCATCCAGAGTCCGGGAATCTAAATGGTGAATGTAATACTCACCCGTCGAGCACAAGTTGAGTTGACGATCGATCCCCGGTGGGGATCCGAAAGTCGTTGAGAGAAGTTCCTTGTAGCACGACGCGTGGATCTCCGCAGTGGTATATGGAGATCCGTAGCAATTTACCTGAGTTGGGAAGGTCAGACATGATGAAGCGGAAACTGATGGTAGTGCTCTTCGGAGCTCTTGCGATGGCGGCGGCGCCCATGATCGGTTGCGGTGATACCGACGATCCGTCGGGTAATAACCAGAATAATACGGACCCGAATAATACGGACCCGAATAACCAACCGAACAACCAGCCGAATAATCAGCCGAATAATCAGCCGAACAACCAACCGAATAACCAGCCGAACAACCAACCGAACAACCAGCCAAATAACCAACCGAACAACCAGCCCGATCCCAATGGGGAGTGCGAGATCGATGAGAGCTTCTACGGCCAAGTCGGTCCCGACGGAGATGGTGGCGTGGTAGTCAGCGATCCATTGACGAATTCGTCGGGCCTCCAAGACGTTTGGGATGCCATCGAAGACGAGGTCGATGGCGATATCGGTGGTGCAGAAGATGAGTTGGATGTCGATCTTTCGGACGACCCGATAAGTGTTGACGGAGCGACGGTGACGGCGACGATCTTCAACGGATTCTACGTTTCCGATGGAGATGCGGCGCTGTACGTCGATAATCGCACTACCAACTCGGCGCTGGAGGTCGATAATGACGATGTCGTGGTGGGTCAAAGGGTCAGCTTCGATGTCACCGAGGCGGGCACATTTTTCGCGGATCCGCAGATTCAGGGCCTGACCAATTGGACGGTGGATGAGGAAGATGTGGATGTGCCGGTCCATGACATTACAGATGAGCCTCTGACCATGGAGGATCATTTTTATCGCAATGTGCGAGTGGCCGTGCAGCTTTCGGATTCGGCGGAAGACTCATTTGGTTGCGCCGGCGATACCTGTTGGCCCTCCACCTACGGTGATGACCATCAATTTGAGATCACGATGAAACTCAGCAATGACGACTGGGGACCTGGTGATTGCCTGACATTTGTGGGCCCCTCCCTGAGTTTCCCGGGGTACTACAGCGGTAACCCCGAGCCCCAGCTCGATGAAATCGAATGGGATTGGACGCCCTGGCCCGCATTCTAAATGACCGGATCCCAACCGGTTGAAGAGCCGGTTGTCTCCAGGACAGCCGGCTCTTCGTCTTTATAAGGTGGAATTCTGCCACCGACTACTTCCCCTCTCTCAGTCTTCTCCCTTCAAACGTTTTCGATGGAAGTCAAATGGTGAAATGTAACGGAAGGTCGACCGGATTCCTGCTGATCTCGGTGATGGTGATTGCCATCGCGTCGGGGTGTCATCACGACCCGGAAGACGCAAGAGATAGCGATGACTATTTTGACGATAGCCCGTCCTGGTCTGAGGTCTCGGATCCAATCGAATTTACGGACGAGCCCTACGACGAGATCAGCGGTGAGCTGACGATTGGCGAACTTCGAGACATCATCCCCGACCAGGGGTGGCTGAGCCCGGAGGAAGAGGCGGAGTTGGAACCGGGAGAGGTGCCGCCGAACGCCAATGTCTGGTACGGATTTGGCCCCGACGATCCCTATCCGGTGGAGGGCGATTGCAACCCCGAAAACGCGGGTTTCGACACGATCCCATCGGCGGTCCAGGAGTTGCCTGCCACCATTGAAGGGGTGGTGACGCTGCATCCGCGTTATTTTTCCAATCTGACGGTCTGTGGGACCCGGGAGCGCTACTACGGCACTTATGTGCTGGAAGACGAAACCGGTGGGATTCAGATCTACAAGGATTCGCGAGTGGCCGAATTTGACGTCGGTGACCGAGTCCGCATGAGAGTCCGAGGAGTGACCCGCTATTTCGGGACGAGTGCGGTGATCGGCTTCGACCAGGAAGAAGTGCTCAACGAGAGGGAGGACCGGATTCCGGTGTATTACGAGCCGATGGAGGACGACGACGGTGAGGCCAGGCCATTGTGGTCCGAGGAGGATGCTGCGGACGACGATGATATCGATGAAGCCGACACCTACCGTGTGCGACGCATGGTGGGGGAAGTGGTCCAGGAAGCGACGAATCAAAACTTCAACGAAATGATCGTTCAGTCGTTGGATAACCCCGATGTGGAGTGGTTTGTCTCCATCGATCGGGAGTTGGGAACCCGTGGGGTGGCGCCGCCCGAGGGAGCGATGGTGGAGTTAACGGGGCCGATCTTCGACAGCTTTGAGATGCGGATGGTGATCGCCTCTCTGGGCCAGATGACGATTCTCGAGGAGCCCGACGAAGAAGCACAGGAATAGATCAAGAGTTAATCAACGGAGAGGGCCTCGAAGAGCGAGGTCGACCAGAAGTCAACGATGATGCTGGATTCATTGAGACGGGCGACCGCTGAGATGGGCAAGGCGCAGTTATTTTCGGAGTAAGATCAAAATGAAGACGACACGTTTGGTTGCGATGATGGGTGGTGCGGCGCTGATGATGGTGGCCCTGCCGAGCACGTTGAGCGCTCAGGAGATCACGCCGGAGGATGCGGTGAGCCCGGGAGCAGAAGCTCCTGAAGAGGTCGAGTTGAGTGAGGAAAACCCGGTCAATTGGAATTTCCGACTGACCAGTGAATTTCATTCCTCGGACAATATCGGGTTTCGGGAACTTCAGATCGATGACACCGATCAGGAGCGAATCGAGACCGATGATCGCCACAGTTTTGCCTACTCCAGCATGTCACTGGGAGTGACCTACCTGGTCGATGAGGACACCCGGATTCACGGTGGGGTGAGCCACAGCGGGTTGTGGGGCAGCGACCAACTGGGAGGCACCAACGAGTTTGGCGGGTTCTTCTTCGTCTACGACCTCCATATTGACTGGGATGCCTTCGAGACCGACGCGGTGGCGATGAATACCAAAATCGGTCGACAGCACTTCCAGATTGGGGGAACGCACCGCGATTATTTCTTTCGCGACCAGGTCGATGGGGTGACGGTCAACTTCGATTTTGGTGATGATCTGGGACGATTGAGGTTGCTCCCGCTGGACTTGTACGCCTCGCAGGGAAGGCCGGATAACGTTAGCTTCACGCGTTGGCACACCGGTCGCAACCTGACCTATAATATGGATGGTGACACCAATACCTTTCGCTTTGGTGGGGTCTACGAAAATGAAGACCTGGCCGTCGATGGGCTCGATTTGAGGGCGTTTGGATTCTTCTCCACCATTGGTGGAGCGGGAACGGGCGCCGATCGCTCCCATGAGGGAACGATGGGCAATTTCTCGGATAACGACTACGTCTATATGGCGGGTAGCCGCGTCAACTATACAGTGGATCTGGGCGATGATGGGAGCCTGGGCGCCTATGGTGAGTATGCCTATTCGGGCGGCATTGACCGAAAAGAGGTCAATATCGGGGTGCCCGATGTGGAGATCGACGGACAGGCCTTCGGCGGAGCGTTGCTGGGCGAATATGATCTGGGAGGGGTGCGAGTCGATGGCATCACCCAGTATTTTCGCTCCGATGGAGCGGAGCATACCTCGGAGAGAGGGCTGCGCTACAATCACGGATTCGTCGGTTTTCGCGGAAGTTATGCCGGTGGACTCAATATGAGCCGTTATGCCGGATGGCGCCCAAGCGCCTATCTGGGGCGGGGCGGCATCGAGCATAGCGAGCACGATATTCGCCGCAGCAGCGGCACGGAAATGCTTCACGGTGGACTGGGCGTGAGCATGGCTCAGGGACTGCGCCTGGATCTGGGCGCCTGGTACTACCGAGATACGTCCAGCACCAACCTGGCCGCAGAAGACCGAGAGCTGGCGGGAGATGATCTGCCGTCGGGGTACTCGCGCGACGAGTTGGAGGCTCAGGAACGCTTCGGCAAGACCCTGGGCGTGGAGCTCAACGCCAGCGTGACCTATCAGGCCTCGGAAGCGCTGTCGCTTTACAGCATGGGCGGCATCTTTTTGCCCGGTGAGTTCTACGAGGTGGAGATCAGCCGAAACGCTGGTAGCTCACGCGGTAGCGCCGACAATCTCCAGAACTTCTGGGCCATTTCGGGAGGGGCGACACTGGCGTTTTAAACGGAGAGGCCAGTGACGCAGCGACCCAACGGAAGAACACGAGAGACGAGGAGATTATGCAATATCGAACGATGATGGCCATGGGCTTGAGCCTGGTCGTGGGAGCGAGCGGGCTATGGGCCTGCCAGTTGGACACGACGGATCCGGGCGAACCCGATGAGCAGGTCCTGTATCGCTGGGAGCAAGACGACACCCCATCGAGTGCGGAGCGGGGCTCGGTGCAGATCAACGAGATCATGTGGGCGGGAAGCGTCGATGATGATGGCAATTACGACCCCGACGATGTGTTTATCGAGCTGAGAAACGAGTATCACCGACCGGTCAATATGACGGGGTGGCGCTTGATCATCACCGGCGATTACGAGTTGAGTTTGCGGTTGCCGGAATTCAGTGAACCGCTAGATCCCAACGACCACCTGGTGGTGGCGGCCAAAGAAGACGGTGCGTTTGGCGAGGTGGCAGACGTCATCGACGAGCGCCTGAAGTTGGGCAAGCGGGCTGTGCGCGTGGAGTTGCGAGACTACGACCACCGCCTCATCGAGAGCGGCGGATCGAGCGTGGAGCGCCCCTTTGCCGGCGGCTATGACCTGGTGACGGTGCGCTCCATGGAGCGGGCGCAGTCGCTTTTCGACAATATTGGTGGCCAGGATCGAAGTTGGACGGCCAATGTCGATGATGTCGATGGCAATGCAGAAGCAAGGAGCGGGATCCGCGAGGGATGGCGCGAGTATACA
The DNA here is from genome assembly GCA_964415785.1 of uncultured Bradymonadales bacterium. Classification (GTDB taxonomy): domain Bacteria; phylum Myxococcota_A; class Bradymonadia; order Bradymonadales; family Bradymonadaceae; genus SLJM01. The sequence continues at coordinate 18,294 of CAYQBU010000042.1, forward strand.
CTGGCCAGCCCCGGAGAGCCCAATAGTGCGGACTATTCGGGAAGCACGGCCGGAGGAGCCTTCGAATGAGGAAAACAAAAACGATGAAGGAACAACTCAAGTGGATAAGCGTGGCGATGATCGCCGCCGTGGCGGCGAGCGCGGCCCTGATGTCGGTGGCCTCGGCCAATGACGATGAGCAGTGGCTCAACCGGGTCGACTACTACCTGGAGGTCAATGAGATCAGGGATCTCTTGGTCCAGGATCTGGAGGGGGCCGAAGATCGCATCGATGTGGCCCTCAAGGATCTGGATGACGACGCGATTGAAGGCGCCCTGCTGGACGCCGCCGATCGGGGCGTCGACGTGAGAGTGGTGGCCGACGAAGAGTACGAGCCCTCGGGGCGCTTTGATGCGTTCGTCGATCACGACGAGATCAGCGTGACCTTTGGCGATGGGGAGTTGGCCTATCTCCCGGAGCCCAATCTGTCACCGATTCTGGAGTTTTGCGATGGCGAAATGACCCCTCATGACGACCATATTGAGTGCCGTCAGGCGGGACAGGGGCCGTCGCAGAATACGGATAATATGATTGTGCGGCCGCCTCATTATAATACGATGAGCCACACCTTTTTCCTGATCGACGCCGCCTACACGTGGAATATCACGGCGCCGATGACCGAAGAACAGTTGGTGTGGCCGGCGTTTCGAATCATGAGCGAAGAGGTCACTCAGAGCTATGGTCGCGAATTTCGCCAGATGCACGGTGGGGTCTTTTCGACGACGCTCAGCGTCTACAACGGGCCGCTGAAGTCGATTACTCACCAAGAGGCCACGCGGCTGACCAATCGCGGGCAGTTGCGAATCCGCTTTAATCCCCAGGAGCGGTTGACCAAAAATATCGTCGACGAGACCTATCGGGCCAAGGGATCGGTGTTTGTGATGACCGAGAACTTGACCAACGAAAACCTGATCGCCGCACTGCGCTACAAGCAAGAAAATGGCTTTGATGTGCGGGTGATGGTCGGTCAGGGCCAGGCCACGGAATCCGGGATAAGCACTCAGGTGAACGAGCTCGACGCAGTGCAAGCCCCGGCATCGATGGGGCGGCTGCCGACGATGGTGGTGATGAATACGGAGCGCGACCGCAACGGCAATCGCCAGCCCCGATTGGTGCAGGTGTTGAGCCATGAGTTGTGGCGAGCTCAGCCCTTTGAGGTGATTCGAAGAAACTCCAGTGATCGAGTTCGATTTTATCCCTCCGACACCTTCGCCGATGGCGTAATGTGGGAGATCGTGGAAAGTGGAAATGACCGAAACCCGGCTGTAGATCCCTTTGTAGACTACTGGGAGCAAGCCTGGGAGGAGGCCACCAATGAGTGAGCATACGATGAAGAGAAAAGGTGGATTGGGTTGTCTCGGTGCATTGATGCTGGCAGGGCTGATGGCCCTGGGGGGAGCGACCTTAAGTGGTTGCAGTCTGGAGGCCCCTCCGGAGAGCGAAGATATCGAAAACCTGGGGCGCCTGCAGGTGTTCTTTAACTCCCCGGGGTTTCGAAGTGGGACGGAAGTCAATCGAAAGCCCAGCGAGTTTATCGCCGAGCGGATTGACTCGGCGAATGTAAGTGTTCGAGCGGCGGTCTACGGGTTCAATAAGGAAAATATCATCGACTCCCTGGTGGACGCCCACTACCGAGGGGTAGAGGTGAAGTTGGTGGCTGACGCCGGTGAGTATGACCGTGGCACGGCCGGTTATGGCGAGATGGATGATCGCCGCATCCCGGTGCAGACGGGCAACCAATTTCATATCATGCACAATAAGTTTTTCGTGATCGATGAGCGCTTTGTATATACGGGGACGGGCAATATCTCGCGCTCCGAATTTACGTTCAACGACAATCACTGGGTGTGGATCGACAGCGAGGAGATCGCGGAGCTATTTACCGAAGAGTTCTTTCAGATGTTTGAGGGGCGTTTTTCGGCGGCCAAGAAACCCTTTGATCATCTGCCCAATACGTTTGAGGTGGGCGATGTGGAGATAGAGGTGTGGTTTGCCCCCCAGGACGACGCCATGGGGCGAATTCTGGAGGAGTTAAAAGCGGTGCATACGTCCATTCACTTCCAGATCTTTGCGTTCACCAAAGATCAGGTGGCCACGGAGTTTATCAACCGTCACAACGAGGGAAAGCAGGTCCAGGGGATTCTGGATCGCTCTCAGCTCCATGGAAACGGCCAATACCACCAGGGCTATCGGCTGTTGGCCAACGGGATCGATATGCGTCTCGACGGCAACTATAATTCGCGGACCCCCGGCGACTATCAGGCCGGTGGTGGGCGGATGCATACCAAGACGATGTTTTTGGATGCGGGAACGGAGGATGCGCGAGTGCTGACGGGGAGCTTTAACTGGTCAGCAGCGGCGACGATCTCCAACGATGAGGTGCTGTTGATTATGCGTGGCGAAGACATCACCGAGACCTATATGGAGGAGTACGACAATATCTGGCGAAAGGCCAAAGACCTGTCGACGTCGATGTGTCGATTGATGAAGGATAGCCATCGGTTGCGCTGCGACGATGAAGTGGAAGAAGGCGATGTGGTGATCAGTGAAGTTCACTTCAATGGATGGAACGCAGAGGTTGATCCCTCGGATCACACAGGAGACCTCGCCGATCGTCGACCGGTGACAAACGACCAATTTGTGGAGCTCTACAACACGACCGATGAGCCGATCAATTTGTCGATGTGGACGCTCAATAATGGTCACGACATCATCATGGGCTTTACGCCGGGAACGGTCATCGGACCCGGGGAGCGATTTCTGGTCCTCGATCACAATACGGTGCCCCTGTCGGAAGGTGACCCCCAGCGAGGAGAGCACGCGTTTATCAATCCCAACTTTGTGCTCAACACGGCTAATGATCCCCGCTTCAGAAGCCTGAATCTCAAGAGTGGGTTTATGGATCTATCGCTGCAGAATACGCGCGATGTGGTGGTGGACCGAGCGGGGAATGGCGGTCCGGCATTTGCGGGTGGTCGCGATGGAAATACGAACTTCTCGATGCAGCGACGCCTCAATAGCGATGGAAGCGTGCCTGATGGAACGCAGCGTGAAAGCTGGGGTCGATCGCCGGCGCCTCAGGGTGGCGAGAACGTCAATGAGGCGTTTAGGGACTTCATCATCGCCGAGCCGGGAGAGGCCAATTCGGTGGCTCCTGTGAACTGAAGAGTGCGACACCTGAAGATGGGTGAAGCGATGGGTTGACGCCGACACCGCAGAAGGTGGTACACCACCGGACTGTGGGGTCGGCGTTTTTCGCGTCATGGGCGCCGGCAGGGCGACCGAAGAAGCCAAATAGTGAGAGCACCTCAAGCGCAAAGGGAAAGGGCATGTCCTATACCGTGTTGGCCAGGAAGTGGCGGCCAGACCATTTTGATGAAGTCGTGGGCCAGGATCACGTGGCGCGGACGCTGACCAATTCCATCGAGCAGGGACGGGTGGCGCATTCCTATCTGTTTTGCGGGGCCCGGGGGGTAGGCAAGACGTCGACGGCGCGTATTTTGGCCAAGGCGATGAATTGCCACCAGGGCCCGACGCCGCGGCCCTGTTACGATTGTCCCTCCTGCGATGAGATTTCGCGAGGGCAGTCGGTGGATGTCTTCGAGATTGACGGCGCCTCCAATCGGGGGATCAACGAGATCCGCGAGCTTCGCGAGGGGGTGCGCTATGCGCCCAGTCGCGACGAGCACAAGATCTACATCATCGACGAAGTCCATATGTTGACGACGGAGGCCTTCAACGCCCTGTTGAAGACGCTGGAGGAGCCACCGCCGCACGCGATCTTTATCTTCGCGACCACGGAACCGCAAAAGATCCCGGTGACCATCTTGAGCCGGTGTCAGCGCTTTGATTTTAAGCGCATCAGTCAGCGCGATATCGTCGATCATCTCCTGTATTTATGCGACGAAGAGGGGTTTGTCGCCGAGAAGGCAGCGCTGCAGATCATTGCCCGTCAGGCCAATGGAGGGATGCGCGACGCATTGAGTTTGCTCGATCAGATCATCAGTTTTTCGGGCAAGCGGATCACGGAAGAGGAGATTGCGGAGATTCTGGGGGTCGCAAATCGCAAGCACCTCTTTGAGTTGAGCGATGCAGTGCTGCGGGGAGAGACGGAAGAAGCGCTGTTGGTGCTCGATGAGGTCAATCGCTACGGCTACGACCTGCAGCAATTTGCCTCGGAGCTGGTCAACCACTTTCGAGACCTGATGGTCACGGCGGTGGTCAAGGAGCCGCAGAAGGTGACGGCTCTGACGGAGAGCGAGCTGGAGCAGGCCCGTGCCCAGGTCCAGGGGATGAACGGTGAGTTGATGAATCGCTATTTCACGGTGATGGTGGACGGGGCAAGCGAGATGAATCGCTCGGCCTACCCGAAGCTGATCTTCGAGATGACCGTGGTGCGGCTCTGTGAATTGGAGCCGATGGCAAACCTGGATGTGCTGGTGGAGCGCCTGCATCTGCTGGAGGAAAGCCTCGATGGCGACGCAGCACCCGTGCAGTGGCCGACGCCGAGTTCGCAGACGAGGCGAGAAGAGTCGTCGCAAGAGGAGGAGAAGCGCGAGCGGTCGGGAAAGGGGAAAGCCCGGGCTGAGGAGGATTCAGCTCGGGCTCAAGGGTCAAAAGCCAAGAGAGAGGAAGACAAGCCAGACCCACCGACGCCTGAGCCAGAGGCGGCTCCGGCAAAGAAGGACAAACCATCGCCGGAGAAAGAGCCCAAAGAGCGAGGGCGTCGCGAGGAGCGGCCACCGGTAGACGCCTATGAGTCGCCAGAGGTCAGCGCTAAACGGGCGCCTCAGGAGTCGACCAGGGAAAGCAGCGAGGCGGAGCCAGACACGAGGATGCCCTCGATTCCCCAGCCGTTGAGTCCGTCGGAGGAGGCCGACGTGGAGGTGCCGTCGGCAAAGGGGGTTCAAGAGGCCACGGAGCGATGGAGATTGGTGGTGGATTATCTTCGCCAAAAAAATGCCCCCGTGGCCCTGGCCTGTGAATACGGTTATCCGGAGCGCTTTGGCGACGGGGTGGTGGCCGTGTCCTTTGAAGAGGGGTATCTGGATCTGGCGCTGGAGGAGAAGCGAAAGAGCGCTCTGGAGAGGGCGATCAAGGAGATCTTTGGCAGCGCCTGGACCCTGGAGTTGGAGCGCCGCGATCCCGAGGAGGCCGATGGCGTCAAGACGCTGGCCAAAGAGAGGGAAGAGGATATAGCGCGACGGCGAGAGAAGTTGGAGGAGAGTGTGCGGAGCCACCCGGTGATCGAGAAAGCCCGCCAGCTCTTTGACGCCTCCGACCCGAGGGTCAAGGTCCGTCTGTACGACGAATGATCAGAAACGAAGGGTCAGATCGAGAGAGGCCGACGTCGGCGCTCGATGGTCGTTGGCCTCCAGGTGGAGGTTGCGGCGAAGTTGTCGGTTGTGACTGCGCACACCGATGGCAGCGGTGGTGGTGCTTCCCGCCCAGGCGGTGGCGGCGATGACGACGCCAATACGGCCGGCGTCGTCGTTGTCGTTGGCCAGGGCGAAGCCGATAAAGGCGGCCGAAAAGCTCAGAGCCATCAGAGAGATGACGCCAAAGGCGGGTTGGTTGGCGTAGAAGTTTCCAATGCCCGGCAGGGCCGCCGAATAGAGCACCGCTCGGGTGGTGCTGAGCTTGGAGTCCTCATAAATCTGTTGGCGGTGTTGGGGACTGAAGGCCTGAGGTTGCTCGGAGGCGCCTTGTTCGACGGTCGCCTCGGCAGCATTGGGTTCGTCGGCCATCGCCGAGGAGGCAGGCCAGAGAATGAAGAGCGCTAGAAGCAATGGAACGATATAGAGGCGCATGGTCCAGGCCGGTCGTTTAAAGGAAGACGGCGGGAGGGATCGTAGAACTATTGACACCCCAAGCGTGTATGCCACAACTCGGGGGGCTTCAAGGGTGAAGAGCCACTACTGCTGCCCGCCGAGAGTACCTACGTAGTTGCGGCGGGCAGCAGTTCCGCCACCGCTGATGTGCATTGAGGAATGAGCGACCATGAAGAAAGAAGAACAGGATAAGGCGACAGTCAAGAAGGCGGGCCGAGGTTTTTTGATCATCACGGTGGCCAAGGTGTGGTTTTTGTTGACCAGCGCCGTCATTCAGCTGGGATTGCCGATTATGTTGGGGAGCCCCGAAAAATTCGGGGTGTTCAAGATCGTGACGGAGTCCATCGGCCTGATCAATATGGTGATGATCACGGGGACGCTGCACGCGGTGAGCAAGTTGATCAGCGAGCAGCCGGACCGGGCGCGGGTGCTGGTCAATATGGCGGTGCGCATGCAGTTGATGCTGGGGGTGCCGGTGGCGGTGCTGTATTTTCTGGCCAGCCCCTGGATTGCGGCCTGGGGGTTTAATGATCCCTCGCTCAGTGGGCTGATGCAGCTGTCGTCGCTGATCATTTTATTCTACGCCTTCTATGCGATCTTTGTGGGGTATTTTAACGGGCTCAAGCAATTCGTCCGTCAGGCGACGCTGGATTTTACGTTTTCCACAGTCAAGATGGTGCTCATCGTGGGGCTGGTGCTGCTCGGCTTTGGGGTCACGGGAGCAGTGGCGGGATTTGTGGCGGCGGCGGGTTTTATCTTTGGGGTGTCG
>CAYQBU010000043.1:0-19278 GCA_964415785.1 uncultured Bradymonadales bacterium
CAGGCGACGGAGAGGGGCACGTCGCAAACCCATAGCGACCATCGAGGCCACCCAGACTGCCCCTATTCACCGTCCATCATGCGGTTGATTTCAGCGGCGACGTCGCGGACGTGGTCGCTTTGTTCGGGATCGCGGATCTGGCGGATGATCCAGGAGCGGTGCTCGTAGGGATCGGTATTGCCCACGATCTTGAGCCATTTGACGCGCACCGACTCGCCCCAGATGACGTGGTGGGTGCGCTCGTTGGGCTCCTCGAAGGTCATCGCCTCGCAGCGCTCGTCGGCGTCGGTGGTTCGGAATTGACGGCGTGCGTAGCCGGCGTCTTCGGCGCTGGCGACGCCCTTAAAGGCCTCCAGAGCGGCGCAGCGGCGAAGGCCGTGGGGCTCCTCGTCGATGATGGCGCGGATCTGTTCGCGGGGTCCGCTGTCGCCGATGCGGGCCAGCGCCCAGAAGGCGTGGGCCATGACCTCCGAATCGGGGTCGTCGATATGGGCCATGATCGGTTCTACGGAGCGGCTATCCTCCATCATCGCCAGGCCGCGCAGAGCGCCGATGCGCACGTCTGTGGGCTCGTCGCTGTGGAGCAGCGACTCCAGAAGGACCCGACTCTCGGAGTGACGGCCCAGTCTCCCCAGGGTAAAGGCCGCCTCGCCCCGGGTCTGGGGATCGTCGTGGGTTTTGGCGACGTCGAGCAACTCCTCGCGGGAGCGAAGGATCTCCATGGTGCCGGCGGTCCAGATGGCCATGTCGCGCACCTCGTCATCGGGATCGTCGAAGGCGTCGACGATGAGGTCGCGCAGCCCGTCGCGATCCCAGAGGCGGTGATTGATGGGGTCGGCGAGGTTGGTCAATGAGCGCAGGCGTTGGTCGGGGTCGTCGGCTCGCATCTGGACCTGGAAGAAGCCCTCGTCGTGGTATTGGCCAAAGAAGTTGTCCGTGATGGCGTTGAGGCCCACGGCGTTGGCCACGATGGCCAGGCATAGGATGACGACGAATTCGGCGTTGTGGTCGTTGACGGCGGACACATCGATCTGGCTGGCATCTTCCTCGGACTTCTGACCCAGAAAGACCTCTTCGCGCCAGTTTCCGGAAAAGAAGATGTCGCCCACCAGGATGGTCTGGAGAAAGGCGCCGATGAGCATCAAAAACATATTGAGGGTGATCAGCAGCAGGTTGAGAAAGACGGAGGCGCTGTGATCGAGGATGTAGGTGGCGCTGCCAAAGGCGAGGGCGACGGTTAAAGCAGTGACGAGCACCGTGGAGGCGATCAGGCGGGGTCGCGACTGTGCCGGCCAGGTCAACAAGCCCCACTGAGAGACGTTGGTGACCAGCTTGAAGGAGCTTCTGGGGATGAGCTTTGCCATGGCAGTCCAGGGTGGAGAAATCGACGGCGAGCAATGGGAAAACAGGTCGAGGGCGGACTCTATTCGTCAGCCGTACATCTTCTCGGTGGCCCAGAGGTGGATGGAGCGGGGGACGAGGCCCGAGCACTTGGCCAATAACCAGGGCAGCCAGCCGTAGATGGAGTGGCGTCGGCCGCGGCGGGCGTCCTTGAGGGCCTTGGCGACCACCTTGTCGGCGGCGGCGATGACAAAGGCCGGGGGCGCGGCCTTGGAGCCCTGGGTGGAGGCGACCTCCATAAATTCCGTGGCCACCGGGCCAGGGCATACCGAGGTCACCGAGATGCCTCGGGGCGCAAGCTCCCGGCTGAGGGCGTCGCTGAAATTAACCACGTAGGCCTTGGTGGCGGAGTAGGCGCCGAAGTTGGTCACCGGCATAAACCCCGCCAGGGAGGCGACCTGGACGATGCGCGAGCCCTTTTCGCAGTGCGATAAGGCGCGCTGCGTCAGCTCTGTGAGAGTGCGCATATTGAGGTCGAGCATCGCCAGGTTGGTCTCCACGTCGACGGCGTCGAAGGCGCCGATCTTGCCGAAGCCGGCGTTGTTGATCAGCCACCGGACCTGGGGGCGCTCCTCGTCGAGGCGGGCGTAGAGGGCGGCGCAGTCGTCGCGATCCGTGAGATCCGTGGCCAGCACCTTGGCCGGGGTCTGGAGCTGGCCGGCAAGTTCGTGGAGGCGTCCTTCGCGGCGGGCGATGAGCCACATGGCGTCGACGTCATCGTCAGCGTCGAGCTGAAGGGCAAATTGGCGGCCCAGACCGGCGGAGGCGCCGGTGATGATCGCGGTGGTCATGATCGTCTCTTGAGTGGGGGGAAAGCCCCGGGAGGGGCGTCGGCACTGTGGCGTGGAAGTGTAGAAGGTATGCGCTGAGGCGCAAGGGGAAGGGTGACAAGGGCAGGGAGCTTCGCTACAACCCGCAGAGATGGCGTGGGAGCGTATTTATCCGGCGCCTCCATAATAGATATTAAATGGCGATGAGGTAGTCTGTGAGTTTCGTGCCTGATGTGACGTTTCCCCTGTCGAACCCGGTGTTGATTTTTGCGGTGCTGATGACGCTGATCTTTGTGGCGCCGCAGTTGGTCAAGAAGTTTAAGATCCCCGGGATCGTGGGCCTGATTCTCGGCGGGGTGCTGGTGGGGCCGTCGGGCCTGAATTTGATCACCCATGACCCCGATTCGGTGCCCCCGGACTTCATGGGGATCATGGGGGTGGCGGGCCTGATGTACTTGATGTTTCAGGCCGGTTTATCCCTCGATCTGGGGCGATTCCAGGAATTGAAGGAGCGCAGCCTGGGCTTTGGGTTGATCTCCTTTTTCGTACCTCAACTGGCGTCCATCGCGGTGAGCATGCTCTTTTTGGATTTCTCCTTTGCTCAGGCCCTGTTGCTGGGCTCGATCATTGGATCTCATACGCTGATCGCCTTTCCCATTGCCGCCAAGATGGGATTGCTCAAAAATACGGCGGTGACCATGACCCTGGGGGGAACCCTGGTGACGGATACGCTGTCGCTGTCGGCGCTGGCGATCGTGGTCGCCTGGACGAGCGGCGATACGGGCGTGGGCTTTTGGTTGACCTTTGTCGGCCTGGTCAGCCTCTTTGTTTTTCTGGTCATCTGGGGGCTTCCCAAGGTGGGATACCTCTTTTTTCGGACCGTTCAAAATCGGCCGGAGATCGAGTTTGGATTTTTGCTCACCGTACTCTTTATCACCGCCTTTATGGCCGAGATGGTGGGTCTGGCGCCGATCATCGGTGCTTTCGTGGGTGGACTGGCGATGAACCGACTGGTTCCCGGCCAGGGCACGATCATGGCCAGGATACGATTTATCGGCGATGCGCTCTTTATCCCCTTCTTTATGATCTATGTGGGATTGCTCATCGACGTGGAAGTGCTCTTTGAGGGCACCGAGGTGTGGGTGCTGGCGGCCATTTTGGTGGCTCTGGTATCGCTGGGCAAATTGGCGGCCGCCAAATTGGCGCAGAAGCTCTTCGGCTATACCTCGGCCGAAGGGTGGGTGATCTATGGATTGAGCGTGCCCCAGGCGGCGGCGACGCTGGCGGTGACCCTGGTGGGCTTTGAGTACGGCCTCTTCGATATCGAGATGGTCAACGCCGTGGTGGTCATGATCCTGGTGAGCTGCATTCTGGGCTCGTCGCTGGTCGAAAAATTCGGCCTCGAAGTCGCCCACGAGATGGATACGGCGCCGCGCGACGAGAACGAGTTTCCGGAGCGGATCCTGGTGCCCGTGGGCAATCCGGAGACCTCCAATGATCTGTTGGAAATGGCCTTCTTGATGCGCGATTCGGACTCCGATGAGCCCATCTTTCCGCTGATGATCGCCTCTGGACGCGGCGAAGTGGAGCAGGAAGTGCTGGCCAAGCAAGAGCGCCTGCAGCACGCCGTCGAGCAGGGGGCGGAGGCGGGAGTGCCCGTCAACACCCTGACGCGTATCGACATGAACGTCGCCCACGGCATCTCCCGGGCGGCCCGGGAAGAACAGGCGTCGATGATCATCATCGGATGGAGCGGTCAGGTCTCGGCCCGGGAGCGGATCTTTGGGACCGTCCTCGACCAATTGCTCCGCGAGACCACCCAGACGGTGTTCGTCAATCGCATCCTGCATCCCCTCAACACCCATCAGAAAGTGGTGGTCGCCATCCCGCCCTTTGCCGAGCGGAGCCCGGGCTTTTATGAGGCGATCAAGGACGTGAAGTTGATGACCTCGCGCATCGACGCCGATCTGGAAGTGATCTGCGTTGAAGAGCACCTCGAATATGACAAGGAGTACGTCAATAAGGTGGCGCCCCAGGTGCAAACGGCCTTTAGTACCATCGAGGATTGGACGCGACTGCCCGAGAAGCTCGATGAGGTGGTCGACGAAACGACCTACCTGGTCAGCTTGAGCGCCCGGCCCAATACGGCGCCCTGGTTCCCGGAGTTGGACGGGCTGCCGAGGATGCTCTCCTCCAAATTTGAGGACTCGTCGCTATCGGTGGTCTTCTTGTCGAATCGGCGCAGCGGCTGAGGCGCGGCCTGAGGGAGGAGCGGTCCAGGGATGGACGCTGTCATCCCAACAGGTCAAGTGGTTTCGGTGGTCGATGCCACAGCCGTGGGCGCCGCCGATGCTCAGCTGTTGGATCTCGCGAGGAGGGGGGTCGCTTCGCCCGTGGCGGTTGGAGCCCCAGCAATGGGCCTGACCACTGGGGTCGAGGCCGCAGGAGTGAGCAATGCCGGTGGCGATGGAGGTGGTCTGCATCTGCGGAGGGCTGGCCTGACCCTGATGGTCGCGTCCCCAGCAAAGCGGTCGCTGCTCGACGGTGATCGCGCAGCTATGGGCGCTTCCGGCGGCCACGCTAAAGACGTCCTCCGTGGGGGCGTCCAATTGGCCGTGGCGGTCGTCGCCCCAGCAATGAAGCCCCTGATCGGCATCTACTCCACAGCTATGAGCGCCCCCGGCGGAGACCTCCACAAATGATCCACGGGGCGGCGAACTCTGACCAAAGCGATCATCGCCCCAGCAGTGGAGCTGGCCCTGGGCGTCGAGGCCACAACTGTGGCGAATGCCGGCGCTGATCTGCTGCAGCGCCACCGCCGGTGGATCGCTCTGCCCCTTGGTGTTGGACCCCCAACAATGGGCCTGACCGTCCTCATCGAGGCCGCAGGTATGAAAATGACCGCTCGACAACCCGCTGAGCTTCACCTCTGGTGGCTGCGTCGATCCCAGAGCATCCTTTCCCCAGCAGCGCACCTGCCCTTCATCATCGACGGCGCAACTATGAAATAGCCCGGCGCTCACCTCCTGATAGCGCCGCAACTCCTCAACCTCCGGAGGCCCATCGACGGGCCTCAACTCCGGCGACGAACTGCTGCCCAACCCCAGGACCCCACACCCCCAGTGTGACCCCAGTAATAATCCCACCACCACCCACCCGATCAGCTTCCACACCTTGCCATTCATTCGGTTCCCCCCCCGGTCTGATGTTCACGGCTCGATCTAAACTTGGACACCACTTCACGGGTATCAATCTTGTCCCGAATGCACCGGTCAGGCAGGAGTGGCCAAAAAGAGGCGAAAAAGCTGGAATTGCCCACAAAATAAGGCCCATGTCGCGCCCTCGGGGCGACATTTGTCAGTGAAAATCGCGTGATTTTGTGGGGGCGGGATTTTGGGGGAGTCGAGGGGGCCAGAGGCGGTCGGCCAGGAGGTGAACGACGCCGTCCTGGCGTTGGATGCGGCCGGAAATGCCGAGGAACGTGGCGGTGCGGACGAGGACGGGGTAGCGGTCGGCGATGGAGGGGAAGACGACCAGGTTGGCGAGGTCGGTTTCGTCCTCCAGGGTCATGAAGAGGACGCCGGAGGCTGTGGATGGGCGTTGGCGGCAGATGACGAGGGCTGCGAAATCGATGCGGTGGCCGTGGGGCAGGTCGTTGAGTTCTTCGGCGGTGGGGAGGTGAAGGCGGTTGAGGAGTGGGCGAAGGGGCGCCAGGGGGTGGCCGCGGGGGCTGTGGTAGGAGGTGCGATAGTCCCAGCGGATGGTCTCCAGTTGGGAGAGGCGTTTCAGGGCGGGGGCGAGATCGGCGTCGTTGTCGTCCAGGGGCAGGGTGAGGGGGGCGTCGCGGGTGCTCTGGTGGCCCTCGATGCGCCACAGGGCCTGGCGGCGGGTGAGGTCGAAGCACTCCAGGGCACCTGATTCGGCGAGGCGGCGAAGATCGTCGATGGGCAGGGGGCAGCGCTCCAGAAGATCGTCGAGGTCCTCAAAGGGATGGTCGGCCCGGGCGTCCAGGAGGCGTTGGGCGCTCTTTTGCTTAAATCCCTTGAGGTAGCGAAGGCCGATGCGCAGGGCGTGATCGCCGCGCTTGGCGTCGTCGGAGGCCGGCTCCAGGGTGCAGTCGATCTGGGAGTGGCGAACGTCGATGGGGCGGACCTCGAGCTCTTTTCGGCGGGCGTCTTCGATGATGGAGGCCGGGCTATAAAACCCCATGGGCTGGGCGTTGAGCAGCGAGCAGGTGAAAATGACGGGGTGGTGGCAGCGAAGGTAGGCGGTGGCGTAGGCGATCAGCGCAAAGCTGGCGGCGTGACTTTCGGGAAATCCATAGTCCGCAAAGCCGCAGATCTGGTGAAAGATGCGCTCTGCAAACTCGCGCTGGATGCCCTTTTGAAGCATGCGCGAGATCAGGCGATGGCGGTGGCGCTCCAGGCGTCCATGGGCCTTCCAGGCGCCCATGTCGCGACGGAGTTGGTCGGCCTCGCCCGGGGTATAGTCGGCGGCGACGATGGCCAATTTCATCACCTGCTCCTGAAATAGGGGCACGCCCAGGGTTTTTTGGAGCACCGGCTTGAGGGCTGGATGGGGGTAGTCGACGGGTTCCTTTCCCTGGCGGCGCCGCAGGTAGGGGTGGACCATATCGCCGGTGATGGGGCCAGGGCGGACGATGCTGATCTGGATGACCAGATCGTAGTAGCGACGGGGCCGAAGGCGAGGCAGCATCGCCATCTGGGCTCGACTCTCGATCTGAAAGACGCCCAGTGTGTCGGCCTCGCAGATCAACTCGTAGGTCGCCGGATCGTCGATGGGGAGCCGGGCCATGGAGAGGTCGATGGACTTATGGCGCCGAAGAAGATCGAAGGCGATGGAGAGTTGGGTGAGGGCGCCGAGTCCCAGGAGGTCGACCTTGAAGAGCCCCATGGCCTCGACGTCGTATTTATCCCATTGGATGACCGTGCGATCCTCCATGGAGGCGTTTTCCACGGGCACCAGATCGGTGATCGGGCCCTGGGTCAAGAGAAAGCCCCCGGGGTGGATGGAGAGGTGGCGCGGCGTATCCAGGATCTGGTCCACCAGATGTTGAAGGTGTTGGTGGCGCGGTGTGGAGGGGTCGAGGTCGGCCCGTTCCCAGTGCTCTTCATCGAGTTGACCGCTTCGCGACAAAAGTCGCGCCAGTCCATCGATGGAGGTGGCATCGAGGCCCAGGGCTTTGCCCACGTCGCGCACCGCCGATTTGGGGCGATAGCGGATCACATTGGCCACCATGGCCGCCCGGTCGCGCCCGTAGCTCTGGTAGACGAATTGGAGGATCTCCTCGCGGCGTTCATGGCTGATGTCGAGATCGATATCCGGGGGTTCAGCCCGTTCACGGGAGATGAAGCGCTCAAAGAGCAGATCCATCTCCGCCGGATCGACGGCCGTGATCCCCAGGCAATAGCAGACGATGGAGTTGGCCGCAGAGCCCCGCCCCTGGCAGAGGATGCCCCGCTGGTGGCAGGCATCGACGATTTCCTTCATGGTCAAGAAGTAGCCCGCATAGCCCAGATCTTCGATGACCGAAAATTCGCGAACCAGCTGGTCGCGGACGCTCCGAGGGAGCGACGATCCGTAGCGTTTTCGCGCTCCTCGAAGGGTTTGCTCCCGGAGCCAGCTGTCGGAGTCGTGGCCCTGGGGGATGTGTCCCGTGGGGTAGGTATAGCGAAGGTCATCGAGGTTGAAATGGCAGCGGTCGGCGATCTCGAGGGTGCGCTGGAGCATCGCCGGGTGGTCGGCAAAGCGACGAGTCATCTCGTCGGGGTGGGGCAGGGCGTGGGCGGCGTTGGGATGGAGGAGGGTAGAGGCCTCGTCGAGGGTTGTGCCCTCGTCGATGCAGGTCAAGACGTCCTGGAGGCGACGGCGATCGGGGTGATGGTAGAGGACTTCGACGGCTGCCACCGGGGGCAGCCCGTAGCGTTCGGCCCGGGCAAGCAGCAGGCTTCGGCGGGCATCTTCGCGCTCTTCATGGTGGCGGGTGACCATGGCGTAGAGGCGATCCTGGAAAGCCTCGCCGAGGAGGGCGGCGACGGAGTCGGGACTTTCGCGATCGACCAGGCGGCTGGAGCGGCCGCCCCAGAGGGCGATGAGCCCGGGCGCGTGTTCGGCGACTTCGTCCCATGATACCTGGGATTTACCCTTGTCGTGGCGAAGTTGGCCGCGGCTCAAGAGGGAGGACAGGTGGCCATAGCCCTCCTGGTTTTGAACGAGCAACGCGAGGGTGGAGCCATCGTCGATGGTGACCTGAGCGCCGATGATCAGGGGCAGGCCTTGTTCTTTGGCCTCCTGGTGGGCGCGGACCACGCCGTAGAGTCCGTCGCGATCGGTCAGTGCCATGGCGGGCAGATCGAGCTCGCCTGCCCGGGCGACCAACTCCCGGGGATGGCTCGCTCCTTCCAAAAAGGAGTAATTCGATTTGCAGAAGAGAGGAACGTACATAGGTGGTGGCGTGGGCGGGGGTTAAAATTCGGCGTGGAGGTACCACTGTTGGCGGCGTTGGTCGTAAAAGACCCAGAGCAGACGATGGCCGATGGCCACGAAGTGGTATTGGCGGTGGACGGTGCGGATCCACCAGCCGCCACAGATGGTGTGGGGACCGACCAGGAATTGGTGGCGCGCCGGGCGCTCGATGGGCTTTGGGGGGTGATAAAAGCGGCGGATCGCTGGTTGGGGTGCCGTGGTCTGGCTCTCTTCGATGGAGGGTTCCTCCAGGGTTTGGAGGGGCATCAGATCAAAGCGCGATTCCGGAAGATGGCTGTCACCGAAGACCAGGCGTTGAACGGTGTGGGATCCAAATTGGCTTCGGACCTGGGCCAG
Organism: uncultured Bradymonadales bacterium; assembly: GCA_964415785.1. Taxonomy (GTDB): domain Bacteria; phylum Myxococcota_A; class Bradymonadia; order Bradymonadales; family Bradymonadaceae; genus SLJM01. Next base: position 9,015 of record CAYQBU010000043.1, read on the forward strand.
GGCGTGGTTGGCGGCGCTGAGATCGCGCGGCGAGGCCTCGACAAAGAGGTGCAGTTGTTCACTTCGATGGTGTTGGCCGTGAGCCGTGAGGGTCAGATCGGTGATCTCCGTGTCGATGGAGAGTTCGTCGAGGCGAAGCCGGATAAGGTCGACAAGCAGCGAGGCGTCCAGGGTGGGTTCGGCGGGGCGAAGGGTGGCCTGAATGGGCTCTTTTTGAGGGCGGTGGAGGGCCAACTCCAGGGCTTCCAAAGATTCGCTCTGGCGCTCCAGATCGTCGAGAAGGGGATGGAGGTGGCGCTTGATGGCGAAGAGGAGGCGGTGGTGGTTGCCGATGCCGTGGTCGAGGGCTTCGGTGGTCTGGGTGGGTCGGGTTTCCTGAAAGGGGGTCAACGGGGCGTGGAGGTCGCCGCGGGCGCGGCGATAGAGCTCCAGGAGGTGCTCATCGGCGCGTCGGCGAAGGCCTTCGGGAGGCAGTTCGATCAAGTCATCGATGGTGTCGATGCCCCAGCGTTCGAGGCGTTTCCGGGTGCTTGGCGGCAGGGGTAAGCGGTCGAGGCGGATGCCTCCCACGGCCTGGCGCTCTCGCTCCGGGCATTGGAAGATGCCCGACGCCCGGCGAGCGCAGGCGATGGCATAGGTGGCAAAGCGGCGAAAACCGATCACGACCACGGCATAGATTTGGTGGTCTTTACGAAGGCGTGTCCGCAGCCGGCTCGCCCAGGTCTCCCAGCTCTCGGAGAGGCTCTCCAGGCCGGAGACGTCGAGCCAAAATAGCCCCGGGCGTTGGGCATCGCCCTCGATATGGGGGGCCATGTCGCGAAGGGTGGTGGCCAGGTCATCGGCGGCGTCCTCGATGGTGGCGTCATCGATGGTGTCGGCGCAAAGGGAGGGGACCAGTGATAGGGCTTCGTGGAGCTTCATGCCCCGTTGTAGGCCCGCTTTTCTGGCCGGTTGATTGAGAAAGATAAGCCGTCCTCCAGGGCCCTCATGATCGGTCACGGTCGAGGGCTGATCGCGCCACCGAGGGTGTGCGATGAGCAAGAGCTGGAGCGGAAAGGCGAGGGCGTTAACGCAGGCCCATCGGTCCATGATACACCTCCTCGATCTGGGCCCCCGGGGCCTGCCTTTTATCCTTGGTGATGGTGTAGGTGGCGATGAGGCGTTCGGCGTCGACGTCACTCCATCGGGCGCAGACCCGTCTCTGAAGCAGGGGCGACAGGGCTTTGCTCTCGGCGGTGACGTCGTTGATGAAGAGGGTGGCCGTGGTGTGGCGTCGGCTCCACTGGGCGAGGCGGTGCATCAGGGGATCGCCGATATGGGGAGCGGTGGCCCCGGCGAGATCGATGATCACAAGACCAAAGGCGCCGCTTCGAAGTAATTGGTCGGCTGCGCGGGCACGGTCTCGGGCGCTGACCAGAGAGATGAGGGCGACGGCCTGCCAGTCGATGGTTCGGTGGCGAGCGTCGGGGCCGTAAAAGATCGAGGGTCGATCGCCGATCCAGGCCACGGGTTCTCGTCGGGATTGCGCTTCGACAATCAGATCGAAGACGAGGTTGATATAGGCCTGGCCTCGCTCGGCGCTTAATTCGCTGATCTGTCCCTGAAAGCGAGACAACTCAAGGGGTTTAGCATCGCTGGAGGAGGGCTCCAGGAGGCTGGAAGCACGAAATACATTGTCAATGGCGAGGGCTGAATCCATGGTCATTTCCAGGTTCGGTGCGGGGCTACTTCTTTGTTCAGTGTTAATACTACACGCAAGTCTCGACCCTGCAAGTTGGATGACGATCTTTGGGAATAAAGATCGTCGTCGATCTTGAATGGTGATGGGTTGCTGGTTATGTAGGTCACATCATTCGTCGAGGTGTGCGTCCTAAGGCGCGACGCTCGAGAATTGGTTCAGATCTCCGATACAGATCGAACAGACGTTCCAGATGAGGAGTACCCAGATGGTATTTCGGCGGAAATCTCTAGCATTGCTCGTAGCCATGGCGTTGGCCGGCGCGGGAATCGTGGGGTGCAGTGGCACCGACGATCCCGCGGAAAATCAGACGAATAACCAGGATCCAAATAACCAGCCAAACAACCAGCCAAACAACCAACCGAACAACCAGCCGAACAATCAGCCGAACAATCAGCCGAACAATCAGCCAAATAACCAGCCAAATAACCAGCCGAACAATCAGCCAAACAACCAGCCGAACAACCAGCCAAACAACCAGCCGAACAACCAGACAGACCCTGAGTTTTCGGGGCCTGAGGAAAGCGGTGAGGTTCTGCTCAGTGAGTTTATGAAGTGGCCCACCGAGACGGAGTTGGAAGACGGTCAGTGGGTGGAGTTTTATAATACCACTGATGACGATCTCGACCTGATGGGATGCGTCATCGAGAGCTCGGCGATGGATGACGAGCTTGAGATCGACGAGTCACTGGAAATCGATGCCGAGGAATTTGTCACGATTGCCAATAGTGACGAGCCTGGTTTTGATCCCACCTGGGTGGCCGACGAGCTCAGCCTGTCGACGGAGGCGGGAAGCATCGCTCTGGTCTGTGAGGGCACGACGATCTCTTATGTCAATTACGACGATGGGATTCAGTACCCGGCCGGCGAAGGGGCGAGCATCGTTCGCGACCACGAGCTCTATGACCACGACAATGGTGATGAGCCCTGGCTGTGGTGCGAAGGTACGGATGCCTATAACGGCGATGATCTGGGAACGCCGGGAGCGATGGGCGATGCCTGTCCCTGGTACGATGAGTCGACGGCCGACGATCTGGCCGATATCGTGGACGATGCGCGAGCCGACGAAAGCATCGATACGGTGGAGCTCAGCCACGTGTTGGTGACCTATGTGCGACAGGAATGGGGAAGCAACGACGCGGCTGGGTTCTTCTTGCAGGCCTCGCCGGATGGACCGGCGGTTTTTGTGCCGGTTTCCGATGCTGAGGAGATCGATGATCTTCCAGTGCGCATTGGCCAGGTGATCAATATCACGGCGCTGGCGGCGTCCAATCCGCCAAGTGGTGTGGAGATCACCGACTTTGAGGGGATCGAAGTGGTGCGCAATTACGTGCCCCCCTCTCTGTTGACCACCGATGTGACGCAGGCCGACGATATTGTGTCGAACCTCGACGATTACTCCCATCGCTTGATGGAAGCAGAGCTGGAGATCATCGGCACGCCGTCGAGCGCCGGTTTTCCTTTCCAGGCCTACGATGTGAGCACGGAAGGCATGGCCGATGAGCTCAATGGCGACGGTGACCTGCTGCTGCGCGTTCCGGGAGATCTGGTCGACGATCTAAACCTCGATCCCAGCGTCGACGATTGCACGGTGAGCATCGCCGATATGCCGATGTGGCGCTTTTTTGAGAATGCCCAGTTTTCGGCCTGGTATCACCATGAGATCTTGGACATGGACTGCGGCGCCACGGCACTGACGTCAGCGTCTGCGATCGATGGTGAGACGGTGGAGCTCGGCTTTAGCCGTCCCATTGAAGATTTTGAGGCCGACGATGTGAATATCGATGGCCTTGACGTGATCAGCGCAGAGATGGGTCACACCTCAGCAGTATTGGAGACGGAGCTTCAGGACGAGGGCACGGTCTATACCGTGGAATTGACGGGCGACGTCTTCGATATCTGGGGCAATGATGTGGAAGCCGACGACGTGACCTTTGAGGGCTTTGAAACCATGCCGGTAGTGATCAGCGAGTTCATGCCCCGCTATCAAGGTGGGAATAATGATCCCGGTCAGTATATGGAGTTCTACAATACAGGGACCGAGGACTTCTCCTTTGAGGGCTGTGAGCTTGATCGTCCCGAGGTGAGTACGGGTCCCTGGGAGCTCGATGATGTGACGATCGCCCCGGGTGAGACGATGCTTCTGACGGCCACCGATGGCGGCGACGCCGATCTGGATAACGATGGGATTTTGGAACTCAATCTCGTCAATGGTGGAACGACCGTGGAGTTTTCCTGCGATGATGAGTTGATCGACGTGTTGACCTATGGCGGAAGCGATGTGGTCCTCGGCGTCTCTCAGCAGCGCGACATCAACTCCATTGGGGCGGCCAATGATTCCGGTGGTCTCTCCGATTCGCTGTGGTGCTTGACGCCCGAAGAATCGGCCTTCGAGTACACGACGGGCACCGATGATGGAGAGCCTAAGTATGGCACTCCTGGCGAAGAAAATATCGCCTGCGACTGAGTGTAGTAGCGTTTGATTTTCGATGAGTACTCGCTGAGTGCTCATCGATGCCCGGGCCGCAGTAAAATTGCCGCGGCCCGGGTTTTTTAATGTTCTCTAGCCGAGACGATCTACGTACTTCCGGAGGGAAGCACTAGAAACTAGAAAAAAGAAATGCCCCCAGGCGGACCTGGGGGCATAAGGTGTGAGCCCGTCTGGGGGGAGACAGACCCACGTGGCCAGATCAGTTGGGGGGAACCGAATCTGGCCGATGCATCGGGCATGCTCGTTGGTGTAGAGGGAGGAGCATGAAGTTTCTCCCGTGCAAAAGGGGGGGGGGCACTAGGAGAAACGACCCGATGCGAAAAGGAAGATAAAGCACATCATGGGGGTCGTCAAGTAGATTGTTGAAATTTTTTAGTCTCAGTGGATCTCATTGAAAACCGGGGGGTGAGCAAGGGGGGGATGGCCCAGGGAGAGGAATTTGGTATAAGCGCTAGATATAGCCCTGATGCAGCGATTTTAGGCGTCAATAGAGATGGATATGGAGAGATTATGAAGGCGGATAAAATGGAGATCCCTCGCGATCGGCGAGGCTTTGAACGGGCCCTGTCGAGCCTGGAGGGTGAGCATAAGCGTCGAGAGGATAATCCGGGGTGCCACGGGTGCGAGGATTGCGAACGCTGCTTTCACTGCATGTTCACCCTGGAGAGTAGCGATTGCTTTTTTTGCACCTACTGTCAGGATTGCCACGGGTGCAGCCAATGCACGCAGTGTGCTTCGTGCACCAATTGTCATGATTCCAATTATTGCGTGCGTTGCGAGCGGGTGTCGGAGAGTTCTTATTTGATCATGAGCAAGGATTGCACGGATTGCGTCTTTTGTTTTGGCTGCGTGGGCCTGGTGAAAAAGGAGTTTCATATCCTCAACCAGCCCTTTTCCAGGGACGAGTATTTTAAGATCGTCGCCGAGCTCAAAGAGGCCTACGGGCTGTCGTGAGTGGCGGTGGCGATGGATTCAGGATGGGCGATCGAAACGGAGATGTGGGCCGATGAGCGATGAACGACGCGGGCAGAGCGAATTGCAGCAGCTGATTCGGCGGTGGCGGTCGGGCCGAGGGATGGGCAAGCATATGACGGCCATTGAGCATCGGCCGCGGCGCCAGGCCCGCTATGGGGCGATGCCCGAGACCCTCGACGACCGGGTGGTCCAGATGCTGGAGCGACGGGGGCTCGATCGGCCCTATAGCCACCAGGTGGAGGCCATGGAGGCCGCCCTCGGCGGTCGCGATGTGGTGGTGGTCACCCCCACGGCAAGTGGCAAGAGCCTGTGTTATAATGCCCCGGTGTTGGATGGGCTCTACAAGGGAGGAAGCGCGCTTTACCTCTTTCCCACCAAGGCGCTGAGCCAGGATCAGAGCGCCGAGCTCAACGAGTGGGTGACCCAGCTTCCCGAGGGCAAAGCCCACTGGGAAGCCCAGGTCTACGATGGCGATACGCCCCCGGATGTGCGCCGGCGGATCCGACGCCGGGGCCAATTGGTGATCACCAACCCCGACATGCTGCACGCCGCGATCTTACCTCATCACGACAAGTGGGCGGCGTTTTTTCGTCAACTTCAATACGTGGTGATCGACGAATTGCATACCTATCGCGGCGTCTTCGGAAGCCACGTGGCCAATGTGCTGTGGCGACTGCGGCGGATCTGCGACCACTACGACGTCGATCCGACCTTTGTGGCCACCAGTGCCACGATTGCCAATCCCAGGGAGCTGGCTTCCGATCTGACGGGGCTCGACTTTGAGCTCGTCGACGACAACGGAGCTCCGGCGGCCGAACGCTACGTCTGCTTTGTCAATCCACCGATCATCGATGCCGGCCAGATGCGACGCCAGAGCCCGCTAAGCGTCGCCAGCCGCATGGCTCAGGAGGCGCTCAAGCGCGATTGCGGCACCATCGTCTTTGCCCGAAGTCGAAAGTCGGTGGAGGTGCTGGTCAATCGCCTCCGGCGACGGCTGGTGCGCAATCGGCATACGCGTCCCATGGCCGATCAATTGGCCAGCTATCGCGGCGGGTATTTGCCCGATCTTCGCCGCTCCATTGAGAAGGGCCTTCGCCAGGGGCGTCTGCGGGGGGTGGTCTCCACCAATGCCCTGGAATTGGGCATCGATATCGGCAGCCTCGATGTGTGCATCACCGCCGGTTATCCGGGCACCATCGCGTCTACCTGGCAGCAGATTGGTCGCGCCGGACGGACCGGAGGGACGAGCCTGGCGGTGGTGATCGCCGGCGACGCCCCGGTGGATCAATATATCATCAATCATCCCGATTATTTTCTGGGCCGATCGCCGGAGGCCGCCCGGGTCGATCCGGGCAACCTTTTGATCGCCGTGGAGCACCTTAAATGCGCCTGCTACGAGCTGGAGTGGCGCCAGGGCGAGGCCTTTGGCGCCCTCGATGATAACGAGACGGCGGAGGCGCTGGGCTTTATGGCCTCCCATATGCAGGTCGTGCAGCGCCGGGGCGATCGATGGCGCTGGATCAGCCGCACCTATCCGGCATCGCAGGTCAGCCTGCGGAGCCTGGACGAGGAAAATTTCGTGGTCATCGATGAAAGCGGCCGCGAGCCCAATGTGCTCGCCGAGGTCGATTTTGAGAGCGCTCATCTCGAGCTCTACCCCAACGCCGTCTATCAGATCAGCGGCGAGCCCTATCGGGTGGAGCGCCTGGACTACGACGAGCGCCGGGCCTACGTCCAAAAGAGCGATGATGGCTATTATACGACGGCCATGCACTACTCGTCGGTGCATGTGCTCGATGCCTTCAAGGAAGAGAAGCCGCCGCGCTCTGAGATCGGGTTTGGGGAGATTCGGGTCACCCAGCGGTTTGTGGGCTATAAAAAAATCAAATTTGGGACCGGTGAAAATATCGGCTACGGAGAGCTCAATCTTCCGGAGCTCGATCTCCACACCATGGCCTATTGGATTCATCTGCGTGCGCAGGCGTTTGAGGACCTGGGCCTGGGCGATGCTACGGCCCCTGATCGCTGGGCGCGGATCGTCGAAGGGATCGGTGCGGCCTTGAGGACGGCGGCGAGCTTGAAGATGATGTGCGATCCGCGGGATCTCGATCTGTGCATCGGCTCCGTGCACCACGATCGGTGGTGGAGCCGCGAATACGAGGGATTGCGGGTGCGAGATGCCGAGGGCGAGGCCGCGGAATTGGATGAGATGGCGGGCAAGGTGGGCCCGGCGATCTACGATCCCCATATCTTTTTATACGACAAATACCCCGGTGGGGTGGGGCTTGGAGAGGGACTTTTTGATGACCATGGCGCCTTTATGGGGCGGGCCGGCGAGTTGATCGCGGGCTGTCCCTGCGATGATGGCTGTCCCTCCTGCGTGGGTCCTCCGGCCCGCGGCGAAGTGCCGATCAAAAGCGATGTGGGCACCGTTCTCGCCGTGTTGGCCGGAGAACACCGGGCTTAGTCCTCGTCGTCGCGATCGTCTCGGGAATTGATGACCGTATCGATCAAGCCATACTCCTTGGCCTGTTCGGCGCTCATATAGTTGTCGCGATCCGTATCCTCTTTGATGCGCTCCAGGGGCTGGCCGGTGTGTTCGACCAGGATGTTGTTGAGGCGCTCGCGAAGGCGCAGGATCTCCTGGGCCTGAATCTCGATATCCGAGGCCTGGCCACCCATACCACCGCGAAGCAGGGGCTGGTGGATCAGGATCCGCGAGTGGGGAAGGGCAAAGCGCTTGCCGGCCTGTCCGGCCGACAACAACAGCGCGCCCATTGACGCCGCCTGTCCCATGCAGATGGTCGACACTTCGGGGCCGATGTAGCGCATCGTATCGTAGATGGCGAGGCCAGAGGTGACACTTCCACCGGGGGAGTTGATATAGAGGCTGATATCCTTGTCCGGATCTTCGCTCTCCAGATACAACAATTGAGCGATGATGCTATTGGCGACCTGGTCGGTCACCGGGGTGCCAAGGAAGATGATGCGATCTTTGAGCAGGCGGCTAAAGATATCCCAGCCGCGCTCGCCGCGGTGCGTTTCTTCGACGACATTGGGGATAAAGCCCATGATTTGATCCTGGTTTAGAGACAAGCAATAAGGAAGCCATGATGCAGTCATTTGAGACGTGCACAATGTCTCCACGGGGGGAGGAAAAATCAACCTCCCTTCTCTCACAACAGCGTCCGGACTGGGCGGCATTCCCCAAAAGGAGGCGGCGATGAGGCGTATCAATGGCGATTTTTTCGCCCGTCCAATCCACGACGTGGCCCGCGATTTGTTGGGACGCCACCTGGTTCGTCCCCTCGATGGCCAGCTACGGCGCGCTCAAATCGTGGAAGTCGAGGTCTATAAAGGCCCCAAAGATCGGGCAAGCCACGCCTCGTCGGGCCGACCGACGGCGCGCACCCAACCGATGTTTGGCCCGCCGGCCACGATCTACGTCTACCAGATCTATGGCCGATATCAGTGCTTTAACCTTCGCGCCGCCGACGGGCCCGGCCCGGGCGCCATCCTCGTGCGGGGCGCCCACCCCCTGGAGGGCGAGCCAGCGATGGCCGTCGATCGCGGCCTCATTGCCTCCGTCCACGACTACGATGAGAGCCTCCGCCCCCAATTGATGAGTGGTCCCGCCAAATTATGCCAGGCCCTCCAGATCGACACCGATCTGAGCGGCCAACCCCTGGGCGACCATCTCTGGATCGACGCCGGCGATCCCGTCGAAAGAGCCTCCATCGTCGCCACGCCGCGGGTGGGCCTCAACCCCAAGACCTGTGGTGCCTCCGTGGCGTATCCGTGGCGATACCTGGTCGATGTCGCCCCCTCGGTGCGGTCGTAGCCCTGATCGCTATCTCACCGTTGAGTCATCTCACCCCTGATTTTTCGAGCGGTTCTGCAGGGCGAGATGGCGGTCGACGATATGAGGCCAAAACCGAGAAAAATGGCGAAAAAAGGGGGCGATGTCGCCCCCTCGGTGTGCTGTTTTTCGTCGTTTTTGGGGTCAACAGGCGGCGATGCCCAGTATCAACAGAAGCACGACGCCGAGGGCGAGACCGACGGCGACGGAGAGCATGCGGGTTTGGCTCCAGGAGGAAGGGGCCCGCCAGGCGTCGAGGCGAAGTTTCCAGGCCGGGGGGCCAGAAGCCTTGAGGTTGTATTTTCGATGAGCCAGATGGCCCGGCTCTTTGGGTTGGGGCGGCGAGAAGTAGCGATCTCTGCTGACCGTCGGCAGATTTCGCTGCTGCATGCCCATGCGGAGGGCGGCCACTGAGGGCTTGATCGGTTCTGTGAATTCGACGTTATAGCCCAGCGATGGACCGTCTCGGTCTGGGAGCGCCTCGACGATGGGGATGGACTCCAGGTCGTCATCGCCAGCCTCTTCGCCCGTATATTCTCGCTCCCGGGCACCGGCTGCGGCGTCTTCCCATTCCTCGAAAGCTTCATCGACGGCCGGATCGCCTGGGTCGGGGGCGAGGAGGCGATCCTCCAATGCGTCGGGGTCGAGAGGGGAGGACGAGCCTTCTGCATCGGTGGTATCATCGACGACGGGCTCGTCGTCGATGGCTTCGATCTCATAGTCCGGGGACACGGCGGGCGTTTCGCGTTCGTCCTCGGTGGGAGTGGAGGGCACTTCGTCGAGGTGCGTCGGGGTCTCAGATTCTGGGGTAGGAGAGGCTTCCGATGCCCGATCGTTGCCTATCTCCTCCTCTGCCCGATCGTCTTTCGGTGGCATTTTATCGAGGACGATATTCCAGTTGGAACGACTCGTCCCGGACCAGGGGTTGGCGTCATCTTCGACCGCCCCCAGATCGTCGCGACGATCCTGCCCTTCACTGGGGGCGTCGTCTTCGCTTTCACCGTCGGTGTCGTCGTCGGTGATTTCGGCAGTGGAGAAGAAATCTTCGGGAAGTCCGTGACGTCGACCCGGGGCTTGTCGTGTTGGGGCAGGGGCGTTATCGCTATTTTCGTCGGCCTTTGAAGAGGGCTCAACAGGGGCCGCATTGGGTTCGGTCTCGTGGGGTTCGGTCTCGTGGGGTTCGGTCTCGTGGGGTTCGGTC
>CAYQBU010000043.1:19378-24513 GCA_964415785.1 uncultured Bradymonadales bacterium
TGGGGTTCGGTCTCGTGGGGTTCGGTCTCGTGGGGTTCGGTCTCGTGGGGTTCGGTCTCGTGGGGTTCGGAGACGGTATCAAGAGGGGAAGCAGGGCTGGCCGTTGAGGGTTCGTCGTCATCCACCATGAGTCGATTGAGCGTCCGGTCGGTCATCATCGTGACTTCGTCGGGGTCGTGGGAGACGCCCTCGACGTCGTCGGGTGCGATGGGAGGAGACGGGGGATCGACAGCATCTGGTGAGGGTTCATCGCGATCGGCGGCCGCCGTACGGGCGACGTCTTCTTTGATGACCGTGGCCGGTTGATCGATATCTGGTTGTTCAAGGGAGGCGAAGATTTCAACAAATTCGCGGTGCTGGCCAATGGGGCGCCAGTACTGACCGTTGTCGTCGTAGACGAGGTCAGAGGGACGGATCACCCAGTTGCGGATAAGCCGCTCGGCCTTGTCGCGGCTCTTGCACACGTATTGGCGTATGTCCGTTTTGATTCGATACATAGGTGCCCGACAGGTCGGCCAAAAGCCATTACCAAAAGAACGACCGGCCAATAGAGAAGTATGGGGTCGCTGGGGTCTATCTCACCGTTGGTAGAGCGTGAGCTTAATCCGAGAAGGCGTGGTTGCGCAACCGCGATGGGGCGGGGGGACATACCGACTTACGTGGATGGAGGCCAGGAAGCCGGCTGAGGGGTGCCGCGGCGGTAGAGCCAGCGATCGCCATGGCGGCGAAAGTGGCTTTGCTCGCGAAACGATGCGTCCTCTCCCTGGTGTCGAAGGCCGACGACGAAGTCGACGGTGCCCTGGGTCTCTTCGACGTTGCTGGTGCGTATAGAGAGGCCGACAAAGGTCATGCGCCGTGAAAAGCGGGCGATTTCCTTGCGCCAGGTGGTTTCGTCCTCTTGCCAGGCCTCGCCCTCAGGATCTGTGGTGCCCACGATGAAGTCGATGTGCTGACGGACAAAGGCACTGTAGCGGGCGCGAACCAGGGTCTCGGGGGTGTCGGCCGTGGTTTCAAAACGGTGGAGAGGGGCGCAGCACTGGGCGTATGGAGAGGAGTTGCCACAGGGACAATGAGAACGTCGGCGGCGTCGGGCCATGGGCATAGAGGGGGCTTAGAAGCAGTGAACGAGATCATCATGGGCGAGAAGGCAGGGGAAGGCAAACCGCGGATTAAATTATGATAGAAACATAAAATTACAGCTTTTTTGTAAAAAAGGGCTGGCCAAGCGGGGGGGATCTCCATTATCGCGTAAGTGTCTGAAAAGATTCGGGAAGTCGTCAATTTATCCTGCCGGATGATGGCCGTGGCCGGCAACTGACGAAATCCTCCGAATCTGGGGTTTACGCCACGGCCAGAGCGGAGTCACGCGACCATGAGAGAGCAGTTCCGGTGGATGCGAAAGTGTGCAATAGCAGTGGGTTTGGGTGTGCTGGTGGGGGGAGGTGTGGCCTGCAATGGACTCGACGGGGGGGGAGCGGCGATGGATGGGGGAGGTCCACCGGCGAGTGGAGACTGGTTGGCCGATGATGTGGATGCAGGTCCGGTGGTTGACCTCCCGGCGGGGATGGCGATGGAGCCGACGTTGCTGGCCGATGAGGGGATCGCCCGGTTTCCGATTGTGGTGGGGGTGGGGGCCGATGAGATGATCTGGGAGGCCGCTGAAGATCTGGCGCTCTACCTGGAGACGATCAGCGGGGCCCCCTTTGATGTGGTGGAGGGCGATGGTCAGGAGGGCCTGGTGCTGGGGGAACCCGATGATTTTGAGGCGCTGGCTGTGCCGGATGTCGAATTTGGGGAAGGGCCGTTGGAGCAGGAGGATTACGCGATGCGGTCCCACGAGACTCAGGGCCTCTACTTGTTGGGGGCGTCGCCCTTGGCGGTGCAATTTGCGGTCTGGGACCTGCTGTATCGGCTGGGCCATCGCCAGTTTTTTCCCACCGAGACCTGGGAGGTGGTCCCGGAGCGAGAGCGCATCGAGGTGGCCATCGATATTCGAGAAAGCCCGGATTACCAAAGTCGCCAGGCACCTCGTCCGCCGATGCGCCTGGACCAGCGCCCCTGGGCTGAGGAGCCCTGGGAGCGCTGGCAGATCCGCAATCGCACGGCAGCGACCTTCGAGTTGGCCACGGGACACGCCTACGACACGGTGATCGCTGCCAATCAGGAGGCCTTTGATGCCAATCCCGATTACTGGGGGCTTGTCGATGGCGAGCGAAGCAGTGATGCCCAGCCCAATATCGCCCATCCCGATGTCCAGCAGATGTTTGTGGACTATGCACTGGGTCGGCTGGACGATGATCCGGAGCGCCATTCGGTGGCCATCGATCCGCGGGATGGGCCGTTTTGGTCAGAGGGGGCGGCCAGTCAGGCCATTGGCGGGCCCAGCGAGCAGGCCGTGCACCTGGCCAATACGGTGGCAGAAGCCGTGGAGGCCGCCCATGGCGACGAGACCTATGTGGGCATGTACGGCTACAGTCACCATTCACCGCCGCCGTCAATCGATGTGCATCCCAATGTGATCGTCAGCCTGGCGACGGCCTTCATCCGAGAGGGATACACCTTTGACGAGATGCTGACGGGATGGTCCGAGCGCGCTCAATATATCGGGATCCGCGAATACTACTCGCTTTGGGAGTGGGACTATTCGCTTCCCGCCGGTGGGGGGCGAGCGTCGCGACGGGCCTATCTCCAGGAGACGATCCCTCATTTTTACGAGCAGGGCGCTCGCTTTATCAACGCCGAATCCAGTGATGCCTGGGGACCCTTTGGACTCGGCTACTACCTGGCATCCCGAATGCTCTGGGACGTCGAGGAGGCCGACGACATGGAGGCGCTCGTCGATGATTTTTTGGTCCGTGCCTTTGGACCGGCTCAAGAGGTGATGGCGGAGTTCTACGACCTGATCGATGGGGATGCTCCGGACCCGATCAACCCCCAGCACCGGCGAACGCTCAACGAAGATACGGTGGCCATGATGTACCGACTCCTCGATGCGGCCCGCGATCAAGCGGATGACCATGACGCCATCATCGCCCGCATCGATGATCTGATCCTCTATACGAGGTACGTGGAGTTGTACCGGCACTTCGATGGGGTACGCGGGCCGGAGCGCCAGGAGGCCTTCGACGCCTTGATCAGCTTTAGCTGGCGGATCCGCGACACCCTGATGACGGAGAATATCGAGATGACGCGCAATATCGACTACGACGTGCGCACCGACGAGCATCTGGAATGGGGCGAGGGGTATTCGCGAAACGAACCCGCGGATCGCCATCGAACTCAGGAAGATGAGCCCTTCTCCGAACAGGAGATCGTCGACCTGTTGGAGGGGGGCATGGCGTCCAATCAACCACTGGAGCTGGACGTGGATCCGTGGCAGGACGGCGGTGATGTCGCACCCTCGGGGCTGACGCCGGATCTTCGTGGCCAGCCCGGAACGACCCCTAACCGTGGCGATATCGATGCTCTCATTCAAACAGATGATGGCATTCTTCCGACCCTCCATCTATCGGCGGGCCACGTCTACGATGATCGGGGTCCCCTGCAATGGGATCTTCTCGATGCGTCCGGCGAGGTCATTGATTCGGGAGAGGTCGCTCCCGATGAAACCGTGCATTCCTTCGATCTGGAGGCGTCGCCAGGAGTTTATCATCTGTCGATCACAAATACAGGTCAGGGATTTGTCTGGGACTATGAACCCCACGGCGCTCGCCTCACTCTGCTTGCCGGTGGAAGCCATAGCTTGGAACGAAATTATTTCGATCGACTTTATTTCTATGTTCCACAGGGAACTGACGAGGTGGTGCTCGCGGGAACCCTCATGGAGGAGCGCCATGCGTTCTTCGATGGAGCCGGTCAACCACTGTCAGCCGATGCCATCGAGGAGACCCAGGGGTATACGGTGGTGCCCGTTCCACCGGGCCAGGATGGTCAGGTGTGGTCGCTGGAGACGACCGCCATTCGAATCGATCTGAGCTTTGTGAACACGCCGGGGTATGTGGCATTGAGCCCCGATGAGCTGTTGCTGCCGGTGGAACTGGAGGGGGAATTATGAGCGCTGAATGACCAAAAACCCAGCCGGTTACGTCGCTCCGAGGGGGCCGCAAAACCTTTATATTTGGCCAGATTTGTGGCAGATCATGGTATTCGAGCCGCCTCGCGAATGAGTCGCGGAATACCTCTGGGAGCGGAGCAATAATATGGGACAATTGGGGTTTGGTCTGATCTTTTTGGCGGCTGTCCTGTGGGCGCTCATTGGGGTGTTTACGGCCGAGATACTGGATGCCGGGGTGGGGGCGATGGAGATCGCGTTTTGGCGTGCCTTGCTGGGGGGAGCTCTATTCGCTTTGCATGCCGCTTTGGCAGGCCACTGGGAATTGAAAGAGAAATGGGATTTGGGGCTCTTTGTGATCTTTGGAGCCTTCGGGGTTGGTCTATTTTTTGGCGCCTATAATCTGGCGATTGAGGCTGGAGGGATAAGTCTTGCGGTGGTGTTATTGTATACAGCGCCAGCCTTTGTCGTTGTATTGGCACGAATTTGGTTGGGCGAGGCGCTGAGTTTGACAAAAATCGTGGCGGTGGCGCTGGTGGTTATGGGAGTGGCTGCCGTCGCGTTTGGCGGCGATAGTCCCGGGGTGTCGATCAACCCCTATTCCGTGGGATGGGGACTCCTGGCCGGGTTGGGATATGCAAGCTTCTATATCTGGGGAAAGCGGCTTCTCAGACGCTATCATCCGGTGACGGTATATGCCTTTATTTTGCCCATTGGTGCACTGGTGATCTTGCCGCTGGTGAATTTTACCGAGAAATCGATGATGGTGTGGGGCCTGCTTGCGGTGTTGGTCGTTTTCTCTACCTACCTCGCCTATCTCTTCTACTACATGGGATTACGTCACGTGGAGGCTTCTCGAGCCGTTCTGGTGGCAAGTCTAGAGCCCGTGATGGCGGCCACGCTGGCAGCGCTATTTTTCGATGAGCGATTGGGAGCGTGGGCTATGGTTGGTGGTTTGATGGTGGTGTCGGCATCGGTGATCGGCGTTATGGATCGTCGAGGGGTGCAAAAAAAGCCAGGAAAAATAGCAGATGGGGGCTAAAAATAAGGCCGATGTCGCACCGTCGGTGCCGACGTTTCGAAT
>CAYQBU010000044.1:0-24398 GCA_964415785.1 uncultured Bradymonadales bacterium
GGCCCTCCACGAGGCATCGTTCGCCCCACTGCGACGGCTTCTGACCCGCCCAGAGCTGGACGCCTTCTTCATCGATATCGCTGACCATCACCCGATGGCCCCGCTCCAAAAGCGCTCCTCCCAGGTGCTTTCCGATCCCACTCGCACACCCGGTGACCAGTATTCGCCGACCTTCATCCATCGTTGGACTCACCTCGTTGCGGGGCTCCAAAACTGAGGTCCCCAAATTGAAAAGTGGGCTTAATGCCCGGAAAGGCCCAATAGCCGCCCATTTCGGAGGAACAAACCACATTTGGGAAGCGCTCGTCGCGCACCGACCGGCCGGCGATGCTTTTTTCCAGAACCATCGACACGTACTGATCCAGTCCCCTCTCCAACGTATTGCCGTTGAGAACGACCTCCATCCCCGTCTCTTCAGCATACTGGCGCACCGCCTTAATCTCACTCATCAAGGGGGCATAGGCGTCGGGCCCCACTCCGTTTTCACTGGTCACCATAACCCCTTCGGGAGTGCGCACCACCACCGAGTGATTGCCCTCCGTATGACCCGGGGTCTGAACCAGGGCCACGCTGTCGCCCACCATCGTATCGCCACCGAGTCGAATGATGCGCTCCGGATCCACCTCCGCAATGCCCTGGGGGCAATACCAGGGCTGCTGGGGAGGCAGCAGGTTGCGTGTCGAGATCCACTCCTGGTCCATGACCAGAAGTTGAGCGTTCGGAAACACTCCTTCCTCGTCGCCGGCGCCCAGCCAACCCCGAATATCCTGGGTGTGAAGGTGGTCATAGGTGATATAATCGACCTCCTCAGGCTCAATGCCCGTCTTTGCCAACGCCTCCTCTACGTTCATCGCCTGAGGCGCCATCAACCGATCCCCCATCTCTTGGAGGGGGCCAAAGGTCTCGGAGAGCCGCCGAAAAAAGGGTGTCTCCCGGTTTCGATCCGGATCCGAGGGCGACACCAACAGGGTTTTGACCTCCCCGGCGGTCTCGAATTGTATGACGAATAACCGATTGATCAGGTGAATAAAGGGCGTCACCAATCCCGAGACATCTCGAAACCCGTAGCGCGTCGGATAGGGCACTCGGACCAACTCAAAGGAGCGATAAAAACTGACGGGCTCTGCCTCCATCATTCGCTCGTGAAACCGCCGTCCCAGATTCTTGGCCATTTCCAGCCGCGTTCGAGGCGATGCCGGCTCAAAGATCCCCTTGAGTTCCTCCATCTCCTCCAATACTTCCGACCTCGCATTCATCGGCGCCTCCATCTCCTCAGGATTCCCTCGTCACCATGTGATGATCGTCGCCTTCATCACCACGTCAACCCCACCATACTTGTCGAAGCGCTGAGTCGTCTTAAGTTCTCGCAAAGTCCACGCCTTGACAGCCCAGGGGCTCGCTGCGAGGCTTCGCCACCGGCAAGCTAGGAAATTCCATTTATTGCCGGTGTCTTACTCCCTTATTGCGACACCCTGCAGTACCTATCAGGTTCGGAGTTACCATGAACAAACGCGATTATTACGAAGTTCTCGGGGTCTCCAAATCCGCGTCGGATGCGGAACTCAAGCGCGCTTATCGCAAGCTCGCCATGAAGTACCACCCCGATCGCAACCCCGACGATGCGGAAGCGGAGCAGAAATTCAAAGAGGCCTCCGAGGCCTACGAAGTGCTCAGCGATCCCGATAAACGGTCCCGCTACGACCAATTTGGTCACGAAGGCCTCCGCGGCGCTGGCCGGGCGGGCTTCGACGACATGGAGGATATCTTTAGCAATTTCGGAGATATCTTCGGCGATATGTTTGGGTTCGGTGGTGGCGGTCGTCGCCGACGTGGTGGCCCCCAGCGCGGCGCTGACATGCGCTACGACCTGGAATTGACCTTCGAAGAAGCGGCCTTTGGGACCACCAAAGAGCTCACCATCCCCCGCCACGTCGACTGCGAGACCTGCGATGGCTCCGGGGCCAAACCGGGAACCTCCCCCACCAGTTGTTCCACCTGCCAGGGCCGGGGACAGGTCCATCACCGGCAGGGCTTCTTTACCCTGTCGTCGACCTGCCCCAACTGCGGGGGGGAAGGAGAGATCATCTCCGACCCCTGTGGCGATTGCCACGGCGAGGGCAAGCAGCGTGTGGAGCGCGAGGTGGAAGTCACCATTCCTGCCGGCGTCGACTCCGGCACCCGCCTTCGGCTGCGCCAGGAAGGAGAAAATGGCTCGCGCGGAGCTCCCCGCGGTGACCTCTATGTCTTCCTCCATGTCCAGGAAAGCGAGCATTTCCAGCGCGATGGAGCCGACCTCCATCACCGCCGCGAGATCTCCTTCGTCGAGGCCGCCCTCGGCGCCGAGATCACTGTCCCCACCATGGAGAGCGAAAAGACGGTCACCATCAACCCCGGCACCCAGCACGGCGATACCAAAATCCTCAAAAACGAGGGCCTCGCCAAACTCCGGGGCAAGGGACGCGGCAACCTGATCGTCCACTTCGACATCACCATCCCCACTGACCTCTCCAAGCGCCAGCGCGAACTCCTGGAGGAATTCGCTGACCTCTCCGACATCGAGTTCAAGTCCGCTGGATTCTTCAAGAAGATGAAGGAAAAGCTCAGCGGTTAAAACCCCTTTGTCCACCGCATCAAAAAAGCCCGGCTCCCAACGGAGTTCCGGGCTTTTTTGATTCCTTTGACGACCTTTACATCCCAGAAATGATCCGCCAGACATCGCCCTCACGCCTCAAGTCCAGGCGATTGATATCGCTACCCGCATCCCAGGTCTCCTGGTCTCCGATCTCAAAGCGATAGGCGTAGTCGTAGCGAAAATCGATGGAGGCCTGACGCCCATCGACGCGAAGCTCCTGCACCTTGACCCCATACTGAATATCGTCGGCGTAATTGGCCAACAGCTCGAAAATCTCAGGAAGATTTTGGTAGCCGTAATCATCCGCGGTGGTGTGGGTGGTGCCCGCATTATCATAATAATCTTCGCTAACCAGGCGATTGAGGGCCCCGAAATCCTTCGTCACCAGGGCTAACCGATATTCGTAGAGCACCTCCAGAATCTCTCGGTGCTCCGGCGTATCGGCAATCGTGACCTCATCGCTGATCTGAAATTCCGGGGTGTCCGGATAGAGCTCGTCGCTCTGAAGCCCACTGGACGCACACCCACTGGCGAGAAGCCCTCCCACCACCATGATCAGCCAAAATAGACGATGTCGAACTGCCATCATTCACTTGCTCCTGAGAATTTCCGTGGTGGATTTATCGGCATTTTTGGCGTTGCTAAAAGTCTGCTCTGCCCTGGCCCTAAACCAGAGCCAGGTGCCCTGCTATTCCCTGGCCATCCACTGCTGGCGCTCTTGCCACAGTTTTGCCACCTGGCGACTGCGGGGTGATTGCGAAAGGCTCAACGCTTCCCAGATCACCTCTGCCTGGTCGCCACGACCGGTGGCCATCAGGCTCTGCCCTAGCATCATGCTGGCTTCATCGTCCAGCCAACTCGACCTCATCCGTCCATGGGCCCGCTCCAAATAGGCCAGCGCTTCGTCGTACTCTCCGCGTTGCCACAGGTGACGGCCGAGCAGATAATTGACCTCTGCGCCTTCCTCGTCGTCCTGAAACCAGCGCAGGAGATGATAGACCCGAGGCCCGGCTGACTTGCGCTCCACCAGCACCTTGCGAGCCCTGTCCACCCGATCGTCTGCCAGACGCGCCTTGAGGTGCAGCCGTCTCAGATGAGAGCTCTCTCCGGCCTTATCGATCGCCTGTCGATAGTGGTCCGAAGCCCGATGGCCATCGCCTCGCGTCCACTCGATATCGCCCTTGAGCTCGATAAAATAGGCCTGGTCCACATGGCTCAACTCGTTTCCCAGCGCCTCGTCTGCGATCCGATAGCCGCTTTCGTAGTGGCCCAGCTGGCGTTTGATGCCCACCCATTCCCGGCTCGCCTCCAGTCGCTTCGGATCGTCAGCGACCACCGACTCAAACCCCTCTCGCGCTCGATTCAACGCCCCTGCACGGCGGTGATCCGCCGCCTGGCGATGGCGCTCCGCCAGCGCCCGCGCACAGCGGCGCTCAAAGATGGTGGGCCGATCGTATTGGTGGGCCGCCAGGCGCAACTGGGCTGGATTCAGTTCTTGTCCATCGAGAAAGGCCTCCCATCGCTCGATCAACCCCGCCGCGTCCTCACCATAGGCGCCCTTGAAATCACCCCGGGGATAGGCCTGCTGAAAGGCCTCCATCCCCTCTTCGTCGATTAAAAATCGCACGAAGGAGCCCATCGCTGTATACGCCGACCCCGACGCCTCCGTCCAGAACCCGCTGGCGCCAAAGAGCCGGCGAAGGTCGGGGGCCATGTCCAAGGTTCGCATCGCCGCCGTCGCCTCATGGGGACTCAGATCACGAACCGGCCACTCTGCAGCCGTCGCCACCCCTTCGACAAGGCCCATATTGACCCCAATACCGCGCTGCATGCTCAGGCTCAACGGGCCCGCCCCAAAGGACTCGGTGAATAAATGGGCCAGCTCATGGGCCAGCATCGAATCCCCCGGATAGCGCCACAGAATATGCATTTCCTGGAGCCACAACTTGGCGACCATCGTAGTACGGGCCCCCATCAGCGCCCCCTTGGAGTCCGGATCACCGTAGACAAAACTTCGCAGTTTCTGGCCGCTCTCGCCCACCGGATCGACGCCGAAGAACTCACGCATCTGGGCATATCGAAACTCGTGATCGGCGACCATCTCATCGCGCCGCTCCACCACCGACGCCGTATCGGAATAGTGAATAATAAAGTGCTCGCTCTCCACCGTCCCCCCCAACTCTTCGACGATCATGGCCCGGTCGATGCCGATCCCGAATTCCTGGCGATACACCCAGCCCGTCATCGCCCCCACCGCCATCACGATACACAACAAGCCCGACCACCCCGGTCCACGCCTCGCCCGCTTCATGGCCCACACGCTATGAAGTCCCGCCACCACCACGACCATCGCCATCCCCAAAATAACGCGATAGGCAATAAGGCTCGTCGGGATCCCCAGGGCCTCATCGTAGATGGACCCTGCGAAATAACCGATCAGCCATTGATGGCCGATAATTGGGGGCTCCAACGCCAGGTGGACCATCAAGGCTATCCCGTCAGCTAAGGGAAGCCCAAACCCCACCGCCCAGGCCCCCCATCGCCTCTCAAAGAGCGCCTGACCCAACCAGGCGCTGCACTGCCCCAACAATATCGCCGGAGCCACAATCAAACCCCACATCCCCAGCGCCACTCCCCAGTCACAGACGGGCACCCAAAACCCGTTAAGGCTCAGCAGCACCAAGGGAGCGACCATCAACCCCATATTCAATAGCGCCAACGCACCGAAATCACCGCCGCTTGTCCCCGCGTCTCGATCCTCCAGTGGCGCCCTGATCCACCCCCCATCGATCGCCCTGAGGCTCAACCCCACCGCCATCAATCCCAATATCCCACCAAAAAGGGCCGAAGACTCGTATCCCGGGACATTAAATAGGGGAATCAGCGCCACGCCCAGGGCCATCGCCACCGCCGCCGCGTAAGCGCCGCCGTAGAGCTTGAGCAATGGCCGCGAAAACACGGCTTCAATCCACCTCTTCCACATGGTCTAACCCCATCTCGACCCCGGCCTCAATGCCCAGATCTCGGGCCAGGCCACCGTTGATCTCCAATACGTATTGCGCCGGCGCTCCCACGGTCCGCGGGGATGTCGTCTCCGGCTCGGCCTCGTGGACGATCCCCACCACAACGCCCTCGGCGCTCACAAAAATCATGTCCAGGGAAATCAACGTATTCTTCATCCAAAACGAGAGGAATTCCTCGTTGTCGTAGACAAAGAGCATGCCCCAATCGTCGAGCATCTCCTCGCGATACATCAACCCCCGTTGCTGCTCGTAGTCCTCAATGGCGAGTTCCAGATAGAACTCCGCGATCAATTCCCCATCGGCCTCAAAATAGGCCATTGGCGTCTCTTCTCTGACCTCTCCACTCATCGCCGGTGGAACGTGGCACCGATCGTCGATGCATCGATAATAGTTTTCGCAATCGCGATCGTCGTCGCATCGCTGTCGTTCATCTTCTCGCTCCTCGCCCTGGTTCTGAGTTGAGTGCTCTCCATTGGCCTCGCCCGGCGATGAGGTGCAACCCATCATCAGGGCCGCCAAAAGGAGGCTCAATGTCCACCATCGCCACCGACCATCCCAGTGCCATCGCTGTTCGTCGTTGATCATCAAAAACTCCACCGCACCAAAATAAAAACCCGGGGTGAGGCGATCTATCCTCACCCCGGGCCTGGCGTATCCGGCTTAGATCTGTTGCAGCTTATCCTCGAGAAATTCCCGAACCTCCGGGTCTTCCTCGTCGCTGACCTGGGCCTCCAGGACCGGACGAGCCTGGCTTCCCGCCAGATCCGCCAGCGCTTCGATGGCTACCCGGCGAATTTCCGGATCGCCATCGCGAACCGCGCGTTCCAGTAGCGGTCGCGCATCGCTGTGGCCCGTGCTCGCCAGCGCCCGCAACGCGGCCGCTCGCACATCGGGCTCCGATGCACCAACCCGGGTGGCGATATTGGTCACCGCCGAGGAGGTTTCAAAACGGCCCAGCTGCTCCAGCGCCACCCGTTGGACGTGGGTTGAATCGTCGGTCACAAAACCGCTGAGCATACCCATATGGCGTCGCAAGAGGTCTTCATCATCTTCGTCAGCCAGCAGATAGGTGGTCACCGCTCGGATCGCACTCGCCCGGATTTCCGGGTGGTCGTGGCTTCGCATATCGTCGATCTCGTCGGCCGCGCGCTGATCATTTCGGGCCTGCAGGGCATCGATGGCCGCTGCCACGACCTCCGGATCATCGTCCTCCAGATATCCCACCAGGGTGCGGGCGTGCTCACTGGTATCGAATTGCCCCAGCGAACGCGCCACATCGCGACGCACCACGCTATCGGGGTCGTCGGTCATATCGCCGAGGATGGCCAACGCGTCATCGCCGCCAATATCGCCCAACGAACGGGCGGCCGCGCCTCGAATAGACGCGTCGCTGTGGTTGGTACCTTCCTCAATGGCCGACAACACGGCGGCGCTGGTATCTCCGTCGCCCACCGCCCGTTGTCCGATCGCCTGGAACGCCACCCGCTGGACCCGCACATCCTGAGCCTGGGTCTGGTCTTGAATGGCGTCCATGGTCTGGCTGAGCATCAACTCATAGGCCGAATCTTCCATCTGCTCCTGCTCCGGCTGCTCCTCGGCGGCCTCCACCAGAGCCAGCACACTCTCTACGTCGCCGCGCTCCAAAAGCGTATTCACCGCCGCCAAACGCCGGCTTCGCTCTTCGGCATATAGGAAATCTTCAACCTGCTCTCGAGCTTCATCGATGGGCAGCGCCCCGATCTCGGCGACCGCCTGGTTGGCGTAGCCATCGGATCGCGTCTCAGCGATATAGGTCAATCCCACCAGTCGAATCTCCGGCGCGTTCGCCTCGTCGGCCAGATCGTCAGCCAGCGCAAGGCGGACATCGTCGTGGACCTCGCCGTCGTCCAGCGCCTCTTCGCGCACCTCATGGGCCTGGAGTTCGTCCAGTGAGGCTACGGCTGCCATGGAGACCTCTTCGCGCTCATCGCGCAGCAGAGCGGCCAACTGCTCGACCACCCGTTCATCGCCGTCCCATTCTGCGAGGCGCTCCGTGGCCTCCAGAACTTCCTCGTCATCGCCATGCTCGATCAGGTAAAATTGCTCCTGGACATTGAACTGGGCGATGCTCGAAGCCCCCAGAAACTCGGCCATTCGCCGTGACAAGCCACTGTGGGACTCTTCGTTGAGGGCACTGAGTACGGCCTCCAAAACCTGCTCTTCATCTTCCATGCCCTCCAGAATACTCAGCGCCTCCTGGCGCACTCGGCGATCGCCGTGTTCAAAGTGTGGCAAAATCTCCGCCAACCTCAGATCGTCCAAGTCGGGCAAAATTCGCAACACCTGACGCCGCGTATAATCCTCTTCCGTATCCAAAAAGGCGTAGACGTCGTCGATGAGCGATGTCCGATCGCTCTCCCACCGGGCGTTGATCTCGTCGATACTCACCAACTCTCCATCGCGCATCTGCACCTGGGCAGACGTCAGGGGACCAGGAGGGGTGACCTTCCAAAGAGGTATGGTCAGGGTATAGGCCGGCGTCGATACGTCGGCCCGCGTCAGGCCCCCCTCGGCAAACCCCGGAAAGTAGACTTCATCGATCCCGAATTCAGTCAGCGTGTATACCGACTCGGCGATAATGATCGGCGCAAAGCGCTCGTTATTGGAATCAATATGGACCTCGACGCGTCCACCCTCCGGCACGTTGCCCGACACATCGGCATAGGAGTTGCCGTAGGTCGGCGTCTTATTATGCCTCAACGCTTCAAAAGCCTGCTCAAGACGCCGCTGATTGACCTCCCCGCTCATGCGATCGTCAGCATGGGGAATCAGCACATAGCCCCGATCTCCACCCACCTCGACTTCTTCATAGGAGTAGCGAACCGTCCCGCCTTCGGCACTGGCGACGCTTATCCACGCCCCGATGCCGACCATCAGAATCAGTGTCGCCACGCCCCATCGGGCAATCTTAGGTAGGATTCGTGCTCTTCTATCATTTTGATTCATCGTCTCTATCCAGGTCTTACGTCTTGACAATGACTCCTGCCACGCAGGCGTCCTCACTCGTGGGATAAGACGCCCTGCCGGCGCTCACCATTCATTATAAGTCGACGCTGATTGCTGCGCATTCCCGAGCAACGATCCACCACCGGCTCTCTGACGCCCATTTGGGTACTCCTTGTACGGGGCTTTCAAGAAGCGCCAACGCCACCTGAACCTCCGCTCTTTGCATGCGATGCACAGCGGTCGTTCAGGTGGCGTTGGCTTTCGATTGAGCCGCTCGATTCATGCCGTTTTATCGAGAAGGCTCCCCACCTGCACACCCTGTTTGTTGACCAGAGCCAGGCAGGAGGCCTTGGAGCATGCCCACAGCATGCCACTGGGGCCTTTGCTGTATCGCATCACTCGCGTCATCTGCATTTCCGAATCGCATACCGGGCAGTCGCGACTGGTCTCGATGCCCTTCTTTCTACTCGCAATTTTTGCCGCCATGATTGTTCCTGCATTGTCAAAAGTCGTATCAGCCGGAGCTGACAGGTCTAAAATCGAAGTCATTCGCCGCCCGCTTTTCGATCGAGCGTCGACCCCGGAGATGTATCGAAGTGCCCCGCGCTTGTCAATTGTAGCCTCACCGCGGCGTGTCTCACCGGGCCCACTGCTCGCCAGCCCCCACTCTCCAATGTGGTGCCCCCACCTTGCTGCCCTCCCCACCGTTGCCCAACCTCCATTGCTGAAACTTGATCTCCCATTGCGCTCCCATCAATCTGGGGTCACCCATGACGCGCTATAAATCTTAGTTTTATAGGAGAATTCCCGATGCCAACACCGCTTCGTTCACTTGTTCCGCTGGCCACGCTGCTGCTTTTCCTCGTCGCCTCTCCATCGGCCATGGCCATCGATACGGAGGCCTCCATGGAGATCGGCTTCCACGCTCAGAGCCAGGACGATGGACCGGGGCTCTTTGTCATCTCTCCCCATCCCAGGGGCCACGCTCAACTCACGGATCTCTTCTTTCTCGAGGCCAGCCTTCCCACGGTGGGAATCATCCTCATTGGTGAGGGCGACGACTCCGATCTCATCGATGAGATCGAAGGACGAGACGACAATGATTTTGAGTTCGGCAACCCCTATCTCGGGATGGGCTTTCACTTCGACAACCCCCTCCAAGAGCTGCAGATTCGAAGTGGCGTGACCCTCCCCGTGGCCCGACCGGACGGAGCATCGGCCCTCGCCTTTGGGGAGGGCATGCGCAGCGGGTGGGAACCCTGGCTTTGGGCTCCGCGTCGTCTCTCGGCGGTGATCGGCGCCGACTTTCGTCAGTACATCCACGAGGGCCTTGCGGTCGACACCGGCGTGGCCTTTGCTCCCATGTTCTGGATGGGCGATGGCTCCGAAGATACAGAGTTTGCCTTTCAGGCCCATGGCGGTCTTACCTCCAAGCTGGCCGATGACACCATCGAAACCGGCTTTCGACTCACCGCCGTACAGGGCCGCTCCCTGGTCCAACAGGGAGACGACGCCGACCTCCAGATGGGCATCGAGCCCTTCGGTCGTTTGATCATCGACGACCAGGTCTACTCCGCCCGGCTTACGGTGCCCCTCAACGAGCCCTATGGCTTTGGCTTTTCCAGCGATGGCCTCTGGGCCCTCCACCTGGGAGCGGGCACCCGTTTTTAGTGGTTATTTCCCCACCGACGCGCTTGCCCGGGCGCGTCGATCATGGCACTCTTTAGGGGTAGGATATTCTTGATCAACCCTCCTTTCCCCGTCGAGCGCAGCCATGGCTACCCCCTCTTCCATTTCTGCCCTTTTTCAGGATTTTGGCGATTGCCCGGACACCCTTCAGCGGGCCCACGGCGATCTCGAGCAACGCCTCGAACTCCTCCTCTCGCGGCGCTCCCTCTCCCCGGAAGAGCAATTTGAAGTTCAGGTGCTCAAAAAACGTAAACTGGCCATCAAAGATCAACTTCTGCACGCTCAGGCCCCCAGGCGCGATTGAAAACTTGTGTATTTTCCGGGGGTTCGGCTTATTTTATTACCTCCGCCCTGCTAGGTTGGGGGTCGAAGCGTTGGGGAATGAATGCTTATCACCCTGGGGTTTGACGCACGATATCACCTGGTCCTTTTCACCTCGGACTCATTGCGATGACCACTGACTCGCTGGCCCGCTGGTTCGGCACCAGCTTTTTGGGGCTATTTCTACTCGCCGTTTTTGCGCTCCCATCGTTGACGGGGTCTGCTTCTCCCCTGGATAGCTCTGCGCTCGAAGGCGAAGCTCCAGAGACCGATGGAGACACGCCGTCACCGACCGACGATGCGGCGCACATCCTCGCCGAATTTATCGACCAATCGCGCCCCACCATCCACCGCGCGGTCGCCGACTCCTCGGCGCGCGCCGATCAAGCGGCGCTGTGCGACCAGGCCGAAAAACCTCTCGATGAAATCCGCGAACTGATTCACTACCAGAACTATTCACAAGCCCATCGCCTCAACGACCTGCTGACCTCCGCCGATTGCTCAACCTCAGAAGAACTGCGCGGACTGGCCCTCTTCCAGGGCGCCTACCTGGCTCACGTCCGCGGCGATCACGATGACGTCGTTGACCTTATCGACCAACTCGATATGGAGGTGGTCCCCGTCGAAGACTACGCCCTCTGGCTTCGCGGGTTGGCCCTGCGCGAGTTGGACCGCCCCCACGAGGCCGCCGAAGATTTCGCCTCCATCGTCGACCTCGGCGATAGTCCTCTTCAATGGAGAGCCTTGGCCCAGCGCTCCAAATCCCTGGTGGACGCCGAAGCCTGGGAGCAAGCCCTGCCCATCGTCGATGAACTCCTGGACCGCTTTCCCGACTACCCCAGGCGTCACAAAGCAATGCTCCATCGCGCCCAGATCCTCGACGGCCTCGACCAGCCCGACGTCGCCGCAGAGGCCTTTCAGGAAATGGCATTTCGTTTTCCCTACAAACCAGAGGCCGATATCGCTCAGGCCCGCCTCCAACAGCTCGAGGCTGCCGGCCACACCCCAGCGCCCATCGACCCGGAGACCCGATTCGAGCATTACACCCAGCTGAGCATCCTCAAGTTCTGGGAGTTGGCCCATCACAAACTCACCACGCTTCGCGAAGAGATACGCACCGAAAGTGGCGCTTCGCAATTGGAAAATAAAATCCTGGAGCGCCTGGCCCTCAACACTTACCAACGCCACGACCACGCCGGCGCTGAAGAACTCTTCGGTGAAGCCCGTCGACTTTATAACGAGGGCTACACCCGAGGGTTTAACCGGCGAACCGTTTTCCGCTACCACCATTTTGCTCTCGCCCGCATCGGTCGCTTTGACGAAGCCATCGAGCCCCTGGCCGAGTTCCACAAGGACTCCCCGCGCCGCACGCGCCACCGCGCCTTTGGTCAATTCTATGAGCGCTACGGCAATTACGAAGAGGCCTACGACAACTTTGATATCGCCTACACGGCCGCTCAAAAGCGGCAGTGGCACTTCTCCTATTTGAAGTATAAGACCGGGCGCTTTGAGGAGGCCTACGACAACTTTCGCCGTCTGGCCCGCCTCACCAGTGGCCAACGCCGCGCCCAGTACCTCTACTGGGCTGCGCGCTCCCTGGAGCGAGGCGGCGAGGAACGCCAGGCCGCCCAGCTCTTCAACGAGCTTCAGGCCTCTCGACCCAACGGATATTATGGCCTTCAGGCCGCCAATCGCCTCCTGGACCTGGAGCAACGGGCCACCGTCGACGAATCCCTTTTTGCTCAAACCGAGCGTGTCAGCCAGAGCGCCGACGCCGTCTTCGACGCCTTTGATCAAGCCAGCTTTGACGCCAACTCTGGGCGCGACGACGCCCACGCCGATCCCCGCGCCAACCCCATTAGCAGCGGGGCCGCTGGCCGCACCGACCCCGCCCTCTACGTCTCTCCCTGGTACCCGGCCCTCGACGAGCACTGCCGGGGAGAGGGTTGCCAGGCCCCATTTCTGGGCTTTCCCTTCCCCACCTACGGCTTGAGCTGGCAATTGGGCCAGCCCCTCATCGACCCTCTCGTGGCACAGAGCGGCAGCCTCCCCACCGCCCGCGACCCCTGGCCCACCACCGATGACGCCCTCCACGACGCCGGTGCCTCGGAGCCATCGATCCCGGGTCGCCAGGTCGACTTTGGCGACCGCCAGGCCCCGCGCATCGGATATCACACGGAAGCCCGCATCTACTGGAACGGCCGCCGTGGCTCGGAGATCGGTTTCGCCAATTATCGCCAGGGCGATATGATCGGGCCCCTGCCCGATGACTGGACCGCCTATGACGACTACAGTCATCACGGGGGGCTGCAGCACGCCCTCGATGAGGCAGGCGACCTCTTTCCCGACCTGAAGCGCGTCCACTGGCTGTGGACCGCCGGATGGTACACCGAAGCCCGCCGCGTCCTGCGTCCCGTCGCTCAAGAATATCGCTCGCTGAGCACGCGCTCTCGCCCCACCTCCAGTCCCCATGAACTGCCTCAAAAGCGCTGGGGCTACCTCATCGACAACCGCCGCCACGCCTCTCGCGCCGACTACTGGGGAATGGACGACGATGAACCCCTCTTTCCCATCCCCGACGACCGCGACGCTCGCCGCGAGCTCCTTGAACGCCAGCGCTCCATTCACTCCCAACGCCAGGACCTTCGTCCCCTGCTCATCGACGCGTTCCAAGAGGTCGGCGACTACCACATGGTCCGTCGCTTCGCCCTCGACGACACCTGGTGGCTACGCGAGGACCCTCAGACCAATCCAGAAGCGCGCCGCTACTGGATGATGGCCTATCCCCGGGCCTTCCCCGAGCAGGTCATTCCCCTGGCCGAAAAACACAACGTCAACCCCTATATGATCTGGGCACTGATGCTCGTGGAGAGCTCCTTTAACCCCGACTCCATCAGCATCGCCGACGCCCTGGGCCTTCTCCAGGTCATCCCGCGCACAGGCCTCAAGATCGCCGAGCTCTTTGGCGCCGAGGATTTCGGGCCCTTTGACCTTCTGGAGGAGGATACCTCTGTGGAACACGGCGTCTTCTATTTCAGCCGCCTGGTCAAGAAATTCCACGGCCAGGAGCTCTTTGCCTTCGCCGGATACAACGGCGGTCCCCATCGCGTCAGCGGCTGGCTCGACATGCGCGGCCACGCCATGCCTCTCGACGAGTTCGTCGAGGAAATCCCCTTCACCGAATCCCGTGAATACGCCAAGAAAGTCTTGCACTTTCTCTACGCCTACCTTCGCATCTACGAGGGCTATGGCGAGGGTATCTACGTCGGTCAGAATATGCGCACGGACTACCTGGAACAGCCCGACTTCTGATCGTCAGATCTGATAGATGGGCTTGAAGTCCTCTCCATCAATCTCGGGCACCGAATCGGCGATGCCCTGGATCGTATAGCGCTCCAGCACGCGGATCGTCGACGCCCGGATCTCCTTCCACACCGGTCGAAAAGCGGCCTGCCTCTCCGTGACCGGCCCCCCGCCGCTGGCGCACCCCTCGTAGGCCACGGGCGCCACCGGCCCCTCCAGGTGGCGAATTACGCTGAGCATCGTGATCTCACTGGCCGGCTTGGCCAGCATATAGCCCCCGCCAGCCCCCCGCTTGCTGCGCACAAATTGCCCCCTTTTTAAATCGGCCATGATCCCCTCCAGAAATTTGCTCGGCAAATCCTCTTCCGAGGCAATGGCCTGAATGCTCATCGGCTCATCGGTCCGAGCTCCGGCCAACGTCACCAGAGCCCTCAATCCGTACATTGTCCGCGCGCTGATCTGCATCTGGTCTCCTCGTCTAACTGGCTTCAGTGCTTCACTCAGATCGACCTGTCCTCATAACCGCTGCCCAGCAGGGTCAACCCGCTGACCACCACCGCTCCCGCAAGCGCGGCGACCATCACCGCCATCACCGTCGCATCCATCGCCTCCGGTAAGGTATTGACCACCACGCCATCATCCAACTGCCGAAAGGGCCAGATTCCCCTGAGGCCTCCCACCATCAGTCCCACCAACAAACCGATCGTCAGCGCCCGCACCCGCTCCAGCATCCAACTCATCACCCTCGCAAACGTGAGTAATCCAATAATGGCTCCTGCCATAAACACTGCCACGAAAAGCATGGCCGTCGGCGCTACATCAAATTGTGGCACTCCCCTCAATAGCGTGCGCAACGTATTGAGCATAAAGAAATACACCCCCAGGATAAGCAATAAGTAAGATCCGCTAATCCCGGGAAGGATCATCGCGCAGACCATGATCATCCCCGCCAAAAAGATATACCACAGCACGGGCTGTGGAATCTCCACTGATGTCCCTTTGGGAACCACCAACTCATTATAACTGGAGCTGCGTTCGGCGGCGATCTCGGGATCGACGACCATCTCCTGATCGGAGGACGGCGCCTCAAAGTTCCGATCCGGATAGGCCAGCTCCAGAGCCGTTCGCAACGCATGGTTCTCGTCGGCCCAAAAGACTTGATCACCGGGCCAACTCGATAGCCCACGGCGCGTGATCTGTTCCAGGCGCTCGTCGTCTTCGGCCTCATAGCTCACCCAGTTGATCCCCGCATGATAGACCCGGTCCGGGGCCGTCGCCGTCCACCCCATCCACAATCCGGCTCCAATCCCCACCCCAATGGCCACGGCCACCTTCCAACTTCGCTGCTCCACCATCCGAAAGGGAATCCAAACGCTGGCCGCGATCAACCCAAAGAAAAGAGCCCGCATCACCTCCGGGTAATTCTCCAACAGCGGTGGCAAGACCAGCCCTCCTACGATCACCGCCCCCGAGATCCCTGCTCCCAATACGAGCAGAAACCAGACATTCATCTCATCGAAGGCCTCCAATAGCTCGCGGCCCTCGGGAGTCCCAAAACCACTTCGGATCCAGGCCCAAAGAGCGGGCAACCACCGCAGGTGCAATCCCTTCAGCGTATTGACCAACTCCGTATAGATTCCCAATATCAACGCCAGCGTTCCACCACTTACACCGGGAATGATATCGGCGACGCCCATACAGACGCCTTTGAAGAATAACTTAACCCGCTCCATGGTGGCCTCGTTGATGTGCTCTTGATTCATCGACCATCGTGATCCTTAGTGCCAACTCGTTTTCAGCGCCTCCTCTTCCCTCCTCCGGAGTACGACCATGCCCTCATCTATTTCGCCGTCCATCGGTGATCCCTACGCCAACTACGTCGACGATGAACTCGGCTACGCCTATCACGCCTGGGAGGTTATATCAGCCCAGGAATCTCGTCGCCTACAGCAGATCCTTCACCGCCCCGACCGCTCGCCGATGGAGCAGCGCACGGCCCTGGAACCGCTCAGCGACCTCGAGCGCTGGGCCCTGGCCAATAAGGCTCGCGACGCCGACCAACTCCCGCTGTATTTCGACCTTTTGGAGCCCCTTCGCAACGGCGAACTCGACGACCCAGCCCTCAACTACGCTGAAATCCTCGTCGATCTGGCCCGTCAACATATCCGCCAGGATGAGCAGGACGAAGCGACGGCCATCCTCGACGAGATTCGCCACCAGTGGCCAGCCATTGAAGACGAGGTCATCGACCTCATCGCCGCCCGCCTCTCTCTGTACAGTGGCGACCTGGACGAGGCCCATCAGCGCTTGAGCACGTTGCTTAGCCAATCCGAGGAATTTGGCGACGACGTCGATCTCCACGTGGAGATTGCGGAGGACTTTGTGCACCATGATTGTCCCGATCATGCCGAGGGATGGGTCGAACGGGCCCGCCAATTGGCCACCGATCAAGGAGATACGGCCTCTCTCGTCGACCTCGCTCTCATCGAGGACCAATTGCAGCGACAACCCGATGCCGATCAACGCAACGAAAAGGGTGCCCCCACCGGTTGAGGGTCTCCATCGAAGGGCGGAAACCTCCATCGCCCCGTGTGGGAATTCATGCAACGCTCAAAGAGCGTGTCATCGAGAACCGTTGGCCCCGGCGCCTCATCCCGGCGATGTAGCGAAAACTCGCCCACCGACCCATCGGACTCCACAACCAGGTGTACCTCCAACTCCGTCTCTTCCAACTCACCGCCGCCACGGGCCAGGTGGCGCTCTCGGCAGACCCCGACGCTCTCCATGACGTAGCCGATGCCCCGCGAGATATCGACGGGACTCAGCTCTGTTCGACGTCCACTTCGACTGCCATCGAACTCTCCATCGGCGTCGTGGACCTGACGCTGGGAATCGCTCTGCAGGGCCGCCATGCGCTCAAAGCGATCCCTATCCCCTTCATCCATGTCCTCAAGCCCCGACAGCCCCTCCATATCTCCAGCCCCTGCCAATTCCGGTTGTGAAAACCGCGACCCGCCGAGCCCGTCGTCTCCCGAGGCCCGATCTCCCTCCAGGGCCTCCATATCGCTATCTCCGATGCTATCCGTATCAAAAGACGGCATGCCCCTATCTTCATCGCCGGCTCCGCCATCTTCCTGTGCCACGACCTGGGGCTCCTCGCCCTCACCGGCCTGGTCCCTCTCGTAGGCCGCGCGGCTGTCCTCGCGAGAGATGACCACCTCTTCGTCGACCATAAATTGGTCGCGAAATCGGTCCAGCTCCTCACGATCATAGGTCCGAAACTCCGGCTGACCACCTACGTGGTCTGCTCGTGGTCCCCGTTCCTGGGCCACCGGCTCCTCGTCAGAACCCGTCTGGGTCCACCCCAAATAGCCCACTCCCCCGACGACCAACAACGCGACCACCGCTCCCAGAGTCCCTACGATGGCGCGCTTTCGCCCATCGCTCTTGATCTCATTGATCTGGATGAGGAGACTCCCCGTCATCTCATCGACCCGACTTATGGAAGTTGAGCTCTCACTCTCATCCTCTGCCCCGCCCAGGGTTGGAGCCGAAGCGGGGAAGAAGGGCACGGCATCTTCGTCTTCGCCATTCTCTTCCAAACTCTCTGGCTCCGGCTCCACCGGGGCCTGGGCGCCCTGTGATAGGGGCGGGTTCTGGTCGTCCAGGCCACTGAATAGACCATCGTGGCTGCCCTTCGAAGCGGAGCTGGAAAGATCGTCAACACCGTCCCGTTCCAAATTCACCGGAGCGTCGGCCTCGTCCAGGGGCTCCGCAGAAACTGTCGGGACTTCTTCCTCTTTTTGCTCCGGCTCCCTCGGCTCCTCCGCTCTTATTTCGTCGGCCCTGTCGACCGCTTCCACGGCCACTTCTTGCTCTTCTTGTTGCTCTTCTTCTTTCGTTTCCTCTTCGGTAGAGCGTCGATTTAGCTGGAGGCGACTTCGCAACTGGTCGAGGCGCTCTCGACTTCCCTGACGTTTTCCCTCCTCACGCGGTCGCGCAGTCTCTTCCGGCGCCAGCTGCTGTTGCTCCTGTTCGTCGACGTCTTCCGACTCCACGGCGGTGTCGCTTTTGGCGGCGAGGCCAGCCGCCTCCGATGCGCCTTCCGACTTCTCTGGCTCCGGCTCTTCACGGGATTTGCTCTTCTTGAGCTGGTTGCGCAGCCGCTGCGCCACACTCGACGAACCCCCTTTTTTCTTGCCCTGTTGCTCCTCTTGTCGCTCCGACGCCGATTGCGTTGACGCGCTGGGAGCCTTTTTCGCCTGTTCCTCGTCTGGGGCCTGCTCCCGGTCGGTGAGTTTAACGGCCTCCAACTCCTGGCTGACCCCCAGGGTCTTCGGTGGCGGCTTTTTGGCCTCAGCCTTCGCCAGGTCATCGGCAAACGTCGCTACTTCCGACAGGGGCAACCAATCGCCAAAGCCCGCTTTCCAGAGGTAGACCGCCGCCTTGAGTTCTCCACTCTTGATCTTGGCGCGAATCTCCTCTTCGGGGACCGGCCCGAAGGATTGCCCATTGATCGAGTAGTGCCACTCCACCGTTGGAGTACCTCTGGTCGGCTTGGCGCTCGACTGGCGTTGGCGTGGCTCTCGCACCGTGATCACATGGCTACACTTCTTACACCTCACCTTGAGAACCCGCCCCTTCACCTTTTTATCGGCGATGGAGTATTTCGTCTGACAATTGTCGCAATAAAATTTCATAGGTCGAGGCCCTGCCCATCGCGTCTCAAGGGAGCTTTTTTGGCGTCCGTGTCAGCCCTCTCATCGGCTGAGACTTTACAATTGCCCTCAAGGCAAGGCAAGTAATCAGGACCCTGAATCTCGTGCCCCCCGAGTCGCGGATGGTACGGGGTTTGCTTATTTCTAGGCACGAGACTCTTTTTGAATGCACTCGAATCCATCACTTTACCTGTCCTCGGGAGTAGCTCAATGGCAATCCATAAACCACTGACCGCGCTTGCCTCTATTCTACTACTACTCACTTCGCTGGCCTGCGCCGAACTGGGCTCCTTTCGGTTCAGCGAGGAAAGTGACGTCATCGAAGTCCAGCCCTCTCCCGTTGGAGGCACGCCCCTCGGCTCCCTGGACGGCCTCAACATTCCCATGGACGTCGACCTGGAGCAGGAGTTGGAGGAGCAAAGCGCATCCGGCGCCCGATCGGTTCGTCTGCGGCGAATGTCCTTTGAGATGGAAGCAGATTCCGAAGAGGAGCATTTTGATTTCATGGACGAGATCACCATCGAGGTCTCCTCTTCGCGCAGTGATTCTGACCTCCCCACACGCGATCTGGCCTGGAAAGACCCCGTCCCCGAGGAACAGTCGAGCTATCAACTCGACGTCGACGACGATCTGGATCTCAAACCCTATATCGAAGAAGGGATCCGATTTCGCACCCGGGCGTCGGGCTCGAACCCCGACAACACCGCGCGCTTCCGGGTCCACTCCAACTTCGCAGTGGACATCATTTAAGGCGTTTTTTAAGCCTCGGCCTACTCCGAGTCATCGCCTTCCAGGCCCTGGATCACCTCTTGGACCTGGGTCTCCGTGGCATCGATGCGCTCGCGGCAATGCTCGATGAGGACGGCCGCCCGGCTGACCTTGTCGCCCAATTCATCGAGGTCGACGGCGTCGCGATCGATGGCCTCCAGGATGGCTTCTAGCTCGGCGACGGCCTCGCTATAGCTGACGTCTTCAAGTTCATTTTCTCTGGCTTCACTCACCACGGTCTCCGTTGCTCTGGGTATCGTTGGTCTCACTATCGTCGCGGGTCGCCTGGAAGCGACCGTCCGCGAGCTGCACTTGAAAGGAGTCTCCTGGAGCCACTTCTCGCTCTGAGCGGATCGCTCCATCCATTCCCTGAATGAGGGCAAAACCTCGCTCCAGCACTCGCTGGGGATCGACGAGGTGGAAGACGTCGGCTTGATGTTCCACCTGTTGTCGGTGGTCCTCGATCTGACGTTCGGCGAGTCGACGAAGCTTCTGGACATGCTCTTCCAGGTCTCGGCGGGATCGAACCACATTGGCCGAAGGCCGCGGTCCCCCCAGAAAGCGCTGCACTCGGCTAAGTGATCGCCGGGCCTGCCCCGTGACCTCTCCGGCCCCCCGCTCTACCCCTCGCCACAAAATACCCAGTCGCTGACGCCTCCTCTCCAGGGCCGCTCGGGTCCGCCCGGCGAGCTTTATCCCCAACGCCTGGTGGCGTTGACGCCCCCGACTGAGCCGTCGTCCCACTCCTCGCTCCAGACGCGTCGCGCGTCGATGCAAAGACTGTCGGCTCTGCTCGATCTGTCCCCTTGCGACCTCTCCAATCCGGCGCCCCAGCTCCTGGACCGACTCCTCAAAAGTCTCCACCGTCGAGATCAGTAAATCAGCCGCCGCCGTCGGTGTTTTCGTCGACTCCCCGATTAAATCGAGGAGCGAGACGTCGCGCTGGTGCCCGATTCCGGCGATCACCTTCAGTGGATGGCGACAGACGGCCTCTCCAATGGCCTCCGTATCGAAATAGGCCAACTCCGAGCGCGATCCTCCACCGCGAGTGATCACCACAGCGTCGAACTCCGATGCTCGTCGCTCGAAATAGCGCAACCCTCGCAGCACCGACGGTTCCGTATTCGCCCCCTGCACGTTGGCGTCGTGAACCACGACCTCGAAGCCGTATCCGCTGGACTGTAATTGATGAATAAAATCATTATAGGCGTCGCTCTCATGGCTCGTGATCACCCCCACTCGCAAGGGGCATATCGGTAGCCGTCGGTCGACGTTAAGACCGGCGATGCCCTTGTCTTGGAGCTTGCGAAAGACCCGTTCTCGGTTCAACTCGATCGATCCCACCGTATAGGTCGGGTCGATATCGCGCACCAATAGCTGATAACTTCCATTTTGCAGGTAGAGATCGACGCGTCCCCGCAGCCTCACCGCCGCACCGTCCGCCAACTCAACGCCGCTCCCCTCGAGCTTTTGCTCCACCTGATGGCGAAACCGCTTGAATAAAACCGCCCGAATCTTGGCCACTTCCGGTGCCCCCTTGACCGGTCGCTCCACCAACTCAAAAAAGTAGTGGTCGTAGCGACTCTGCAGGTTGCGCTCGAAACTCTGCAGCTCGCCGACCACCCAGATTTCCTCCCCAAAATGGGCCCGCAACGCCTCCTGAGCGCCCCGATTTAGCTCACTGACCGTCAGCGTTCCATCGGGAACATCGGGCACCGCCGGCGATCGACCCTCGCCGCCCTCCTGTTGGCGATACTTTCTCAATCGAGCGCTGAACCGAAAATGGTGCCCATCGAGCTTCTGAATGACGTAATCCAGGTGCTTGATCGGCACATACCAGCACTTCTGGCGGTTATCGAAGCGCCGCTCCGGCAACGTCCGAACCAAATTGACCAACTCCCGATTGTAGGGAAAGTCGATCTTGATGCGTTGTCTATCGCGATTGACGTCCAAGATGCGCGCCATAATACCTCATTCCTCGGGAACGCAGGCCGATGTCTCTACGCCCAGGCATCGCCCACTGCCATCGCCATCGCCGTCTTCGAAACAGGGAAGGCAGGCCTCGTCATCACCGCACTGCGCATGCTCTTCACAGGTCGGCCGGCACTCGCTCTGGTAACATACCTCGCCGGACTCACAACCGACGTGTTCATCACAGTCGGCGGTCTCCACGCAACCGCCAAGGGCTAAGCCGCCGCAGATCACCAACACCACCATCAGGGAGTAGACCCGACACCACAACGCCTGCTCACAAATGCTGCTCGCCGGACGAACGGATGTACTCTCGGCGAGGACTGGGCGACGACGGCAAGGCCCAATAACGAGACGATGCCTTGGCATCATCGAGGAGTCGCAACACCGCCACCGTCGTTCAGCACCGCCGAGAGTGCTTGCGTTTTTTCGAAGGACAGCACTAGAGTGCCGACGCCTTTGTTTGTATTGACCTAGCCACAGGTATGCCATGCTTCGCGCACCCTTTATGCTCTTGTGGAATATTCTCAGTTTTTTCATCTTCTGCTTGAAGTCGATTCTCTTTCGACTCGCTCACTTCATCACTCGAAAGAAAACCAAATGGGTACGCCTGCGTCTACCTCAACGTCTGGCCATGGGTCCACCCCAGGGCCTTGCGGCTTACTTCAAGGACAGCCCCACGTTCCTCGACCTGCGCTCCACCATCGACGTCATCGGCGATGACGAGCGCATCGAGGGCGTGGTGCTCAGTGCCGACGACCTCACCATCGGACCGGGACGCCTGGGCGATATTCGCGAACTGGTACAGACGCTCCAGGCCCGTGGAAAAAAGGTCGTCTTCCACGCCCATAGCCTTCGCGACAACGCCTACGATCTGGCCGCCGAGGCCGACGACATCCTATTCACCCCCGGTGGTCGCCTCTACCTCTATGGACCTCGCCTGGAGCAATTCTTCGGCTCCGCCCTCCTGGAGCGCCTGGGCATTAGCGCTCAATTTGTCCATATCGGACCCTTTAAAGGGGCCGCCCACCGATTCATTCACCAGGAGTCGACCCGGCCTCTGGACCTCATGATGCAGCACGTGGTCGACGAAATTTACGACATTCGCAGCCGACGCATCGAGGAAGGTCGCTCCCTGGACGACGATGAATTGGACGGCCACTATGCGTCGATGCCCCTCGACGACCGCCAGGCCGAAGCGCTGGGACTTATCGACGGTCGCCTCCACCGCTCGCTGATCCATCGCTGGATCCTGGACCGCCGCCAGGCTCACGATCTGCCCCCCGGTGCGACGTCCCCGGCTCAGGCTTCTCGACGAGACACCGACGACGCGCCTCCTTCCCAATCCGGGCATGCCGACGCCGACGCCGATGACGCCAGCGCCAACGAACCCCGGACCGGCCAGGTGTGGCTCAAAGACGCCTTTAGCTATGCCGAGGGCAAACCGAGCTACTCCTGGTCCCCTCTCTTTCGCTCTCCAGGACGCGTGGCGCTTATGGACTTGTCTGGCATGATCGTCATGCCCAAGATGGAGGTCCCCGGGCCCTCGGTGGTCACCATCGATCCCCACGAGGTCTTGCCCAAACTTCGCCAGATCCAAAACGACCCCCGTGTCCAGGGCGCCATCCTTCACATCAACTCCCCCGGGGGCAATGCCCTGGCCAGTGAAATGATCTGGGACGGCATCCGACAGCTTCGCCAGACTAAACCGGTCATCGCCTATTGCAGCGACGTCGCCGCCAGCGGAGGTTACTACCTGGCCTGTGGCGCCGACCGCATCGTCTGTCAGCCCGACACCATCACTGGCTCCATCGGCGTCGTCGCCGGCAAATTCTCGTTGCCCCGGGCCCTGGACAAAGCCGACATCGGCCATAGCGCCTATTTTGCCCACGATATATCGGTCTTCAACAGCATCGCCGAGCCGCTTTCCGACGAGGCGATGAACAACCTGCTGCGCGACGCCCGATCCTTTTACCGCCAATTTTTGCGCCGCGTGGGAGAAGCCCGTCAGCTTCCTCGCCGCCGACTCCACCGCTACGCCCGAGGTCGTATCTACACCGGGGCCAGCGCTCAACAGCGCCACCTGGTAGACGAGCTCGGCGGCTTCCAGACCGCCCTGGAGCTCCTGCACTCCATTGCTGGCGACAAGCTCTCTTCATCGCCTCCCCTGGACTTCGTGGCTCACCGCAGCTCCAGCATCGGCGATCTCATCCGCCAATCGACGCTCGCACCGAACCTCGAGCTGCCCCAGTCGCTGACCGAAGCTCAACTGCTCCTCAAGATGAGCCAGGCCCATCCTTTATTGGCCATTCCACCCTACGCACCGAGCCTAATTTCTTGAGTTTCTTGATTTCGTATCCATCCTAGGTGGGTGGACCGCCCTGATACACTGGCCTCCTCCCACTGGTTTTGAGGTTTCTATGGCAGAAGTCATCATCTATCGCACCGAGTATTGCCCCTATTGCGATATGGCCGAGCGTCTCTTCGATCGCCTGGGCATCGACTACACTGAGATCGACGTCACCCATGACGCTGAGGAGCGAGATCGCATGGTCAAAAAGGCCGGCGGCAAGCGCACGGTCCCCCAGATCTTTATCGATGGGGTCTCCATCGGCGGCTACGACTCCGTCTCTGCCCTGCACAGCAAAGGAGAGCTGTTGGACATGGTCGACGGCGAGAGCTGAACACCAGGCCTCCGACGGAGCCCATAAAAAAGGGCCGCTCCCCGACGGGGAGCGGCCCTTTTTGCTTCGCTTCGTCGGTCGCGTTAGTTGAGGCCGGTGAAGACGAAGGGATAGTTGATGTCGCACATACCGCCGTCGGGCTCTTCAAAGCGAAGTCGCTCGATCACCCTTGTGATGCAACCATCGACCTGGGGATCATTGAGCGTCGACTCCACGACGCGGACGTTGGAGACCGATCCGTCGAGCTCCACGCGCCAGTTAATGGTCATATTACCTGCCAACTCGGGGTTGGTCTGCAGGCGTC
>CAYQBU010000045.1:0-24339 GCA_964415785.1 uncultured Bradymonadales bacterium
GTCACGGGCTTTGACGAGCAATAGCTGCGACGGCCAGGGTTGATATTTATGACATCAGAGAAGACATCGGATGCAACGGCAAAGTTGTACGGTGCGTTAAAGCAAATCCTGGAAGGGGAGTTGAAAATCCTTGATGACGGAGCGGTCCAGGGGGTGGTGGACAAGGTTCTGGCAGAGCGCCAGGAGAAGCGAGAGCAGACCTCGGAGGTCTCAAAGACGTCGAGTGGATGGACGGGGAGGATCAATAGCAATGTGGTTCGCCCGTTGTTTCCAACGTCGTCCAATAGTCCGGAGGCGGGATCGTCGGTATCAGCCCAGGTTCGGATCGAGGCGGACTCGGAACCGGCCGTCGAAGGGGTGCTCCACCAGGTATTGGAGGTAGGAGCGATTTTGGTGCAGGTGGAGCCGAGACCGCAGCTCAACGATCTGGTGATCGTGACGCTCGGATTTCCAGCCCATCACTTGATGATCGAGACCCAGGGAAGGGTGGTCAATATCTCGGAACGAGGCACGGCCATCGAGGTGTCGGGGCTAGGACGAGAGGATATATTGGCCCTGGAGGCGATTCGAGAGGAAATAGAGCGCGAGGAAGACGAACAGGGCCCGGTGGTCAGCAGTGCGATGACCTATGAGGGAATGGGGGGCCTTCGAGAGGGGATAATAGGGACGGAGTCAGAGCGCTCCTTTGCGCCCTCGCTGACTTCCCAGGGGCGTCGCGGAGGGGTCAAGGTGACGCATACCGGGCCCCACCGAAAGATGGTGAAGTCGACGACGCGACGCACCGTGGAATTACCGGATCCCGATCTGCACGTGATGCGTCCAGGTAAGGTGGTGGAGGGGGCGACATCGGCCCACGAGGTCTATGGGCCAGCGCCGGAGTTTATCGAACCCATCGGGGGAGCGGATCGAATCGAGGCGCTGGCCTCGGATCGGATCCTCGATATCTTGTTGCAGATGTCAGCCAATGGATTCACAGGATTGATGATCGTGGAGCAAGGGGAAGGCCAAAGAGAGCAGTTGCGATTTGATGGGGGATTGGTGGTGGAGCGAAGCACGGAGCCGCGGCGGGCGGAGGAGGAGTTGGGCCCGATGCTCCTGGCGGCGGATCGTATCGACCGTCGAGATCTGGCGATGGCGGCGGCTCACGCCGATGAGTTGGGGATCAATCTTGCGCGGAGTTTGATGGAGTTATCGATCCTCAACCCCGACGAATTGCGTCACGCCATCGCCGGCCGATTGACGTTCGTACTTCGGGAGTTGTGTGGGCGGGAGAAAGGCGCACTTAAAGTTTACGGGGGCGATGCCCTGCCGGCCGGATTTTTGCCGCAGCCACCGCTGCGAGTGCATGTGGCAGCGGAGCGGATCATTTTCGAACGCTTATTTCGCCGGTTGAAGCAATTGCCGGTAAAAGATCGGGAAAGTAGGCTCTCCGAGGTGTTGGACACCTATCCGGAGGTCCTGGAGGAGGAGCGCGAACGCCTTGACCGAGCGCTTCATGAGGACAGTCATCTACGCCTGGTGGAGCGGGTGATCACCGGGCGAAAGAGGATGCGCGAGGTATTGACGGAGAGCGCGCTGCCCCCGGGAGAGACCTTTGCGGTGTTATTTGGACTTCACCGCATGGGGCTGGTGCGATTTGATCGCTCCCTGCACGACACGGTGGTCCGCGAGCGGCTGCGTGAAAATATTACGGTGAAGCATCTGAGCGTCCACAAGGCCAGCTATTTCGAAGTGCTGAATGTCCACTGGTCGAGCTATTCGGAGGTGATTGCCGAGGCCCATGAACGGCTGAGTGAGCAATTTGACCCGGAGAATATCCCGGCGGCCCTGGAAGACGAGGTTCACGGCAAGGTCGCTGAGATCAACGAGCGGGTGGAAGCGGCCTACGCGGCGTTGGCGAAGCGGGAGACGCGCCATGCCTACCGAAAGCGGATCATGCCGGAATATAAGCTCGATCACGCCATCCCGCTCTTTTTCAAGCAGGCGGAGTTGGCCCGGCGTCGTCAGCAATTTCACAGTGCCCGCGACAGCCTCAAGCGGGTGCTCGAGATCGAGCCCGAACACGGCGAAGCCGCGGCCTATCTAGAGGCCGTGGAAGCGGAATTGGCGGGCAAGCCCGTCGGCAATCCCAGTGATACATTTGACTGAATTGCCCCATCCAACAGGAGAGGGGGCAACTCTAAGAAAAAACAGGAGAGATGATGCAGCGACTGCGAGAACTTCAGAAGTTGGCGATCGATGCAGAGAGCAAGATCTTATTTTGGGTCTTTGATGGTATCGGCGGATTGCCCCATGGAGAAACGGGGAAGACGGAATTGGAGACGGCGTCGATTCCAAAGATCGATGCCTTTGCCAGAGAGGCCAGTTGTGGCGGGTTGGTGCCTCATGGGGCGGGGGTGACGCCGGGAAGTGGTCCCGGCCATCTCTCCCTATTTGGGTATCCGCTCGACGAATTCGACTTGCCGCGGGGTGTGCTGGAGGTCCTGGGGGCCGAAGGGGCGTTTTTGGATGGCCAATGGGTGGGAGAAGTGGAGCCGAAGGCCGGCGATCTGGCGATGCGGGGAAATTTTGCGGCCCTGGAGTGGGTCGATGACGCGCCGGTGGTCAGGGATCGACGGGCGGGGCGAATCGCCAGCGAGAAGAGCCGCCAGTTGTGCGAGCGCATCAGCGAGGTGGTGGATGTGGAGGGCATGGAGATCTATGTTTTTCCGGGCAAGGAACATCGGTGCGCGCTATTGATTCGAGGCCCGGGACTCCAGGGGCCGCTCGAGGATTCGGATCCCCAAAAGGAGGGGCTCGCCCCCCAGGATGTGGCGTCGGGAATCGAAGGCACGGAGCGCGCGGCGGAGGTGGTTCAACAGGTGGTGGAGCAGATCTATGATGAGCTCGCCGACCATGAACAGGCCCAGGGCCTCTTGGTGCGAGGCATCGGTTGCCCGCCGGATCTGCCGACGCTCGAGGAGCTCTATGGGATCAAGGCGGCGGCCATTGCGACCTATCCGATGTATAAGGGGATTGCGCGACTGGTGGGGATGGACGTGTTGGAGGTGCCGAGCATGGAGCACGCCGACGAAGTGGCGACGTTGAAGAAGCACTTCGAGGAGTACGATTTCTTTTATCTGCACATCAAGGAGACCGACAGCGTGGCTCATAATGGAGATTTCGACGGGAAGGTCGAGATCTTCGAGGCCTGCGATGAGGTGTTCGCGGAGGCGCTGGAGTTGGACTTCGACGTGGTGGCACTGACCGGTGATCACTGCACGCCCTGCGTACTTCGCGATCACTCCTGGCACCCAATTCCGACGGCGCTGTGGTCCAAGACAGTGCTCAGCGGAGCCACGGAGGCCTTCGATGAGATCGAGGTGACCAGGGGGACCCTGGGACGGATTGCGTCGCGGGATCTGATGCCCCTGGCGCTGGCAGAGGCGGGGCGATTCAATAAGTTCGGAGCGTGATTGACGAAACTCGGATTATTCACGACGCGTCTACCGCGGCTCATGAATAGTCCCGGTTCAAGGGGGGGCATGGGGATTCAGGGGGAAGTATTGGTCGAGGAAGGCGTAGAGGTCGCGCCAGCATTGGCGGGCCTGAGCGCGCCACAGAAAGGCGTGAAAGGCGTGAGCTTCGCCGGGGTAATAGCGGGCTTCGATGGGGATGTCGAGGTGTTGGAAAGCGCGGTGGAGGCGTCGGGTATCGTCGATCAAGGGGTCGGCGGTGCCCACGGGGG
The DNA here is from genome assembly GCA_964415785.1 of uncultured Bradymonadales bacterium. Classification (GTDB taxonomy): domain Bacteria; phylum Myxococcota_A; class Bradymonadia; order Bradymonadales; family Bradymonadaceae; genus SLJM01. Next base: position 3,728 of record CAYQBU010000045.1, read on the forward strand.
CGAAGGTCCTGGGAAAGGGGCGATGGAGCTTGGGGGAGCCCTCCAACAAGACCAGGGGATCGGCCAGCGCCGAGGGCTGGCGGGCGTGGAAGCGAGAGGGGCCCAGGTAGTCGCGGCCAACTTCTGCGAGACGGTGATAGAGCCATTCGGGCAGATCGAAACGCCGGCGAAAGCGCTCGGGCTCCGAGACCTGAAAGATACCGCAGGCAAGAATTGCGGTTTGGGGAGGTCGACCGATGTCGTAGACGCGGCGCATCCATGCCTGGGGAAAGGGCCGGCAGGCGGCCAATGAGAGGGTGGCGGCGAGATTGGCACCCGCCGATTCGCCGGCGACGGAGATGCGCTCTGGATCGCCACCGTAGTCGGCGATATGGTCGACGGTCCACTGATAGGCGTGGCAGGCGTCGACGATGGCGGAGGGAAAGGGATAACGGGGGGCGAGTCGGTAATTTATGGAGACGACCAGATAGCCCCGGCGGGCAAAGGCCAGGCCCATTAACCAATGGGTTTCTTTGGAGAGAAAGCGAAAGCCGCCGCCGTGGATATAAAAAATGACGGGGGCGGATTCTGTTTGGTCGCGAAGCCGATAGATGTCGAGGTGGTGGGGCCGTCGGCCGCTGGGCCGATAGGCAATGTCTTTGAAGCGTTCAACATCGTGGAGGCCCGGGCGGGCGAGCGGAGTGAGGCCGGCGGCGGTGGCGGTGCCGCGGTAGAAGGCCTCCACCGCCTTTCCAGCGAGACGCGAATAGAGGGGCTCGTGGCTAGGACCCATGAAGAGCTCAGGTGGCTTCGTTGCGTTCACGAGAGGTGGGGAGATCGAAGAGGGTCTTGAGGACCTTTTCGATGCGCTCAAAGAGCTGAGTTCGCTGCAAAATGGGGTTCATCCAACCGCAGGTGATGCAATAGTAGGTGTCAAAGGGGGCGGTGTGGTGCACGTCGTGGTGGTCGCTGGGCAAGATGAGATTCATTTTTTGGAGGGTTCGGGCATAGCTCGGCGGGTCGGGTTCATGGGACCACTTGTGAAACTGGTTGGTCATGAAGATACCGAGGGTAAAGAAGATCGATGCGCTGAGGAAGAGAAATTGCCAGAGCTGGGTGGGGTCGGAGAGAACGATGGCCACGGGGACCATATAGAGGGCGAGGACGATGCTATTATTGCCATTGACCTCCACGAAGTCGTGATGGCAGATGCCCTCGGGTTCGACGTGATGCTCGCGGAAAGGCTTCACAAAGCCCTCGCCGAGCACGGGAGTCTCCTCCGTTCCGTAGGTGTCGCCGAGCCAGTGAACGACACCGGAGGCGAAGTCGGCGGCCAGATATCCCAGAAGGGCAGTCAGGGGAACGACCCAGAGGGCGGTGGTCCAACCATAGGCTTGAAAGCCGATCGCGGCCCGGACGGCGATGATGGCGACCAGAAAGAAGAAACCGATAATGGCGAAGATCTCGAGGGCCCGGTGAAAAGGCGAATACTCGAAATCACGGGAAAAAAAGGAGCGTATCACTGACACCATAAAATCCGAGGGGAGGAAGGGAAAGAGGGTTTATATCCACCAGACAGACAGCATTTGAAAACGAACGGCCGGGAGCTGCGAAGAATTCCAGGCTTTCCCGAGGTTGACGGGGAAAACTCTGGTGGTGAGGTTAACCACCATGCTATTAATTTCAATGCTTACCATAGCAAGCTTGAGCGAACATAAAAGGGGTCTATGAACGCAAAGAAAATGGCGGTTCGAGTCTGGGGGTTTCTGGAGCCCGCCCGAGGGTTTGTGGCGACTTCGGTGCAAGAGTGGATGGACGATAAGGCGCTTCGTCACGCCGCTGCTCTGGCCTATTATACGGTGTTTTCCATGGCGCCGCTATTGGTGATCACGATAGCGGGAGCGGGGTTCTTGCTGGGCGAGCAGGCCGTGGAGGGGCAATTGGTGGCGACGTTGCAGGACTTTATCGGCCGTGAAGGAGCCCAATTCGTGGAGAGTATGGTGAGAGAGGCCAGGGAAACGGGAACCGGTCTGGGGGCGACGCTGCTCAGTCTGGGAACCATGTTCTTCGGGGCATTGGTGATCTTTTCGGCCCTCCAGGATGTGCTCAATCTCATTTGGGGGGTGGAGCCGGACGAGGAATCAGGGGTGGTCTATACGCTGAAGCGACGGCTGGTGGCGTTTACGATGATCTTGTTTTTCGGTCTGGCGATTCTGGGGGTGCTTATAGGAAGCGCTGCACTGCGAGTGGCGGAAAATTACTGGGTGGATTGGTTCGGCACGGAGTGGGAGGTCTGGGCGTGGAGCGATCAGGTGGTGTGGTTGGTATTTTTTACGGTGGTTTTCGGGCTGGTGTATAAATTACTGCCGGACGTCGAGATGGCCTGGCGCGATGTCTGGGTGGGGGCAGCGCTGACATCGATTTTATTTTCCGTGGGCATGTACGGGGTCAGTACCTATGTGGCCTATTCAGGGGTGGGCACGATCTTTGGGGCCGCGGGAACGCTGGCCGTGATTTTGGTGTGGGTCTACTATTCGTGGACGATCATGTTGATGGGGGCCGAGATGACTCAGGTGTGGGCGAGGCGATTTGGCAAAGGCATCCGACCGGGGAAACATGCGGTATTGCGGGTAGATCGCACACGGACCGTGAGCTCGGGGCTACGCAAAGGTGAAATTGAACCGGAGGAAGAAGAAGAGCTGGACAGCGATGGGGACGGTGATTAGTGTCGTGGAGTCGAGCCATTTGTGCAGCAAGGTAGACGAAGTGAAGAGATGATTCAGAGCATTCGACAACGAGGTCAGGTGGGGGGGCTGGCAGGGCTGGTGATGTTTGCAGCCCTGCTGCTGCTTCCCTGTTTGTGTTCGTCGGCCTGGGCCCAGGATATGGACCAGGACGAGGGGTGCTGTCCATCGACGGTGGACGAAGAGCAGGGCCAGGGCGGCGATGAGGCCCCGGGGATGGAATGCTGTTGTGAAGAAGGGGGATGCAAAGAAGCGTCGTCGGCGGTGGCCGACGGAAGCGAAGTCGTGATGTCGGAGAATCTGTTGACGGTGACTCCTCCAGAGAGTGACCTCAGCGATTGGGTGCCGACGGTGTTGGCCGTGATGTGGTTGGCACAGCGACTGGAAGTGATGACCTACGACGCTGGCGGTGCCGAAGTACCGCAGCGAGAGCAAGTCCAACCGGATGGTCGTTCGACCTATCTGAACCACGAAATCCTGCTGATTTGATTCTCCAACCCTCCAGGGGTGGAGGGGCTTTAGAGCACGCGACGTCGCGTCACTGGAGTGTTGAGAATCAATGAGGGCGACCACTCAAGGGTTGCCCCGGGCAGGAAAGCAATGAAAGACAGACAACGAGGCTCTGCCGCACCGCGCTATCTGGCGGTGTCGGCAGGGGTATGGTTGATATTGGCGTTGGCGCCGATGGATGTGGGAGCCGAGGCGCCAGGGCTCGAGGAGCTCGATGAACGGGTTCTTCAGAGCCATGAGGGAATTCAGGCGGCGAAGACGGGCGCGGAGCAATTGCGTCAGGAGGCGGCCTGGATCGAAGGACGCCGCCCGGATCCATCGATCGAATACATGCTGGAGGTGGGAGCGCCCTGGGGCGATCACTCGACGGTGGGCCACGGGATCGAGATCACGCAACCGCTTCGCTGGCCGGGGGCAAGAGCGGCGGAAGCGGCCCCGGTGAGGGCGTCGGCAACGACGGCGGACTACGATCAGCGCAGGGTGGCTATGGATGCGCTGAAGGAGCTGCGGTTGGCGCTGGTGGAGTTGGGCCGGGTGGAGGCACAACTGGAGCTGATCGCCGATGAGGTGGGGCTCCTGGAGGACGCCACGGCAGTGGTGGAAGCGACTGCCCCGGTATCGGGGGGAGATTATGGTGAGTTTTACCAGTTGGAGTTGGCCCGAGAGCAAGTGCTGGATCGGCGTGCCCAATTGATCTCGCAAAGAGAAGAACAACGAGCACAGGTAGGGGCACTCTTCGAGAGGGGCGAGGGGAAGGGCCTGTCGTCGATAAGGGGGCTCGATATGGAGTCCGGGGCCGGTTCGCTTCCCCCCTGGGAAGCGGTGGAGAGGATGGTGCGCGACCATGCCCCGGAGGTGGCGGTGGAGGCGTCCCGAGAGGACTCGGAGAGGCGACGACTGGAGCTCGTCGATCAACGGCGCCGACCGGCGCCGATGGTGATGGTGGGCTATAGCAATAAGGCGCCGATGTGGGAGATGGAGGGGCCCCGCGATCAGATGATCCATATTGGGGTGGGGATGACGCTTCCCATTTGGGGGTCGACCTATGACCGGGAGGCGTCGGCGCGGCAGACGGCGATGGAAGGGGTGGTTTCGGAAGCGCGGCAGGTGGAGCGCGATATATTGGCGGAGGCAGAAGCCCAATATGCGGCGTGGCGGGAGGTGGTGAAGAGAGAGCAGCGCTATCGCCAGGAGATGCTTCCCCTGGCCCGTGATCTGGCCTCACAGGTGCTGTTGGGGCTGGAGCTGGGGGAGCGATCGGCCTCTGATTTTTTGATGGCCCTGAATCAAGAGATCGAAGTGGAGCAGGCGCTCATCGAAGTGCGCGCCCAGGGGTTGAGAAGACAGATCAACCTCCAACGCCTCAGCGGTGGAGTGATCGGAGAAGAGACAAGTTGGGCATATCCGCAAGCGTTGGAGGTCAGCGATGAGTAAATATAAGAGTTATCTAAAGTGGGTCGGTCTGGTGCTGGTGGTGGCGATGATCGCTTTCGGGGTGGGGCGTTGCACCGGTGGAGATGAACAAGAAGAAGAAGAGGCGGCAGAGGAGGAAGAGGGGGCCAGTGAGTATACCTGTCCAATGCATCCACAGATCCGGGAGCCCGAGATGGGGACTTGTCCGATCTGTCACATGGATCTGGTGCCGGTCGACGAGGCCAATGGAGGCGAAGATGAGGTGCCGGCGGTGCGGCTGTCGGAGGGGGCGCAGCGCCTGGCGCAGGTTCAGATGCAAGAGGTGGAGGTGGGGCCGGTCCGCGGCGAGCTCGACGTCTTTGGGCGTCTGGAGGTCAACGAAGATGCGGAGATCGAGATCAGCGCCTGGACGGGAGGGCGGATCGAGGAGTTGAGGGTGCGCACGGTGGGGGAGGAAATTCGGCGTGGTCAGTTGTTGGCCCGGGTCTACAGCCCGGAGGTGTTGTCGGCGCAGAAGTCGTTGGTCCAGGCGCTGAAGAATCGCGACGAGGCGGAGGCCGCCCGGAGTGATCGGCGCCAGCGGGCGGCGACCTCGGCGGTGGAGGCGGCGCGCATGGAATTGCGCCTCCTGGGGCTGGAGGCCCAACAGATCGACGATCTGGAGGAGAGTCGCGAGCCGCGAGAGACGATCGACGTCTTTGCCACGGCGAGCGGAACGGTTCAGGAGCGATTCGTGACCTCTGGCGATTATGTGGACACGGGGGACCCGATTTTGGCGCTGGCGGCGCTGGATACGCTGTGGGCGCAATTGGAGATCGACGAGCGCCACCTGTCGCGGGTGTCGGAAGGAATGCCGGTGAGTATCGAGGTCCCGGCGATGGATGGAGAGGCGTTGGAGGGGCGCATCGAGTTTATTTCACCGCGCGTGGATCGGCGCTCCAGGGTTGCGCTTGCGCGGGTGGCATTGGATAGCCAGGGAGGATTTTTGAGGCCCGGCATGTATGTGGGGGGCCATATCGAGGTGGCGCAGGAGGGCGAGGAGGTTATCTCCGTGGCCGACAGTGCTGTGTTGTGGACCGGGAAGCGATCGCTGGTCTATCGCTACGATACAGAGATCGATCCGTCGGGATTTGTGGCGCAGCCCGTCAAGTTGGGGCCAAAGATGGGCGAACGCCGCGTGATCGAGGAGGGCCTGGAGCCCGGCGATCGAGTGGCGACGAGGGGGGCCTTTCGGCTGGACGCAGAGCTCCAGATTCGAAGCGGGCCCACGATGATGAGCCGGGCCCACGATACTGGGGCCTCTCCGTTGAGCCCGGAGGACACGGTGGAGGTCCCGGACGAGGGCATTGAATTCGATCCGCCCATCGACGCGGAGCAATTGCCCGATGGGGTCTGGTATTGCGATATGGGAACCACCCACTGGGCACAACCGGAGAAGGGCGATGATGAGTGCCCGATCTGCGGCATGCGATTGACCGAAAAAGAGGGTGAGGACCACGATCACAACCATGATCACGACGGCGATCAGGACAACGGAGGTGGTCATGAGCACTGAATCGACGGCGAAGCAGCAGCGATGGGAGAGGTGGATAGGCGCGGCGTTAAAGCAACGACTTATCGTGTTGATGGCCACATTGTTGGCCGTGGGTTGGGGCATTTATGTGGCCCCCTTTGATTGGAGCCAGTGGATCGACAGCGATGAAGGGTTGATGTCGTGGGTGGGCGATATCGAACAGGACCGGGTCCCCGTGGATGCGATCCCCGATCTGGGGGAGAACCAGCAAATCGTCTACGCCGAGTGGCCGGGTCGAGCGCCCTATGACGTGGAGCAGCAGGTCACCTATCCATTGACCACGGAGCTGCAGGGGATTCCGGGGGTAGAGACGATACGAAGCTCCAGTATGGAGGGGTTTTCGTCGGTCTATGTGATCTTTGATGAAGACATCGACTATTATTGGAGTCGAGCGCGGCTCAATGAAAAATTATCGAGCCTCAGCATGGACCAGCTACCAGCGGGCGTGCAGCCCCAGATGGGGCCCGATGCCACGGCGCTGGGACAGATCTTTTGGTATACGCTGGAGGGACGAGATGCGGAGGGCAATCGAGTGGGGGGCTGGGATGAAGACGAGCTGCGCGCACTCCAGGATTTCGAAATTGAGCAGGCCTTGATGAGCGCCGGAGGGGTCTCAGAGGTGGGGGCCATCGGAGGGAAGGTTCGCGAATACCAGGTGGAGGTCGATGAAGACGCGCTTCGGGCCTACGGGTTGACCCTCGCTCAGGTGAGCGAGGCGGTGAGCGCTTCCAATGAAGAATTGGGGGCGCGGACCACGGAGATCAACCGGGTGGAGTATATGGTTCGGGGGATCGGCTTTGTGGAGGAACTGAGCGATCTGGAGATGGCGGTGATCCGCAGCGAGGAAGGGAGCCCTGTGACCGTGGGGGATGTGGCGCGGGTGGTGGAGGGCCCAGAGACCCGTCGGGGAGCCCTGACCCGCAGTGGCGTGGAGGCGGTGGGGGGCGTGGTGACGGCGCGCTACGGCGCCAATCCCCAGGAGGTGATCGACAATGTCAAAGAGGTCATCGAGGATATCTCGGCGTCTCTGCCGGAGCGAGAGTTAGAGGATGGGACGGTATCGAAGGTGGAGATCGTCCCGTTCTATGACCGAAGTGAATTGATCGACCGCACCCTGGGGACGCTGAGCACGGCGCTGACGCAGCAAATTTTGATCACCGTGGTGGTGATTCTATTGTTGATGCTCCATGTGAGGACGTCGATGCTGGTGTCTGGGCTATTGCCGCTGGCGGTGCTGATGACCTTTGTGGTCATGAAGTATACGGGGGTGGACGCCAATGTGTTGGCGCTTGCGGGGATCGCGATTGCCATCGGGACGATGGTCGATATGGGGATCGTGGTCACCGAGAATATTGCGCAACATCTCGATGATGACGATGGGTCGACGGGAGGGGTGGAGGAACGGGTCATTCGGGGAGCGGCGGAGGTGGCGCCAGCGGTGGTGACAGCGATCACGACGACGGTGATCAGTTTCTTGCCCGTCTTTCTACTGACCGGTCAGGAGGGGAGGTTGTTTACGCCCCTGGCGTTTACGAAGACCTATGCCTTGATCGCCAGTCTATTGATCGCTGTGATCATCATTCCGGTGGTGGCGTCATCGATGATGGGGGATCGTTTCCGTGGACAGCGGTGGCTTCGGGCTGCCGTAGTCGCAGGGCTAGCATTGGTGGGCCTATGGGCGGGGACCAATATCGATGGATGGGTGGGGGCAGCAATCGTCGTCGCCTCCCTGAGCTGGGGGCTGGAAGGATGGGTGGAAGAGGGCTCGTGGACGAGTCGCGAAGGGTTAAGAAAGGCAGCCCTGGGGACGCTCAAGGGGGTGGGGTTGGTGGCCCTGGTATTGGCGATGGCCTGGCTTTTGACATCTTCATGGCTGCCCCTGGGAGCAGGGGCGGGTCGAGGACAGAACCTGGTGTTTGTGGTGGTGATGATTGGCGGGTTGCTGTCCGTATTCTGGGTGTTTCGCCTCGCCTATCCCCATCTGTTGGATCTCTTTCAGCGCTGGCGGCCGGTGGTGCTGGTGGTGCCGGTGATGGTGGCCCTGTCGGGGGTGACGATCTGGCTGGGGTTTGGGCAGGTCTTTAATTGGATGCCCGATCGCTTTCATGAGTCCGATCTGGGGCAGTGGATGCACCACGAAGTTGATGGGTTAGGACGAGAGTTTATGCCCGATCTCGATGAGGGGGCATTTCTCTATATGCCGGTGACCATGCCCCATGCGTCGCTGGGGGAGACGCTGGAGATGACGAAGCAGGCCGATCTGATGATCGAGTCGATCCCGGAGGTCACGGAGTCGATCGGCAAGTTCGGGCGAGCCGACACGCCGCTGGATCCGGCGCCGGTGTCGATGCTGGAAACGGTGATCCACTACGAGCCCGAATATCGACTCGATGAGCAGGGCCAGCGCAAACGGTTTGCCATCGATGACGACGGGGAGTTTGTCCGCGATGAACAGGGGGAATTGATGCCCGATGCCAGGGGGCGCCCCTATCGCAACTGGCGCGATCATATCGAGGTGCCCCGCGATATTTGGGACGAGATCGTGGCGGCTACCAATCACGTGCCGGGGTTGACGTCGGCGTCGTTTCTGCAGCCCATCAGCACGCGGATCGTGATGCTACAAAGCGGGATTCGGGCGCCGATGGCGGTGCGGATCCAGGGCGATGATCTGGAGGCGATGGCCGACGCCGGAGCTCAGATTGAAGCGCTGTTATTGGAGCATCCAATGGTGGAGCACGGGGCGGTCAACCTCGATCGGCCGGTGGGCAAACCCTATTTGACGGTGGAGCCCGATCGCAGACAGCTTGCGCGCTATGGGATCTCGATGCGTGAGTTTCAGACCACGATGCAGGTGGCCATCGGGGGAAGTCGAGTCACGGAGACGGTGGAGGGCCGTGAGCGCTTTGGGGTGCGCGTGGTCTATCCACGGGAGAAGCGTGACAATCCGGAGGCCATGGAGGCGATCCGGTTGACGACGGCCGACGGGGGAACGGTGCCGCTGGGGGAGGTGGCGGAGGTCTCTTATGAGCGAGGGCCAGAGATGATTCGCGGCGAAGACGCGTTTCGAGTGGCCTATGTGATGTTCAATAGCAGAGGCGATTACGGGGCGGTGGATACGGTGCTGGCCGTGGAAGAGGCGATCGAGGACGCCCTGGACGCGGGGGATCTGGAGTTTGAAGAGGGGATCCGCCACGGCTTTGTGGGAGAGTACGAGCAGAATAAGCGCATGGAGCAGCGGATGAGGACGGTGGTTCCGCTGATGCTGCTGATCATCTTTATGTTGATCTATCTGCAGTTTCGCTCGGTGTGGACGACGGTGTCGATTTTCAGTGCCGTGGCGGTGGCCTTTGGCGGTGGGTTTATCTTGCTGTGGCTCTACGGGCAGCCCTGGTTTTTGGATGTGGAGATCCTGGGGGCCTCGCTGCGGGAGGTGTTTCGGGTGGAAACCATCGAGGTTAGCGTGGCGGTGTGGGTGGGGTTTATCGCCCTGTTTGGGATCGCCGCCGACGATGGGATCGTGATGGCCACCTATCTGGATCAGCGCTTTGGATCGGATCGACCGGAGGGGCTCGAGGAGATTCGAGAGGCGGTCATCGAAGCGGCGCTTCGGAGGGTGCGGCCCTGTTTGATGACGACGGCAACAACCATTTTGGCGCTGCTTCCCATTTTGACGAGCTACGGAGCAGGGGCGGATGTGATGATCCCGATGGCGGTACCGATCATCGGGGGGATGATGGTGGCGCTTCTGACCCTGTTTGTGGTGCCCCTGCTCTATGGGCTGGGGGCGGAGTGGAAGTGGCGAGCTCGTCAGCGCCTGGAGTTGGATTGATTGCTGCGCGCCAGTGGATCGGCGTCGAGCCAACGCTGGAGGCGAGGACCGATGAGGCGTCCGGCGTGGCGTAGCTCTTCGAGGTTGGAGGAGCCGGTGAGCACGAGGGTGGTGCGCAGAGTATCGATGGCGTGGTGGGCAAAGCGGCGGGCACCGTCGCGGCCCTCGTCGTGGGCGGCGCGAAGCCAGGGAAGGGCCATGCCCGCCAGGTGGGCGCCCAGGGCGAGAGCGGTGGCGGCGTGCAGGCCGTTTCGCAGGCCTCCAGAGCCGATGATTTTGAGGCCCCGTCGGCGGGCGTAGCCGATGGAGGCGGCTGTGGGTGTGCCCCAATCCCAGAACAATTCCCCCATATCGGCGGCCTGGTCATCGGCGCGCTTGGACTCCACGCCGATCCAGGTGGTGCCGCCGGCGCCGGCGGTGTCCACCCAGGAAACCCCGATGTGGACCAGGCGGTCCAGGGTTGAGGGGCTGAGCCCACAGCCCGTTTCCTTGACGACGACGGGAACGGGCAGGTTGTCGACGCAGGCTTTGATGCCCCTGAGGATGCCGCGAAAGTCGCGGTCGCCCTCCGGTTGGATGAGCTCCTGGCCGGGGTTGAGGTGAATGGCGAGGGCGTCGGCGTCGATGGCCTCGATAAGGGGCAACAACTGGTCGGGTTGGAGTTGTGCGACCTGGACACCACCAATATTGGCGAGGATCGGAATGTCGGGGGCGACGTCGCGGAGCTGAAAGGAGTCCGCCAATTCGGGGTGGTCGAGCATCGCGCGCTGACTGCCCACGCCCATGGCGAGTCCAAACTCCTGGGCGACGGCGGCCAGATCGCGGTTGATGCGGCCGGCCTTGTCGGTGCCACCGGTCATGCCGGAGATGAGCAGCGGAGCTCGAAGCGGCTTGCCCAGGAAGTGGGTGGAGAGGTCCACCTCGTCGACGGCGAGGCCGGGCAGGGAGTCGTGAAAGAGCTGGATATCGTCGAGGAGGTTGGTCTTGTGGCGGGCCTCGACCTCCTCTTCGGCGCAGAGTCGGAGGTGATCGCTTTTGCGGCTTGAGATGTCCTGGGGACTCATGGAGGCCTCGGGAAGTGGGAGAAAAAAGGGGGAGAGCAAGTCCGTGCGCAGCAAAGCTGCCCACGGGCGCAAGGTTTGTCCAGTGGAGATGAGCAAGCCGGGGGTCGTTGACGGGGTTGCATCGCTATTTCTATACTCCCGCCATCCGGCACGACTTCGACGCAGGATCCGTCAAATGGAGGATTCTGCTTCTGCTTCTCGGGTCAAGGTTTGAACGTTTTGGACCACCCTCGCTTATTCGGTAAATTCTGTCTCTTAGAGCGCATCAGTGTCGGTGGCATGGCGGAGGTCTTTCGGGCCAAGCCGCTGGATGCCCCAGATCCGGATCGCTATTTTGCGGTCAAGCGAATATTGCCGCATCTGGCGGAGGATATCGAGTTTATCAAGATGTTCGTCGATGAGGCGCAACTGACGGTGCGCCTGGATCATCGCAATATTGTTCAGACCTATGAGCTGGGGCAATTTCAGGCCAGCCACTATATCGTCATGGAGTTTATCGCCGGCAAGGACTTGCTGGCGTTTCAAAAATACGTGCGCCGTCAGCAGACGACGGTCAATATCGATACCTGCTGTCATATCATGTCTCAGGTCGCCAGGGGCCTGGACTACGCCCATCGGCGATGCGATGAAGAGGGCAATCCCCTCAATATTATCCATCGCGATGTGTCGCCGCAGAATATCCTGGTCAGCTGGGATGGGCGGGTGCGGGTGATTGATTTTGGGGTGGCGAAGGCGGCGTCGCAGAGCACGAAGACGAAGGCCGGTGTCCTGAAGGGAAAATTTGGGTATTTGAGTCCCGAGCAGGTGCGCGCCGAGCGCATTGATCGCCGAAGTGATATCTTCGCGATGGGGACCCTGTTTTGGGAGTTATTGACCAATCGGCGCCTGTTCAATGCGTCGAATCAATACGAAACGATGATGCTGATCAGCGATCCAGAGATCGAGGCGCCGTCGTCGATCAACCCGGCGGTGCCCGAAGAGGTCGATCGGTTGGCGATGAAGGCGCTGGCCCCAGATCGCGACAATCGCTACCAGTGGGCCTCGGAGTTTGCCGATGATCTGGAAGATTTCTTAAGGCGCCAAAAACCCCCGTACCACAGCTCGCAGTTGACGACCTGGTTGCGAAGTGCCTTCCAGGAAGAGTTTGAAGAAGAGCGCGAAAAGCGCGAGAAGTTTCGCCAGATCAACAGTGCCGACGACGTGCGTCGAGAAGTGGGTGAGGGCAAGGCGCGGGGGCCCGACGGGGATCAAGAGGCGGCGGACGCCACTCAGATCTGGGACGTGGAGCAGGCTCCAGACTCCGATGCCGATATCGGGAATTTCGTGGCCAACCACACGGTGGTGGCCGCCGGGGGATTGGAGCTAGAGGATTACGATGAATGGGAGGATGCTCCGGATACCATCGAAGAGATCGATGCCCTGGAGCAAGATAGCCCATCGCAAGTGGAGGAGGTTCCGGTCAGTCGGGGAGCGGTGCGCATTGAGGCGTCATCGCGCTTTGAGGCCGAGGCTACGGTGGTCACGGGAAGCCATGAGGCGGTGGAGGCGAGGACCCCGCCAGGTCGAACAGGAGAGCGAGCAAATCGGACCGGGGAGAAAAAGACCACGGGTCCACAGACCATCGATGCGGCCATGCTGTCGCCGGAGCCGGTGGTCGAGCCCGGACCCGCACGCGCCAGCGCCGATGGGAAGGATAAGAAGACAGATCGTCTGGGTGCCATTGAGGCGGAGCCCACACCGGTGCCGGGGGCAGCTGAGGAGCCCGACGGCGCCGAGGAGGAGTTGCCGAAGACGTTGATATGGGCAGCAACGGGAGCGATGGCCCTGTTGGTAGTGGCCGGCGTAGGAGCGGCCTGGGTGGTGATGAACGATGGGGATGAAGAGGGGGCCGACGAGATTGCCTGGGGAGGGATGGTCGTGGAGGCGGAGCCATCGTCGGACCTGGAGGTATTTATCGATGGTCAACAAGTTCCGTCGCAGATGCCGTTGACGATGGAGGAGTTGGGCGCCGGAGATTACGAAGTGCGCATTGCCCATCCGGAGTATCCGGAGTGGAGCACCACCGTGGAGGTCGGCGAGGGTGAAATCGCGAGAGTGGCAGCAAATCTGGCTGAAGAGGGAGAGCTTTTCATGCAATGGGAGGAGCTGCCAGAAGGGCTGGAGGTTTTGATCAACGGACAGAGCCACGAGCCCGATGGACAGGGGTTGGAGCTGGAGTTGGAGCGCGGCGACTACACGGTGGAAGCCCGTGCGCCGGGCATCCGCCCGGTGCGAAAGGGGGTAAGCGTCGAGGGGAATCAGCAATTGGAGCTTCAGCTTGAGTGGGTGGCCAATGATCAGCTCACCATTTACGGCCAGGAAGATCTGGAGGTGGTGCTCGACGGGCGCTCCCATGGTCAATTGCCCCTGACGCTCACGGATCTGGCGTTGGACCGCACCTACGACCTGGAGATCGGCGAGGATCGGGGAGTGTTGGGGTTCCCATTATTGGGGCGGGAAGCCCTGGACGCCGAGGAGTGGGCGGAGAATGCGGGGATGGATGAAGAAGACTTTGGATGGTTGGTCATCGAGCTTGAGCCAGACGCAATGTGGAGCCTTGCTATCGATGGGGAGTCGACGGGGCTGGTGGTGCCGATGGGTTGGGAGTCCTTGCCCCTGGAAGAGGGGTGGAGAGAAGTGGGGCTGCAGCGCGGTGATGATTCCCAGACGTTTCGGGTGTGGATCGAGGGCGAAGAAGTCACGATCCTCCGAGCGGACCTCGACGGTTAAATAAGCCCGGGATCATTGACCGCACGGCTACTGCGACTCAGTCGAAGTCGTCGGCGTCGATGTCGTGTTTTTTCATGAGTTGGCGAAAATACTTGCGATCGATGTCGGCTTCGCGGGCTGATTGGCTGATATTGCCCCGATGGCGGGTGAGTAGCTCTGAAATATAGTCGTGTTCAAAGGAGGCGATCCAGGTCTCCTTGGCGTCCTTAAAGGGTTGTTCTTGAAGTTCGTGACGAGGGGGAACGTGGGACCATTCGTCCTTGTCGGCATCGATGAAGAGGCCGCCATCGGCGTCGGGATCGCTGAGGTAATCGGGGAGATCGCGTCGCTGGATGTGGTTGGATTCGGCAAAGGAGCAGGCCCGTTGGATGATATTGGAGAGCTCGCGGACGTTGCCAGGCCATCGGTGGGCGTTGAAGAGTTGGAGGGCTTCGGGGCTGACGGATTTGAGGCGCCGATCTCCCTCGGGCGTGAGGTTGCAGTCAAGGGTGTCGAGGAAGTGCTCGATGAGCAGGGGGATATCCTCTCGGCGATCGCGCAGAGCGGGCAAAAAGAGGCGGACCACACTGAGGCGATAAAAGAGGTCTTCGCGAAAGCGTCCCTCTTGCACCTCGTCTTCCAGGCGCCGGTTGGTGGCGGCGATGACACGCACGTCGATGGGCACGGGCTGGTTGGAGCCCACGCGGCGGATCTCGCGCTGTTCGAGAACGCGGAGCAATTTGGGTTGGAGGTCCAGGGAGAGTTCGCCCAGCTCGTCGAGAAAGATGGTGCCCCCTTCGGCCATTTCGAAGAGGCCTTTGCGGCTCATGACAGCGCCGGTAAAGCTGCCTTTTTCATGGCCGAAGAGCTCGCTTTCGATGAGGCTTTCGGGGACGGCGCCGCAGTCGAAGACGACGAAGGGTTGACTGCTTCGGGCGCTCATCTCGTGGATGGTCTGGGCGACCACTTCCTTGCCGGTGCCGGTTTCGCCCTCGATGACGACGGTGGCGGAGGTGGGAGCGATCTTTTCGAGGATGTCGAAGATCTCGCGCATCGCCCGGGAGCGCCCCACGATTTTACCCAGGCGTTGGGCGTCGCTGGGCTTGATGGGGACGGTCTCGTCGATGGCTCGAAAGCGGATGTCTGTATTGCCCACGGAGAGGACGACATTGGCGGTCAGGAAGGCCTCTCGGATGCGCACGCCATTGACGTGGGTGCCGTTGGTGCTGTCCAGGTCCTGGAGGATATAGGCGTCGTTTTCTTGAACGATGCGGCAATGGTGGCGACTGACGGTGTCGTCGTCGAGGACGACGTCGTTGTCGTCGAGGGCGCCAATGGAGATGATATTGTCGTCGAAGAGCAGGATTTGTTCGTCGGCCGTTCCGGGGTGGAGGACCAGTTGGGCGCGGCGGATATGGACTTCCCGGGGAGCACCATCGAGGTAAGCGATCTTGGTGGGTTGAGCCTCGTCAGAGTAGGCCTGAGACGACATAAGGAACCCTGTGAGAGAGAGTGGGCACCGCGGACCGATTCCGGGGTGGTCCAAAGGGAGGAGATGCGCCACAATGGGTGCGCAACCGATACCTGAGAAAGACATGACGATGGTAGAAAGCGGTCAAAAATTTGGCAAGTATACCCTGCTGGAGCGATTGGCCTCCGGGGGCATGGCAGAGATCTACAAGGCGGGCGTGGAGGGGGCCGATGGACGCCAGCGCCTGGTGGCCATCAAACGGCTCCATGACCAGTATTCGCAGGATCGCGAATTCGCGACGATGCTGGTCGATGAGGCGAAGTTGGCGGTGCAATTGCAGCACCCGAATATCGGAGGGGTCTTCGACCTGGAATGCCTGGATGGGCAGTACTTCATCGTCATGGAGTATATCGACGGGCTGGACTGCAAACAGATCGGCGAGCACCTCCAGGAAGGGCGGCGTCGATTGCCGGCGGAGGCGGCGGTGACCATCGGTGCCGAGGTGGCGTCGGCGCTGGCCTATGCGCACACCAAGAAGGGCCCCGACGGACGGTCATTGCAGATCGTTCACCGCGATGTATCGCCCCAGAATATCATGGTGAGTCTTCAAGGGGAGATAAAGCTGGTCGACTTTGGGATCGCGAAGGCCAGAATGCGGGCTCAGCACACGCGGGCCGGCGTGATCAAGGGTAAATTCTACTACATGAGCCCGGAACAGGCCCATGGGAGTCAACTCGATGGACGAAGCGACGTCTATGGGTTGGCGATGGTGCTCTACGAGTTGATGGTGGGCGGTCACCCCTTTGATCGGGTGAGCGATGGAGAGCTATTGGGAGCGGTCAAGCGGGCGGCTTATCCGCCGGTCCGAGAGGCCATCCCGGGGATCGACGAGGGGCTGGCGCGGATTATGGAAAAGGGGCTGGCTCGCCAGAGGGAGGACCGCTACGCGAGCGCCCAGGCCTTTGAGGCGGCGCTGCGGGGGTATGGCGACAGGCGAGGCCAGTATGGAAGGGCGGATCTTGCCAGGTTGGTGGGACAGTTGCGCGAAGGGGTAATGGAGCCCAGTGGCCTGGCGATGATGGGTTCCGAGGTGTTTACGGTCAGTGAGCATAGCGTCATTTTCGACGCCGGAGACCGTCCCTATGAAAGCGATCCATCACAGCTCAGCGAAGACGGGCCGGGGGTTGGCGAGGGGCTGGAGACGTCGCCCGGCAAGGGAAGCGACGAGGGAGGTAGCGGTGGAGGGAAAACGGTGGCGATCGCCGCCGCGGCAGTGGCAGCTCTATTATCGCTGGCCGTGATATGGTGGTGGAGTCCATGGGTGGGAGAGGACATCCCGGAGGCCGGACTAGCGATCACGTCCAGTCCCAGCGGGGCGACCGTTTATTTTGAGGAGATTCGAATCGGTGCGACGCCGATGGAGTGGAGTGATGTGGAGCCCGGGGAGCGTTACGTGCTGCGCCTGGAGCACGAGGGCTACGAGGCCCATGAGTTGAGCCTGGAGGTCGGTCAGGAGGCAACCGGTCATTATGTGGAGATGATTCCATTGCTGGGCAGCTTAGACGTCGTTGCTCAGGGAGAGGGAGCAGAGATCTGGTGGGATGATGAAAAGCGGGGTCGCGATCAGGCGGAGATGGAGGGGCTATTTCGGGGAGAGGAATACGTCCTGGAGGCGGTGTGGCCTCCCGAAGAAGAGGACGAAGACGAGGAAGACGGTGAAGAGGAAGCCGAAGAAGGAGAGGACGATGATGAGCCGCGGGAAGCTCGACGCCAGGAGGTGGTTATCGAGTGGCAGGAGTCAGAAGCGCGCCATCAACGGGTCGTCTTCGAGGGACCGGAACAAGAGGCGAAGATCGAGATCCCGGAGCAGGAAGCGGCCGGTGAAGACGACGGCAACGACGAGGCATCCGGGCGAGGAGGGGCTCTGGATCGGTCGAGGTAGTTTACGGCGCCCGCGTTTTGGTTAAGGATGCATGAGTTGGAGCGAGATCACCTACCGTAGGCAGGAGAGGTTGACGATGACGGAAGAAGCGACGCCCACTCAGTCGAAGGCTAAGCAGACGAAGACCGGTCGGGAGCGACGAAGTTCGGTTCGCGTGCGGAGCCAACTGCCCTGCAAGGTGGACCCGATCAAGCCGGAGGCGATCGTGGAGATGGAGGCCCGTATATTGGATATGGCGGTCATCGAATCGGAAGGGGTGGTCCACGATGTGGTCGATTGGCGCGATCACGTGGAGGATTTGACGCCGGAGATGGTTCATGTGCTCAACGAAGTTCGGGCGCTGCGCCAGCAGGTCATCGAGATCCAGCGCATCATCGAAAAGCATAATCAGTCGGCCCTCAATCGGCGGTGGATCGAGCTCAATGATGGGGGCTTTTGGATGTCGGCCGAAGAATCGGATTCGCCCTGGACGGTGGGCGACTTTGCGAATGTACGCATCCAGATTCCCAGCATGCGCACCCCGGAGGTGATCGCTGTGGGTCAGGTGATCCGGGTCGACGAAGATACGGAGCGCCGAGGCGTAGCATTTACGTTCTGCACGATTTCGGAGCCCCATCGCCAGGCGATCGCGAGCTACGCTCTGCGGCGTGAGCGCCAGCAGGCCCGGATGAAACGGATGAATATCGATTTTTAGTCACCCCGTATGGTGGGGGGGGAAGTGGAACTCGTCGGCAGACTGACCTATCGTGGAGCCAATGGTGAAATGGCAACCGGCTTTGCGATAAGGAAAGGTATGTCTTCGACGACAGATGAATGGACACAAGGGTTATCGAGGGGAATCAGGATCATGCGAGGGCTCATCGTGGCGATGGCGGTGGCGGTGGCGCTATCGGGCTGTGGTCGGACGGCGATGGAGGTCAGTTGTAGCGATGATGAGGATTGCGGCGAGGATGAGCGCTGCGCCAGTGGCAGTTGCGTCAGCGATGAGTCGAATATGGGCAGTGGAGAGGAAAGCGACCTCTGCGAAAGCGATCTGGATTGCGGCGATGGGCAATGCCGCGAAGGAGACGAGGGCTGTATTGGAGACGTCTGTGATCTGGAGAGCGGTCAGTGCCTTGAGGGGGCCTGTGAGCCCGACTGCGCAGAGGACGAAGAGCAGCAGGGTTGTGCCTGCGTACCCCCGCAGTGTTCTAGCAATGTGGACTGCTTCGTGCACATTTGCGACGGGGGGAGTTGTCGCCCCTGCCTTAGCGATGCCGAGTGCACCCTTGAGGGGGCGACGGCCTGCCGAGATGGAATGTGTTCTGCGGCCGCGGAGTGCGTCGACGATGGGGATTGCCCACCATCGCAGCAATGTGGAGATGACCAGCGCTGCGAGGAGCGGCCAGAGTGCACCTTCGACGACGATTGCGCAGAAGATGAGTCCTGCATCGCCGGAAGCTGCACGTTCACACCGGCTTGTTCCGACGATGACGATTGCAGTGAGCTCGCCGAATGCGTGGGCGGGCAGTGCCAGACCAGGATGTGCCGGGGAAGTGATGACTGCGATGAAGGCGAGATCTGCGACGCCGGCGATTGTGTCGATCCGCCGGTGGTGTTGACCTGTGAAGTGGTGACGAGTTCGCAGAGTGTGGTGGCCAACGAGTCGGTCAACCTCCAGGCCTTCGCCTATGACCAGTGGGGCAATGCGGTGTCGGCAGACTTCCAATGGAGTTCGTCGAATCCAGCGTCTGTAGAGATCGATGGGTCTTCGGCGGTGGGAACTTCGGAGCCGGGTAGCGCAGAGGTGACGGCCGTGCCCACAGGCGGTGATCCCGTGGCCTGCCAGGGAAGCGCGACCATCGAAAACCTGGGTCTGAGCACCCCCGACGAATTGCGGGTCCGCGTCCAGCATATGGAGACGGGAGACCCCATCGACGCAGCGGAGGTACATGTGGGCGATCAGGTGGGGGTCAGCGATATCAACGGGGTGGTGGATTTGACGATGCCCGATGACGCCTACGATATCTCGGTCTTTCACGACGACTATAACTTCTTGAGCATCCTCGATGTGACGGCCGGCGATATCGTGATTCCTCTGCTCCCGCAGAGCGGGGCGGGACCGGTGGCGGGCTTTACGGGGGAGTTCAACACGTCGGCGATCACGACCTCCGGCGATATCGAGTTGGGGCTCGCGGGGGCGAGCCTGGCCGGAGATCTATTGGACGTGAATCTGGAGCGCCTGTTGGGCGATAGCTTTGTGACCGATATCGATGTGCCCGTGATGGGCGAGGTGGAGGTGCCGCTGCCCGGTGGAGTAACGGCGAGCGGTAGCTTTTTGGGGACGGCCATCGACGGCAAGGATAGGTATTACGCGCAATCGGCAGAGGGGCCCAGGCTAGCCTGGGGCATCGCAGGGGAGATCCCACTGGGGGCCCTGCTGGGGGTGGTCAGCGATCCACCCGAAGATATAGGGTCGGCGATCGGGCAGTTTTTGCCCCTGTTTAGCCGTTTTGATCACGGGCAGCAGTCGAAGGTCTTTGAGGCTCTTCCGCGGGTCCAGGACACTCAGGACATCAACAATAATGGCAATACTCAGGAGTGGTTGCCCGATTACGACAGCTTTCCGGAGCAGAATTTACTGCCCTCGGTGCGCCAGCAACTGACGACGGAGGTCGCGATCTCGAGCCTTCCCCAGATCGGGGGAGAGCAGGCCGAGGTGGCGGTCCTCCTCGGCGGAGTCCTGGTGGAAGATATCGGCCTGGTTCCGCTGGGGATCAGCGCCGTCTACGATGAGGATGGCGATGGTCAGCCGGGCTCGGAGACGCTGTACATGGCGCCGCCCTACGGACCGGCGGCCGGGGAGCGCTACGTGGTGCTCGCACTTTCCTTTGGAGTGGGTCCGGGAGGCCTGGCCGAGGAAATCTCGGTGTCGATGTGGAATGGTCAGCAGTTGGGGACGACGACGTCGCTGGGAACCTTCCCCGACGGGTCCACGGGGGGCGTCGATGAAGGGCAACGCACCGTGGAGATCGATGAAGCGACGGCGGGGCCCATATTTCGGGTGCGCCACGTCGGTTTTGAGCGAAGCTGGGATGTATGGGCTCAGGGACCGGAAGGGGTGAGCGGTGAGTTTGGCCATGATGTGATGGTGCCCGATGTGCCAGCGCCGTGGCCCGATCTCTTCGAGATGGGGGGCCGAATCACGGTCGATGCCATTCGAAGCTCGGTGGAGCTCGACGACCTGGTCAGCTCCAGCGGGGTGGGGCTGCATCGAGCAGGACTGGTGACCACGAACTTCAACCGAAGCATCTTTCGCTAGGAGCCTGTTGCACATAAGCTCCGCATCGTCTCGCCGGC
>CAYQBU010000046.1:0-23655 GCA_964415785.1 uncultured Bradymonadales bacterium
CGTCACGACGTCTCATGAATAATCCGGGTTAACCCGGCAATATTCACAAATGAAATACGACCAAATTCTCTCACAAATGGCCGTTTTTTTCGATCCCGATCCGTATTTTCGGGCGTAACGAGGACCTCACGGCCAAGTACCGAGATTGGTAGATTGTATCGCTCCGCGATGAGCGATAGGATCGTGATTCATTCCACTGTTTTTCGCTTAGGAGCCCAATGACGACTCGAAATGTCTATTCCGTGATCGCTATATTAGTCGCCTCATTTTTGGTCACTGCTGCATGTTCCAGTGGCGGCGATGAGGTCGAAGACGCCGCGCCGGTGGAGGCGCCCGAGACCGTGGAAGAGAGTGACGTTGATGAAGAGTCCGATGGAGAGGGCCCCAATCAAAACGCCATCGTGGACAGCTTTGCCATGATGAATGCGAACCACAACGCTCAGATTCGACTGGAGTGCCAATGTCGTCCGTCGACCTATGGGTTTGAGACCAAGGACGAGTGTAGCGCTGGATATATGGGAGGTGTCGAAGACCTCGACGGGCAGGAGGAATGCATCGCTGAGGCCGTCGACACCCTCGGAAAGCCGCCCCAGGGCATTTACGACTACTTCGAGTGCGCTGCCGGTTTTGAGCAGGCCGGCATCCAATGTTTGGAAGACGATCTGGACGCCGCAAATTGCGATCGCGTCGACCACGTCAATACGATTGGATGGGTGGAGGACTGCAAAGACGCCGAACCCGGCGCCTTTAGTGCCTGTGAGAATTATCTCGCTGACATCGGTATGGAGGCCGAAGATTGGATGATGGAGGTCGACGAGTTGGTCATGGAGTGCTTCGGCAGCGACGAGACCTGAATAATCCGGGCTGGTGCTGAACGACGATGGCTGTGTTGCGACTCCTCGAGGATGCTAAAACATCGCCTCGTTATCGCGCCTTAGCCCAACACGCCCTCGACTTTGCAGCCGGCTACCGTCAACGTCGGCTCAAGGCGTTATATCGGAAGACATCATTATTGAGGCCAAGAATGCCACCTGTGCCCCGGTCAGATCACTTGGCCGGGGCACGTTGGTGTGGAATGTGTAGGGGAGCGTCAGAGAACATCTCGAGGCCGGTCAGGAAAGTCGCATGGGGCTGTCCGGGGAGGCGTCCTCGTAGGGGATGTCGCCGCGGCTATCGCCCATATGGTCGGGCCAACGGACCAGGGGATAGCGATGGCCGTAACGAGAGAGGAAGTCGTCGAGTTCGCTCAGATGAAGCGGGCCGGGCAGGGGATCGCGGGCAGCAATTTTATCGGAGAATGGAGTCTGGTATTCGACCATCGAGGAGAAGTCCATGGGGTAGGCTTTTTCATTGAGCCCGAGGAAGAATCCCCGTTTTTTGGCGCGGTCGATGATGGGGTGAGCGCGCTCGATGGGGATGAGGCCGATGGACTCGACGCCATGAAGGGGCGAGCCATGTGATTGAAGGGGCGCGGCATAATGCCGAGTCCGGAGAAGGGTTGTCCTTTGAGATAGCTGGAGATGGCGCGAGCAAACCCCGCGGCGGAGTCGAAGTTAGCGACATATTTGGACGCTTTCATGGTGATACCCCCCTTCCCGAAGTGATTACGATGAGATGATGCCCCTGTCCTGACACGACAGTGGACAAAAGTGACAACGCATCGGGGGTCGTCAAGTGATGAGCGCGGGGACAAGAAAGCATCGAAGGGGTGAGAAATTGACTCGCCACGCAAGGGTCATAGCTTTCATGGGAGAGCCAAATCAGAGCCACAAACGAAGGTGGCTGGGGTGAACCAACCTACTGACAGGGGTCGATCTATGGGACAGAAGATCAAAGACAAAGTCGTGGTGATCACGGGCGCATCGAGCGGAATTGGCCGAGCCACGGCTCTTGCGCTGGCCGACAAGGGGGCGATCGTGGTGGGGGCTGCCCGACGCGAGGAGCCTCTTGAGTCGCTTGTCGAACAATGCCGACAGCGCGGAGGAAAGGCTCTGGCCGTGGAGACGGACGTCACGGACTTTGAGGCCGTACAGCGGCTCGCCGATCAAACGGTGGAGCAATTTGGCCGCCTGGATGTGTGGTTCAACAACGCCGGGGTCTCGCTCTTTGGACGCATCGAAGAGGTGCCCCTGGAGGTATATCGCAAGGTGGTGGAGACAAACTTCTTTGGCTACGTCCACGGAGCGCGAGCGGCGCTGCCCTATTTTCGCGAACAGGGCGGGGGCATGCTCATCAACAACGGCTCGATGCTCAGCAAGGGGGGAGCGCCCTATTTGAGCGCTTATGCGGCGTCGAAATTCGCCGTCTATGGCATGGCGGAGTCACTGCGCCAGGAGCTGCTGGATACGGATATCGAGGTCTGCACGCTGATGCCCGCCTCCATCGACACGCCCATTTTCCAAAACGCAGCCAATTATACGGGGCGAGCCGTCAAGCCAATGGATCCGGTCTACCCGGTGGAGAAAGTCTCGAATGCAGTGATCAAGCTGATGGCCAAACCGGAAAAAGAGGTCTATGTGGGCCACTCCGGACGCATGTTGGGAGCGATGCACAAGGTCTCTCCCTCGCTCTATACGCGCTTCAATGCCCGCCAGGTGGACAAGGATCACTTCCAGGAGCGCCCGGCCCCCCCGTCGAAGGGCTCGGTGATGGAACCCCGGCCGCAGTGGACGACGGCCACGGGGGGATGGCGAAATGGCGGACTGATGGACAAAAAGGCGGTCCGGGCGCTGGCCTTCGCCGGGGTAGCGCTGACGATTCCCGTCGTCGTGGGCATGTTGCGAGATAATGGAGGCCAGGGGGAAAGCGGCCTCCTGAGCACCCTGATACCGGGGCTGTGAAAGGGATCGTTCAGAGCTCAAAGGCCGGAGCAGGATCGTCAACCTGCGGGATCGACGCAGAGATTAAAGCACTACAGGTCACCGCGAGATATCCCAGGCGACGATAGCGCCGTGGATGACAGCGGCCGTGGCCAGGGTGATCCATGCCCAGGTGCGCGACGGCGTTGATCGCAAATGGTCGACGTCGTCGAGTTTGAGGTGGGTCTGGAGCTCGGGGAGGGCCAGTGTTTGGGCGATGGTGTCGAAGCCGAGCACCGCGACGAGTGCGATCACGATGGCGACGAGGGTCAGTCCACCGAGGGGGGCGAGTGTTTTGGAGCCTCCGGGGAGGCCTTGGAGTAGGGGACGGGCAACAACTGGGGCGAAGCGGCCGAGCAAATAGCCCAGTGCGCCGAGGAGCATGAAGAAGAGCAGGGGCAAGAATGCGTAGGCCAGGCTGACGCCGTTGGAGGAGATCCGTTGGGAGCCATCGAAGTCGGCGGCGTTGGCGTCGAGGAGTGCGAGGGCGGCGATGAGATCGGGCATCTGTCCGCTGCGCAGCAGATCCCACTGGGCCTGTTCGGCGTCGATGTAGGCGGCGTCGACCATCAGGCGCAATAGAGGGACGCGCTGGTGGCTCTCTGCGCCGGGGGCGTCTTCGGCTTCCTGGGGGCTGGAAAATAGGGACGCTACGAGGTCCTGGACGGCGGGGTCGTCGGCCATGGACATCAACCACTGCTGGCCCTCGGGCGTGTCGAACCCGGACTGAATGTCTGCGATGGGCAGGCTGGCGATTTCCTCGGCGACGCTCACGTGGGTATTGAGGTAGTAGGGAAAGGCCAATAGCACCACGAAGACGGCCAGGGGAGCCAGGAGGTCGCGGATGCGGAGCTTTCGTGAAACTCCGGCGCGCATCCCCACGAGAATGACCAATAGAATCAGCCCGATTAAAAGCCCTGCCAGCAATAAAAGGACGCAGTCGAGCTCCTGGAGTTTTTCAGCGACAATCTCGTAGGCGGCGGCCTCGTTTTCGTCGGCGATGGCCTGCCATTTGCCCTGGAAGGTCGCTGCATCGGGGAGGTTCTCGGCGATGACCATGCCCAGTCGGATGGCCTCGTCGATATTGCCGGCTTCGAGGGCGCTCAAGATGTCGGCCAGGTCCTGGTTATTGCCGAGGACGGTGGTGACCATGGGCAAGAGTCCGGCCAGGTTCTGGGCATCCAGGCCCAGCGATTGCATCTGTTCCATGCCCAGACGAAATGCGGTGTCGGCCTGTTCGGGGGCGAGAGAGGATCCATCGAGGAGGCCTGATAGTTGCAGCAGGTCCTGCCAGGGGGCGTCGGGGCTATTGGCGGCTCGGGTGAAGGCCTGGAGGGCCGCTTCGTCGTCACCACTGTCTTCGAGAACCATGCCCATCAACTGGGCCAGGAAGGGATTGGTGGGGTCCGTTTGCTGGGCACCACGGAGGAGCTCGATGGCCTGGGAGTCACCGGCGGCGCTGGCGAGGAGTCGATGCGCATCCTGGGCGGTGGCCACAGGGCCGACGATGTCGGCCATCGACAGGGTCTCTCGGGCCGGTCCGGGAGTTCCGGGATTGTGGCTCACAACGCGGGGTTGCGGGGCGCTGGCTGCTGGCCTGGCGTCGACCGCCGGTCTTTCATCGCCGGCTGGTCTCGGGTTTAGGGCTTGCAAGAAAGCGGTGGCCGCGGCCTCCAACTCCACATCGAGCATCCCGTCGGAGGCGGCCACTAGATCGCCGATATTGTCGGGAAAACGCACCCGGTTTTGAATGACGCCGTCGGCGACGTCGACCTCTAGCAGGTCGCGGGCGATGGCATAAAAGGCGGTGTCGTCGATGGTGATGGGCTCGATGGGGCGGGCGCCTTGATCACCGGCGATATAGGATTGCGTACTGGACCACAGCGCCGGGTGGTGGGTCTTCCACTGCTGATTACCGTCGCTATCGATGCACTCCACCCCGCCTTCGATGGCCCGTACGGTGCAGGGCTCATCGCTCTCGGTGTCGCTCCCGGCGTAGGCCGTGGGGAGTACCACCATCAGACTCAATGTCATCGAAGAGGCGAGACAAATCCACTGGGAGACGTTCATCACAAGGGAGCCTATATCGTGCAAATGGGGGGAGGAGCGGGGGCGGAAAGTTTGGTCTCCTCGGGAAGAGAGTAGAGCCCAAATTTATAGGGGCGGCGGTGGAAAGTCGAATGTCCGTCGTAGTGATGGGACAGTGAGGTATGCGGCGGGCCCCTATCCACGATGGTGGGGAGAATCATGAGGCTTCGATGAGGCTTGGTGGTTTGGGCGGGTGGGTCGGTTAGTGAAGTGGGGGCGATGCCTTTTACCGCAAGGACGATTGCCACTATGGTGGTGGTTACTACGCCATAAGCACTCGTCCAAATATCTCCGAGCAACGTGCCGGGGACACTATCTCTAGATACGGGGAGTAGATGATGTCGAAAGACCAGGACAAGCCCTCGGCCCCTTCTGATTTGTCGGTCCAAAGCGAACCGCCAGGAGCGGACGGTGTTGTCGATACGCCGCAGCAGGAAGAGCAAGCGGAGGCCGCCGAGGCCGCCGAGGCCGGCGTCGACGAATTTGTGGACAATACTCGGGCGCTATTGGAGCAGAGCGGTCATGTCTTGATCTTTGTGTGGGTGGCCATCGTATTGGTGATGAGCATGCCCGTGCTGTGGAAGATCACCCAGGGCTATGACCTGCTGCAGCCCTTCTCCTTTGATATGGAGCTTGCGGTGCTCCTGGTGGAGTTCGGATGCCATGCGGTGGCGATTGCCTTATTCACCCTGTCGCTACCCGTGGGCCGGGCCTATCTGCTGGGCGAGGCTGAGGGGCCCAAAACGTTCGGGGAAGCCTGGACGGTGGCCTCCAACCACCTGGAAGACGCCGTCCTGATCGCCGTTTTGTATTACGTGGCCGTCGTCGTCGGGTTGATGTTGTGTATCATTCCGGGACTCTTCGCCGCTGTCTATCTATTGCCCACGCTGTACCTGGCGGCCGCGAGGGGTGAGCCCACCCTTCGGGCGCTCCTCAAGGGCTCGACGCAGCTGGGTCGCCACTCCAACCTCTACGTCTTTATTGTCGTCGGGCTGGGCGCCGTCTTCATCGGCACATCGGTGATCCTCGGATTGGTGGCCAACCACGCCGGTGGCATTGAGGAGATGGCTGAAATGGCCGCCGAGCCGCTCTCGATGATATTTTTCAGCCTTGGCTTTCTGGTGATCACGGTGGTCTTATTCTTGCTCTATATCGCCACCTTGGGCGTCTTCGTCACCATCGAAGCGGCGGAGACGGGTCAGAAGACACGTCGGAAAGTGTCGTGATAGAGCGAGGGCCAACTCGTCGCGCTGCCAGGCGCGCTCAGGGCCCATGACGAAGTCTGATGACTAATCCGGGATATAGGGAGCCTGAAATGAACACCGTTCGACGAAATATCAACGTGGCGCTTCTGGTCAATGGCCTTGTGCTATGTCTCGGGTTTGGGATCGGCATCCAATCGACGAACGCCGGGGAGCCAGTGTCGGATTCGTCCCATTCTACGGACAGTGCGCAGGAGTCAGATGAGGGGGCGCTGACCTTTGATGGGAGCGACGAGGAAGCCTTTGATGCATCCTGGCGAGAGCTCAGCGCAGGGTTGGAGCAAAGAGAGCGCCTGGATCTCAACTTCGTCGTGATGGCCGCCGTATTCGGGGAGCTCCAACCCCAAGATTCAGGAGAAGCGATCGATACCGCGAAGATGTTGGAGGCCCTGGATGGCAAAACGGTGGAGCAAGTCTACGGCATGGCTCAGGCCGTCGTCGGCGAAGAGATGGACCTCGAAGAGATGAGCCTCGACGAGGTTCGACAGGGCTACGAGGAATTCGGTCTGGAGGTCGAAGACGATATTTCGGTCACTGCGATCATCGACGTCGTGGAGTCCGAATTCGCTCCCGACCAAGCAGAGCAACCGGAGCAACAAGCGGGACCCTATGAGCGGAGTATGGCGGTGATAGGCGCGCTGACTCAGCGGATCGAGACATACTATGTAAACCAGGGAGAGCTACCGGAGAATCTGGAGGCGATGACCGGTGGGGATGCTCCCCTGATGGATGAGGTCCCGAAGGATCCCTGGGGCCATGACTATATCTATGAGGTAAGGGGTGAAAGAGAATTCAGAATCATCAGCAAGGGGCCTGATGGAGAGAGGGGAACGAATCAAGATCTGGTATACGACTATTGAGCGGGGGGGATCTTTGACGCATCTGTAAGTCCGAGGACAGGTGGCCTAATATCGAGGGGACTCAGTTTATCGAGGAGAGTAGTTCGATGTTTTCCCTTCGGCCCATCGACCGATTTAAATTTTTCGTGGAACGCCAGTTTGTCAAAGGCGCTCATTATCAACTTCTATTTATGGCGTTGGTACTGGTGGTGATCTCTGTGGTGGCCGGGGCAGTGGTGCTCGGTACGGAGGCCGACGAGTCCTATGGTGAGGCGGTGTGGTGGGCCTTTTTGCGGCTCAGCGATCCCGGTTATCTGGGCGATGACGAGGGGCTGCTCAGACGGGTCGTATCCACGATCCTTACCATGAGTGGCTATGTGTTGGTGTTGGGGACGGTGGTGGCGATCCTGACCCGATGGCTGATCAGCTTTATGCGTCACCTGGAACGAGGACTGACCCCGGTGGCGATGCACAACCATTTTGTCATCGTCGGGTGGACAAATCGCACCGTGGCGATCAGCGCCAAGCTCTTGGCGCAACCGGACCATCAAGGGCGATGGGCTCGGATGTGGCGAAAAAAGAAGGGATTGGCGGTGCTCGCCGAAGACGTCAGCGCTGAGCTGTCCCATGAATTGCGCCTGGAGCCCAATCTCCGTGGTCGAAGTAGTGATATCGTGCTGCGCTCGGGCTCGGCTCTGAATACGCAGGCCTTGCAAAGGGTGGCCTCCCTCAATGCGGCGGCGATCATCTTGCCCACCCAGGTCTTTGATACACAGGAGTTGATCACCTCCGATATCCAGACCGTCAAGACCCTTTTATCGCTGGACGGATTGACGAAGGAGCTGGAGGACTCACTTCCACTGGTGGTGGCGGAAGTCCAGGATGTGCGAAAGGTTCCCGTGGCTCGTCGGGCTTATCGAGGCCCTCTGGAGGTCGTTGCCGGAGATCAGGTGATCAGTCGCCTCATCGCCCATTCACTGAGACAGCCCGGCCTGACCCGGGTCTATCACGAGCTATTAACCTCTAGATCGGTGGATCCCCTGCAAATTCGTCCCACTCCGGAGATGAGGGGACTGACCATCGACGAGGTTCAACAGAGCCTGGATGATGAGATTCTCCTGGGAGTGGTGCGGCCGACAGGAGATCAGTTCGTATCTCACCTCGCCGCTTCGCCCGACTTCCCTATCGCCGACGACGATCGGCTGGTGGTGCTGGTCCGCGGTAACTCAGAGGCGGATGACGAAGACTGGTCGATGCCATCGAAGGGGTCTGTCCAGGGCCGGCCAGATCGGGAGTGGCGCAAAATCTTGATCCTGGGTTGGAGCGAAAAACTGCTCTCTTTGCTCGAAGAATTAAAAAAATATGGCGCCGATGACGGCCAGATCACGGTGGTCTCCACGCTGGGGGTCGCGGAGCGAAAGAAGCGAATGGATGACTATGGACTGGATCCAGAGGATCAGCTCATCCGACATATCGACGCCGACTTTACGGTGCGCCACCGCCTCCGCGAAGTGTCTCCCGGGGAGTATGATAATATCACCTTGATCAGCAGCGACCGCCTGGAAAGCGGAGGGGAAGCCGACGCCCGCACCATTGTGGGCTATCTATTGCTTCGAGAGATTCTCGATGATGTCCAAGCGTCGCCCCAGGTGATCATCGAACTCGCCGACGCCCGCAATCGGGAGCTTTTGGGCGATCGCCCCGGGGAGGTCATCGTTAGCTCTCTATTGTTGAGCAATCTCCTGGCACAGATCGCGGCCCATCGCGAACTCAAGAGTGTGTTGGATGATCTATTCTCCGTCGAAGGAGCCAAGATCGACTTCCACCCCGCTCAGAGATATGGCCTCAAACGGGGGGACTATACGTTTCGCCAACTCGCCTCACGGGTGCGCAAAGAAGGTGAGATACTCCTCGGCTTTCCGGGGAATCTCAATCCTCCAGGTCAGCGAACGTTGAGCGTCGAACCGGGCGATGATTTTATTGTGATGAGTAGTTAGTTGGATGGGGGCTGTTGATTAGTCCGATCCACCGGCGGGGTGAACCCGCCGGCGTCGCCGCCAGGGCCTGGATCAGATCTCTGCGATCACTTCCTGGCGCTGGTCTTCATCGATGAGCGAATTTTCCAAGATCTCGTCGATAAGGTCGTCGCGGTCCATCTCTGCGACCTCGGACATGCAGCCGACGTGGGTATTGCCCTTGCGCCAGGAGTCGACGTCGACTTCGTAGTAGAGCACGCCGCGAAGGACGCCTTTGGGCTTGATTTTTTCCTTGCAGACGACGCATTTCGAGCGGGCGCTCGACGCCGGTTCGACCCGTGGGGTCTTGGTGCCCTTACCCACCATTTTGGACTCTTCCAAAATGGCGTCGATGTCTCCGACGTCGTGCTCCGATTCCTCGGCGGCTTCCACGAAGTCTCTGGCGTCCAGGGCGGCACCGCATACGAGATGATACCAGCGGTAGCTCTCGTAGCGGTCGTTGTACTCTCCGAAGCGCAACGCCCCTTTTTCGATCTTCTTTTTACAGGTGCCGCATTTCGAGCGGCCTGATTTGGCGGGTTCGATGGTCGATGTGGTCATACTATATCTCCGTTAGAGGGGTGGTGATGTAATTCGATTGACCGTGCGGGTCAATGCTCACCTTCCTCATCTTTGGCCATGGTATCGCTGGGATGGAGTACCGATTCGCTCCGTTGACCGGGCGGCCGGGGAGTCTCGGCGAGGACTCGGTCCGCTATACGCAACAGGCTCCTAGAGTGCCGACAAGCTCAACTCAGCAGCTCCGTCAGTTCTAGGCGCCTCGAGATATCGAGGCGCTCGTAGATATGTCGGAGGTGGACCTTGATTGTATTTGTGCTGCGACCGGTCTGATCGGCGATCTCGGGGTTGCTCAAGCCCTGGGCGGCCAGGAGGGCGACCTCGCGCTGAGTCTTTGTAAGGGGGGTGAGCGGATCGTAGAGCACGGGCGTGGGATTCACGAATTGGGCGAGGTAGCGAAATAGCCCCTGCCCCTCGAGGCGCGACAGTCGCACCTCGATGCCGTCGACGAGGCGCACGCATTGAGAGACGTCACCGGCGTCGAGGTTTCGCACGATCTCACCGAGTCGCCGCAGGTGGTTTTTCTTTAGGGAGTCTCGAAGATCAGAGGAGGCAAAGTCCAGTTTGCCCCGGGCCGTAAAGATGGCAAATTTCTCTTCACCCCATATATCCCGGCTGTGCAATTGCTCGGCCGTGGAAAAGACGACCTTAAAAGCGTTGCTCAACTCCTGAAATGGTCGAGCAAAATCGTCGTCGAAGACCGGCTCGTCGCCGCTTCGGAAGGTGCCAATCCAGCCCGTGAAGCGTCGCTCCCGATAGGTCATGATCCGAAAGCAGCTGTGAAAGCCGTAGGGGTCGAGAAAATGCCTTTTGATAGGTGTATTCTCAAACTCGGGCCCTCGCATATCGATGGCTTTGAATCGATTGATATCGTCAGGTCGAGGGCTGGCGATTTTCAACGACGGCCCATCGAGGATCGGGCTCCCGTCGATCTCCTGGATGGCCGCTACATCCTTGAGTTTCCGTCCCCCGGCACGCTGAAGCAGTCCATCGTAGTAAAGCCTTCCGTCCACATTCGCAGAACGAAAAGAACCATACCAGCCGGGCGCCGTATAGCGCTCGAAGAGATCCAGGGCCTGCTCGTAGATGTCGTCGATGTCGTTGATCGGGCAGGTCAATAGATCCTCGACATCGCGCTTCAGTCGGGTCGCATTGGGTACGGTAGAGGACATGAGTCCCAGGGGGATTAAAGGCAAGTGTCAACGAGTCTCCCGATCATATTCGAAGTGGGGTGAATTCTACAAATGCAACTTTTGGTTGACCCGCCAGTGAGCGAGCCCACGTGTGGCCCCGAGAGGTCGACGACGAGATGGCAGCCTGAGCACCGATCAGTTGCAGCGCAGCTGGACGACTTCGCATTCGCCGGCTCGAACGGTCACCGAGCCAGACCACGATTGGTCGACGTTGCCCGCTTCGACGGTGGCCGAATAGCCATGGGAGCCGACGGCTAAATTTTGGAAGAACGCTCCGGCGCTGCTCGTGCAGTCGGTGGGAGGTGAAGTCTGGGGACTGGAGCAACTGCGCTTTCCATCGAGGTTGACGCAAAAGTCGAGGGATTCCTGGCCACATTGATTGAAGTCGACGTAGAAGGTGGCAGCCCCGGTTTCCCCCTGGGTACCGGAGTCTGTGCTGCCTCCATCTTCGTCGCCACACCCTGACATCATCCAGATCGAAATGAGGGCCAGCACAAGATAGGAACGAAATTTAAACATGGGAGGTACTCCGTGGTGAGAAACCGGTATCTCGGCTCTGATGAGCCGCAGTAGCCAGGATTATTCATGAGACGTCGTGAAATCTGTTCGGCCTGCTCATTCGACGATCCTGGAGCAGACATAAGACCACAGTCCGACGGGCAGAAATATAACCCGATCGGGTTATGTGTTTTTTGTTGGGGGGATGCTCTACTTGGTGAGTTGAGTGATCTGTATGCGTTCAGCACATAGATGGAGTTATTTGGTACTCGTCTGGAACAGATGTTTCGGAAGAGCCTGAGTTCGGGATGAAGCTCCAAGTCGTTCTCTCTGGTGAGGCCGCATCGGGTTTGAAGTGCCATTGAGGGTTTTGAAGGACTGAAGTTGGTTTTAAACTTCCGGAAACAAGGGATAGAAAATGAATCGCTTTTTCGCTCTTTTGGGTAGCCTTGCGATCGTTCTCCTGGTGAGCCTTTCGGGGTGTGGTGAATCCGATGGGGACCAGCAGGGAGCCAATATAGATCAGTATAATCATGGCGATGGCGGTGGTGGGAATGGCGGTGGAGGAAATGGCGGTGGTGGAAATGGGGTGGACGAGAACAACCAGAATAATAGCGGCGGCACGGATGGACCCTTCAAGCAGGAAGTAAGTAAAGCCTCGGACTGGGTCTCCGTCGCCGCCGGTAGCACTCACCAATGTGGGATCAAAAATGATGGCTCTCTGTGGTGTTGGGGCGCCAATAGGGATGGGCAGGTGGGCATTGGATCGGACGAATTTATGGAAGAGACGCCTACTCAGGTAGCGGGGTCACAGGGCTGGGCTCAAGTACGTGGCGGAACCCGTTATAGCTGTGCCATCAAAACCGACGGAACGCTCTGGTGTTGGGGCAATAATCAAAGAGGACAATTGGGGACGGGTTCTACCACGGATCAAAACCGCCCGGTTCAGGAGTCCTCCAATTCGAGTCATTGGGCCAAAGTATCGACGAGCACATCTAGCTTCACCCCCTATACCTGTGGCATCAAGGAGAGCTCCGGTCTTTATTGTTGGGGCGCGAACTCGATCACCGGCCACCTGGGGACGGGTGAGCCAGGTGACCAGCACTCGCCGACCCGAATCGACGCGGACGCCTGGAGAGACGTAGAGCTCGCAGACTTGCACGCCTGTGCCATCAAGGAGGAGGGCTCTCTGTGGTGCTGGGGAGCAAACGTATATGGACAATTGGGCACGGGGATGTCAGGCCATGCCGATACGCCGACCAGAGAGGCCACCCTGTCCTCGGACTGGGAACAGGTCGCCGTGGGCTCAAAACATAGCTGTGGCCTCAAAACCGACGGGTCCCTCTGGTGTTGGGGCGACAATAGCTACGGCCAATTGGGCACGGGAGATACAGATAACCGAAACCAGCCGATCCAGGAGAGCACCGGGGCCTCCGATTGGGCTCAGGTTACCGTCGGTGGGGCCCATAAGTGTGCCATCAAAGAGGATGGTTCGCTCTGGTGCTGGGGTCACAACCGGGACCGTCAGATCGGAGATGGTACCCAGGATGACCGCCATACTCCCACTGAGGTCGGAGCCGAGAAGGGCCCCTGGTCGCAAGTCGATGCCTTGCGAGGAAGCGTCAGCTATACCTGCGCCGTCAACACCTCGAACGCTCTGTATTGCTGGGGCTCAAATCTGATCTGGTAAAACCGCGCTCTTTTTCACCGGCCCTGCCCACGGCCGCGATCAGTGGTGGAAGTCTGTCGAGCGCTGGTACTCAGCTCCAGTGATTTTGACTCGTTGATGCCGGTCCTGATCGACGTTCTCCATCTCGTCTGCACTCGACGATGCTACGGCATCGCCTCATTGCAACAGCTTCGACCTCGTCGCCCGGGCCGCGTCGAGAGTACCAACGTCGTGTCGGCGGGCCGCCCTGGCGTACGCCCTTGGGGGACAGCGAAGAAGCAATCTTGGGGTGAAGTGCCTGAGGGGTCGGTCGAAGAGCCAGGAGCTCGCGAGTGCGGTCAGATTGCTGTGCAGAGAAGGCTGTAAGACGCGATATAACCCGATCGTATTATATCCCTTGGGGAGAGGGGCTGCTCTACTTGACGAGTTGGGCGCATCCCACGCGTTTGGCTCATCGATGTCGTCACTTGCCACCCATCTATCCAATCGACTTCGCGTCTACTCCTGGTCGCGATGGCAGTCCTTGCGGAGAGCACAAGAGATGAACGCACCACCTCCCCAGCAATACCTCACAATCTTCCTCGGCCTCTGCGCCCTGGCACTTCTCACACCGACCGTGGGTTTCGCCGCCACGCCATCTGATGGCGTCGTCGACGAGGTCTGCGTTTCACTTTTCGGTGATGCCCGCAATTACCTGATGGCCGGAGAGTTAGAACAGGCCCGGTTGCAGTTGAGCGTCGCAATCGAGGAGGACTGCGAGGGCGATGGGGACTCCGAAGTCTTGCCGAGCCCCGATGTGGCAGATGATGAGTTGGTCTTCGAATCCGATAGTTGCCGCCAATTCTATCGACGCGCCGAGGGCCATATCGCCGATGGAGATGCCCGGAGTGCTCGCGACGCCGTGCAATCCATGGATCGATTGCGCTGTACCTGGACATCGGCCGCTAAGCCGCTTCCCGAGGAGGTCGACAGGCCATCGGAACGCGACCCCGTGGTGGAGCCGGCGGAGTCGGAAATCGAGGAGACAGAGGAAATGGGGGAAGAGACAGAGGACGGCAGGGAAGGGCGTGCCGAAGAGATCCGTGTTGCGCTCGATTTCACGGTAGCTCCAACGACCGACATAGGTGCCGTGGGAGGCCTGGTCACTATCGAATACTATCTCGAGGATTACCTGGCAGTCACCGGACGTAGCGGGTGGCTCCATGGCATTTCGGGGCTTCCCCCCGGAACCACCGGATCAGTCGCTCCCAATGAATTTGGGCCCTATTATAGGACCTCTTTTTTGCCGGTTCACGGTGGGATTAAGTACTATGTGGCCGAGACCTATAAGGTATTCGGTTTCGCAGAAGTGGGCTGGACTTTTATTCACGGGTCGTCCGGGATGTACGCGACCTGTGAGGATGAAGAACGGATGGATTACGGGGAGTGCATGGAAGCCTCCAAGGTACCGACGGAGCGAGATACGTCGGGCAAACCCTCCGCTTTTGCGGGACTGGGATTTGAACTCCGATCGGCGGGTACTTTGAGTCGAATTTTGCCGATGATTCAGACTTCTCAGATTAGCGGGGGAATCTACATTCCGAGCATCGGTGATATGGCAGACTTTCAAGCCGGTGCAATCCAGTTGGGGATCAGTTTTTGAACGTCTCCCCATGTCACTCACTTCGGCTCCCGGCCATATAACCCGATCGGATTATATACGTCCTCCTTGTGGGGTGCTCTACTCCAATTGAGCAACAACGCCGCCTGTCGAGCGGCCCCCAACCCGGATTATTCATGAGACGTCGTGACGAGGCAAAATCAGAGTTCAGAGGCCAAAATCGAGCCCCACAGCCGATGCAGAGCATCGTCGCGGAGCGAGATACAGGCATCTGGGCTCTGATGAGCCGCAGTAGGCGAGTCGTGAATAATCCAGGCTATATCCAAGGAGACGTAATGCGATCACTTAGCTATCTCTGTATTCTGGCGACATTTCCCCTTTTCGTATCGGCCTGTGGTGGAGAGGACTCCTCAGGATCGGGCGGAGGTGAGGGCTATCAAATCCCCGGCACGGCGATGATTTTTCCCAATGCCGAGGTTCACGATGGACCGATGCCGGAGCCGACGTCCACCGGAAACGAGCCCATCATCGAGGACTACCACTACGAGATGCTCGGCGCCGATCGGGCGGTGCTGACCTTCGAGGTCTCCGGGGGGCC
Source organism: uncultured Bradymonadales bacterium (assembly GCA_964415785.1). Taxonomy (GTDB): domain Bacteria; phylum Myxococcota_A; class Bradymonadia; order Bradymonadales; family Bradymonadaceae; genus SLJM01. The sequence goes on from CAYQBU010000046.1 coordinate 15,200, forward strand.
TCTGGAGATGATCTACTGGGAGATCGACGACGTCGTCTATAAGATCTTGCCGGACCGGTTTGACGCCGGCGGGCTCGCCAATGGAGACATCGTAGACATGCTTTGCGCGAGCAATCCAGAGGCCGACTTTGCAGGCTGCGATCCGCGCTGTCTCGACGCCTGTGATTGTGTCACCTGCGATGATTCTACGGTGGCGGAGAGCATCATAGGCAATTGCGCCGCAGCCTGCAGCTCTCATCTTGAACACGGAGCGATTCCCACCTCTGTCTACGGCTCGATCGGAGAGTTCGTCGACAAGTGGTATTTCGGCTACCCCGAATATGAGGGGGCGCTGGGTATCCTCCATGAGAGCCAATATGCCCAGCGGTGCAGCGGAAGTCTGGAGTGTCGTGCGCCCGTCGATGGCGATGTCAGCGAGCCGATCGAAGTCCAGGGGTTTGAATTCAAAATGCCCCATATCCCCTCCGGCTGGTCCATGGACACGGGAGCAACCCGCCCACAAGGCCAGGGAACCCTCTCGGGGGCGAACTCCGGGTTGACCGGTGCAGAGCTCAGTAATACCGGGCCCAGACTCTCCTGCTCGCCACCGAGGTAATCAATCGATTGCGGATCCGGCGGGGGGCGTTGCCCGCCGGGTCTTGGCCAAAAATAAGTTTAATACACGCGAGGAGAGACCTTATGTTTCGATACCATCTCTTGAAATCCCTCAAGACCCTTTTGTTCATCCTCGGGCTCGTCGGGCTCGCTATCCTGACGGCGGCCTTCGGTGATACGGGCGGCGAGTTCAGCAATAATACTGTGATGGCGGGAAAGATAGAACTCGGCGGTGCCACCGTAGGTTGTCGCGAAGCCGGTGATAGCATTCCGAGTGATTGGTCCCATATCGGAACCTATAACGACCTCGATACCTGTCTGGATGACTTTGAATCGAATTTCATGGAGGTGAGAGCGGAGTACTTGCGCAACGGGAATCTTGTGCCCGGTCCCAACTCCCTTGAGCGCTCTGGCGGTGGGGGTGGCGGCGACATGGTATGCAACTGCGAACATCAAGATGACACGGTGCACCTGTGCTCCGAGGGCCGCTCTGAGGCCGAGTGCACGGACCTGCAGGGTCAACTCTGCGAACCCCGGCCTTTCTCCTACGAACCGTGCAACAGGACAAACGCGGTTCAGTGCTGTAACGGGCCGGATTGGACGATGGTCTTGTACAGTAACCTCCCCGAATTTGAGCAAGTATGTGTGCAAAACGGTGGCACCGTGGGTAGCTGCTGATCTCTTGAGGGTCGACCTCTGGGGACTCGCCACTGGGCAGTTAGAACGCCACATCACAACAGATAAGGCAGGAATCCAAAATGAATAGACATCCCCATGGATTGATATTAATTTCGACGCTATTTTTCTCCGCGATGCTCGTGGTCTCGCTGGCCGGGTGTACGGACGAAGATACGCGTGAGCGGCCGGAGTCCATCGAGGGCTACCAGATTCTGCAGACGATCACCGACAAGGATGGCTTCCCCACCAATATCGAGATCGGTGAGACCATTACCTATCGGTTTTCAACTCCACGGGTCGTATTCAGAGAGGGGTTTAAGGTGGTCCCCCTCAGTAATGATAATTGGAGCTACGAACAGATCGACCCGGACACTACTCGAGTGCATTTCAACTATATGGATACTGCCGAACCTGGTGGTTCGAGCGAGCACGAGCTGCGTTTCACGGGTTCCCACCATGGCACGTTCGAGACGACCATTGAGACCGGCCGCGGGTCGGGCGGATATAGCGGAACCTTCGTCCTCGAACGCATCGACACCGTATATTGGGACCGCGAGGGCCACCGGTTTTGTCAATTTCGTTGTGAGGCGGACTTTCGATGTGGCCACTATACCGCAGAAGAAAAAGAGCGCTGCCTGACCAACTGCTGGCACAACGTGGGCTATCACGGCGCTCCAAGGGACTGCCTTGAGGTTCGAGAACCCTTAAATATATGTCTTTACCAACAGAGCTGTTCAGATATGGACCGGTGGCGCGATTACTACTGGGATCGAGATATTGATGAAGCGTCCGTACCCTGCAGAAATGAGACAGGACCCTATCTGGACGCCTGCCAATCGTACTACGATGGGTGGTGGATACTGTGGGAATGAGTGGGTCTGTCCTTTTCGTCGATCCGGCCTCGTCGATCAATCCTCGTCGGAACACTCCATGGTGCCCTGACTCAATTGCTCTTCGATGTCGGGCTGGCTATTGGAGATATAGGAGCCGTCTTCGCGGTCGCGGACGACGCCGCCGACAATGGTGGCCAGGACGTGATGGTCGTCTCTATGAAAGATTATATTTTCGTAGAGGGTCCCCCCGGAGATGCCGGTTGAGAGGACAGTAGCGGTGATCAGCACCAGGGTCGGTTCGCCGCAGTAAGTGGTGGTGAAAAACTCGTAGCTCTCGGGCATCCGACCGCCCTCCTCGTAGCGCTGGAGGCGCTTGACGGTCTCACCGTCGGCGATGAGTCGGATCTCGTATTGTTCGTTTTCCAGGAGGCCAAACTCCGCGCTCCACTCGGTGGCAGACTCCAACTCGTCGCTCGTCTCCTCTTGAGGCGGCGGTCCGATGACCTCCGGTGGGTCATCGGCGATCTTTTCCTGGGGCGGGGCATCATCGGTGGATGAATCGCCGGTGGAACATCCCAGGGCTGAAAGACCGAGGATGGCGAGACAAGCGAGAGGCACAATGGAAGTTCCCTGGTGCATGGACACAGCCTTGTGAAGGAGATTGGAATGGCGGTCGCTATCGGTGACTGCTCGATATTCGGAGAGGTTGTACGAGCACTCTCCTCGATATGTCCAGAAGATGGAAGTGAGTTCGGGTTTCCTGCGTGTGGGGAGATTCTCGAGCACGGGATGGGGGCGGATTGGGTGGCGGTCGCGGTGGCCAGTTGGGGCCCCCGGTCTCCAGGCCTATCGCGGTCCGTCGACGCTCCTGCGGTTGGGACGACTCGGATGGTGAGCTTTGTGGACATATGATAGCAGTCGTCGTATCGATCATCGCCGGTATTGAAGCATCATCCGATTTGGATTCCCGAGGCTGCTGTTCATGCTGACAAAGAGACTCGCCGCCGCCTATCTCAAGGCCAGGGGCTGGACCGTCCAAATCACGATGGCCATCGCCGTCACGGTGGACATGGAGTTTTATTGGGTGGGAAAGGATAGCCTCTTTCGAGGGCCCATGGGGCCGTTGATGCGGCGTCTGGGGGGCATCGCCGTGGACCGCAGTCGGTCCACTAATTTTGTCGACCAGGTCGCCGAGGCCATAAAGGCGTCGGATCGCATGGCGCTTGGCATTGCGCCCGAGGGGACGCGTTCGAAGGGAGAGTATTGGAAATCCGGATTCTACCACATCGCCCGCAGTGCCGGTGTTCCCATCGTTTGCGGCTACGTGGACTGGGAAAAAAGAGAGGGCGGGCTGGGTCCGGTGATCGATTCCTCGCGGCCCAAAGAGGAGGTCCTGGAAGAACTCCAGGCGTTTTATGCCCAACTCAAGGGGCGGCGCCCCGATCAATTTACGCCGCCGAAGTTTCGGGAGCGCTGAATCGATAGCGATTGAGCCGCCGGTGCCCGGAAGGGGCTGTGACGGCTGATATCATGGGGGATCGTCAGATCTGGTCGTCCTGGAGGTGGAGGGCCGGCGGGGGTTGGACGCGCAGAAGGGGTAGGTCAAAGCGCATGGAGACCGGGCTGTTCGGTGCGGTTTCCATGGAATTTAGCTCTTCTTCAGAGAAGGAGGATTGGTCCGGGAGGTCGATAAAGGTGTCCATGGTGCCGGCGATGCGATCCTCTTCGACGGTGTCGATATGGAAGCGATAGGTATTTCGAACGGCGGTCAAATAGATCCCTGGCTCACCGGTGAAATTGGTGATGGTTCGGCCGTGGAGCATACCCTCTTCGCCAAATTCGATGGTGAGTTGGTCGTCTTGTTCACGGTAGAGGGCGCGACCGATGGTGCCGGCCAGTTCTTCGGTCTCGGCGTCACTGCCCGGTGGGGGATAGCCCTTGGAGATATTGGTGTCCCGGTCCACGGGGAAGGTGCGATCGAGAAAGACGTTGTCCGTGACGAAGGCGCCGGTGAGGCGGCCGCTTTCATCGCCGCCAATGGTGGTCTCGAAGGTGGCGGCCACGCGTCCCCTTTCCGGGTTCTCGGAGGTCGGTGGGTGGGACTCCTCGAAGGTCAGGCTTCCGAACCGAGTGGGCGGGATATAGAAGCAGTCAAGTTGTGGGCTCGGGTTGTTGTAGTGAAAGTGCATGGTCGCCGATTCTCCGGCGTCATATAGCGGAGCAGAGACAACCGCCGAGTCCCAACCGTCGGTACGTGGGGTGTCACCGGAAGAGGTGTCAACGCGCAAGGTCGGAAATGCCACAAAAAGGCTGGTAGGGTCGTGACCCAGTCCGTCATGGTATTCGGCGAGCACCTCCTCGAAGTAGATGGTTCGCGACAGTCCACCGCGTTCAAAGTGCAGGTGGTTGGGCCACTCCGGATCGCCCAGAACCAGCTCCTGGGGACAGTTTTTCTGAGACGAGTCGGCCTGGGCGTCTCGTGGTTGTTGGTCCTCGACAGGAGGCGGCGCATCGAGGGATTCCAGGGTGACTTCCTCCCATTTCGCAGCCGAGGGCAGGTTGTCCTGGGTCATGATCGTAGCGCAGTATAACCGGTGGTCCTCCGTGAGGGCACATACGGGCGCCATCGTGGTCGTATCACTCCCATCGGGAACAGTGATAGCTCGGATGGGAGAGTCCTCCTCCCATGGTGGATAGGTATAGCTCTTGGGGTTGAAGTAGCTGTGGCAGGTCATCTCGCCAGACGGGTCGAGAAAGCAGGTCTCCAGGCCGGGAGAGGAAGCCAGGAGGTGGTCTTTCGAGGGATGGAATTCGTCGCCCTGGCCCCGGGAGCTCTCCTCAACGCAGCGGGTGGTGCCATCGGCCCATCGGGCGCAGGACATCTTGTCGCCCAGGCGGATCTCCTCAGCGTCCACATACTGGGGTCGGACGTTCATCTCCGACCAGCGGTTGGCGCCCTGGCCGCCATCAAAGTCGCGCCAGCTATAGGGTGTGGTGCGCTCACCGCCCCAGCAGATGACCTCGCCGTCGTCGGTCACGGCGCAGGTCTGTGCTCCGCCGGCGAAGACCTCTGCAGCGTCAGAGATGCCCTCGACAGGCACGGGACACTGCAGGTTTCGATACCGGCGAGAGGCGCCACCCGATTGAGCCCGGTTATTGCCTCCCCAGCAAAGGACCTGTCCCTTGGCATGAACGGCGCAGGTGTGGTTGCTACTGGCGTCGAGGGCGACGATGTCTCGTAGGATATCATCGCCGGGGCACCAGGAGTTATGGCGTCCTTCCTGGACGTGGACGCCCCCCGGTGCCTGGACTCGACGGGGATGAGGGCTGCCCACAGCGGAAGTGCCGTCGTCGTCGGCCGTGCCGTGTCCCGTGCGATGGTGGACCCCCCAGCAAGAGACCTCTCCAGAGCGGTGGAGGACACAATTGTGATTGCCTCCAACGGCGAGAACCGCAGCGTCCGTGATGCCCGTCACTCGGGTTGGGGTGTGGTGCAAATGTCCTTCCTCAGTACCTACTTGACCCTGTTCGTTATGGCCCCAGCACAGGACTTGCCCCGAGCTATGGAGGGCGCAGCCGTGGGCAAAGCCGGAATCCACTGAGATAAATCCCTCGACAGCAGCACTATCGTCTGCGTCCGGCGCTGGGGAGTCGCTCGCCACACTCGGCGAGGAGGCGGTGCAACCGCCGTGGAAGAGGAGCGCGAGAGAGGCCGCAATATGCAGGAACGGGAGTAGGCGCATGGCTCGATTCCGGAATAATATGGAGGTGTAAAATCACCATTATAAGTCGGGTGGAGAGACGGCGCCAGTGGTTTGGCGCGCGTCCGAACTCCAACCCGGATGACGGTGGTGATCTCCCTGCGGATCATTGGGCCGTTGATGCGGCGTCTGGGGGGGCGGCGCCCCGATCAATTTACGACACCGAGGTTTCGGGAGCGCTGAGCTGGGGGGCGGATCGTATTGTTCTGAATTCAGATCCCCTGGGGGATACTCGTGGATCTCACTCCCGGGGCATGTCCTCTCTGCACCCCAGGGGGACTCGGGCGCTGCGCTCCCATGGCGAAATATCGAGATTTTAGAGACTATGAAAGACGTGCCGACAATCCACTTCCGAGGACCATCATGAAGCACAAATATGCAGATACTCGCCTGGTTGCCATGGCTGTTGTGCTGGGAATGAGCGCGGCCTGTTTTGGCGGTGGTGAAGAGGTCGCCGATGCCCAGCCATCGGAGACGCTTGAAGCATCGGAGGAAAGGACCAGTGAGGAGGAGGCCGCTGGTGATGAGGACTTCGACAATTGCGAAGATCTTCGCGCCAGAGCCGAAGCAGAAGCCCCCCAATGGATGTCGGAGTGGTCGCAAGAGCGAGTGAGGGAATGTATGGAGAGTTGATCGGGAGTGGATGGCCCCAGTTCGGAATCACAGACTTGAGGAGCATATTGTGCATCATGGAAGAAGCCAGGGCCGCCCCCTGGCGTTATGGCCGGTCGGCGTTGCGTGTTTGTTGCTCTTTTACGGGCTGAGCGCGGTGATGGTTGCAGGCGAAGCGCACGCCTGTTCGTGCATGCGGCCGCCGCCGCCAGAGGAGGCGCTGGAAGCGGCGGAGGCCGTTTTTTTCGGGGAAGTGGAGGCGGTGGAGGCATCGCATCGCAGCCTGCGGGTCGAGATACGCGTCGATCACCGATGGAAGGGCCTGGACACGGATCACCTGGAGGTGTGGACGGCCTCGTCTGGCGCGGCCTGTGGCGTCTCCTTTCAACCGGGTCAATCCTATCTCGTCTATGCCGATCGTCATGATGATCGACTGGTCGCTTCGCTGTGCAGCCGAACGCGGCGGGCCGAGTGGAAGTCTGCCGTCGAGGAATTGGGCGTCGAGGAGCCAGACAGTGTGGACATGGAAGAGGCCTCCCAGAAGGGAGCAGTGGACAAGAACGGGAGTGACGCCAACTGGACGGTGGTCGTCGATCCCGTGACCACGGCACTGGGCTTTGTCCACGTCCAAATCGAGCGGCGCCTCGCCGATCGCTGGACGCTCTACGCCGGACCGCATTTGAGACTTTTCGATGGAGTTTCGACTCCTGAGGACGAATCCTATCGGGGGTATGGCGGCGAATTGGGAGTGCGCTACTACCCGTTCGGCGATGCGATCGATGGTCTGTGGATCGGACTAAGAGGCGTGGGGGCCATGGTCACCGCGGCCGATTCCGCCAATACAGCTCGCTCCTTCGGTGGGTACGCCAGCGGCCTCGTGGGCTATACGTGGATCCTCCAGGAGCGTGTTGTGCTCTCCGGCGGCGCCGGGATTCAATATATCAACTACGGCGTCGACGACATGGGAAACGATACCCTGTTCCCCGCATTCCATACGGCCCTCGGCGTTGCTTTTTGAGGAGCAGTGGGCGAGCCGTGAATAATCCGGGCTATAGATGGATCACGTTGCTTATGCCCGTGCGGATCATGGCCACGGCAATCGCCGCCAGGAGCAGGGACATGACCTTGCCGAAGGCCCGCGAGACGCCGGGGTGGACCCACTTGGTGATCACATCCTGGTAGTAGAGGAGAAGCCCCACTACGGCGAGGTTGATGAGCAATCCAGTGAGGACCAGAAATTGGCCATGGATGTCGGCCAGGGTCACGGACGCCGCCATCGTCGCTGGCCCGAAGATCAGGGGCGTGCCGATGGGGACGATCCCCAGATCGGCGCTCAGGGCCTCTTCTTTACGAGAGCTCTGGGAGAAGACCAGGTCGTAAACGGCAATGATGAGCAGGATCAATCCGCCGCCGATTCGAAGGTCGTCGACGGTGATATTGAGGAATTTAAAGACCGCCTGGCCCCCGAAGATGATGACCACCGCCAGGCCCAGCACGGTCCAGACGGCCTTGAGCGCCAGGCTTCGGGCCTCTTCGATGCTCTTGCCCTCGACGAGGCTCACAAAGAGGGGGACCACCGTCAGGGGAGACATGGCGACAAATAAGGGGATGAGCACGGCGAATAGCGATAAAAATATGGGGTTGGACATGGTATCTTTCCTGGTGGTGCAACATCTATTTCGGCTTCATGGCCGACTTCGATGGGAACATTAACCACCTGTGCCGACGCTGAGAATAGCGTTTTTGGTCATTGGACTCGTTCCATATAGGAATGAATCAGGAGCCGGTGAGATGACCCTGAAAGCGATGAAAATCTTTGTGGCCATCGTCGAGAGCGGAAGCCTGGCCGCGGCGGCCCGCTCCCTCTCGGTGGGTCCCTCGGCGGTGAGTAAGCAGCTGAGTTCGCTGGAGGAGAGTCTGGGGGTGCGCCTTCTCCAGCGCACGACCCGGAGCATCTCGTTGACCAACGAGGGGGAGT
>CAYQBU010000047.1:0-5458 GCA_964415785.1 uncultured Bradymonadales bacterium
TTTAAGGCCGAGGTCGACACTGAGCGGGAAGTTGAGGTCCAGATCGTCCTGAGGGGCAGCCAGATAATAGGCGCCGGCGACGGTGGTGGACAACTCAAAAGAATCGGCCAGGGCGAGGCTAATACGGGGCCTTATGCCGATGCCCCAGTAGAACCCGGAGCCATCAAAGGTCTCGGTGCCCGCTCCACCAGGGCATAAGCGGTCTGGGTCGGGGATGCAGCTCCGATCGGTGAAGACCGAAATGGGCCCGGTGGAGGCAAATTCCAGGCCCGTGCCAAAGGCGATGCGCAGGGGGCCGAAGGAGCGGCCCAACTCGCCGCCGCCAAAGAGGCGCAGGGCGGTGAAGTTGTGGCGCAGCAGTCCCGAGAAGTCGCGCATCGATCGGGTTACCGACAGGTGGGTGATCCACTCGAATTCCTCGGTGAGCGCCCAGGAGGCGCCAATGGAGATACCCAGGTTGCCAAAGGGGTCCTCCAGTGGAGAAGAGACCTGAAAAAAGGAGCCGTAGGACATCTGCAGGTGGAGGGCCAGGCGGCTGGTGCCGGGGGAGGCGGCAACGGCGTCGTCGGCGGGCAGAGGCTCCAGATGCTGGTGGTAGAGGTAGGCCTGGAGACGACTGGCCAGGCGCGACTGGGCGCGGGCCAGTGTCTCCTCGTCGAGGTCGTCGAGGGCGATGGACTCGTCGGCTACCCAGGAGGCCTCATCGACGTCGAAGAGAAAGGCGTGGGCCGAAAGCAGGGCTTCCGGATCGGCGTCGCCATCGGGAGGCAGGGCATAGAGAAAGAGGACATAATCGACGGAGAGGCGCTGGCCGACGCGAAGGGCCTGGTCGTCGGGAGGCCCCTGGCGGCGAAGCTGGTCGATGAGGGTGCGCCGGGCGTTGTCGTAATACTGGACGATGAAGTCCGGGTAGTAGCCGCTCTGGATGCGGCGCTGCGGGGCCTTTCGGATCATGTCTCGAAAGATCTCTAGAGGACGGACTACGTCGGTGCCCTCCTCCAGGTGGGAGAGAGCGAGATACATCTGGATTTCGGCGATCTCGTCGGGGGCGATGAGGTCGTGGCCGATGTCGCGATAATTTTGAAGGGCGCGGTCCAGGGCGTTGGTGCTCTCCTCCATGTCGACGCGGCGATAGGCCTGCAGGCCCATATCCCGCCACTGGCGGGCGAGCTCCAGGGTCCCGTCATAGAGGGGGTCGGAGGTGATGGTGTCGACGAGGTCTTCCTGGTCGCGAAGTGGCCAGGGGGGTTGGTGGGCGTCGAAGGAGGAGAGGGCGCCCTTGCGCATCGCTTGCTGGAGCTGAGCGTGGTCGAGGGAGGACGGGGCGTCGAGGATCACGGAGGCGTCGCCGGCAATGGCCAGCGAGGGGGGATCGCTGAGATCGGCGTGAGCCCAGGCGGGCCAGAGCGCCACAAGAAGGGCAATCATGGCCCCGATCAAGAGCGTTGGAGGGGCTGTGGCCGGGGACGTCGACGGCATGCGCGCTCAATTATAGGGAAAGAGCCGAGGCACTGGGACGGAGTTCGTCTCGAGAAAGCGGTCGGTGACCTCCATGGGGATGCGTCGTTGGAGGGGCTGTTCCGCCTGGGGACGAGGGGGCAACCGAAGGCTGACAACCTCCTCGTTATAAAAGAAGACATCGACGATGTAAAAGTTGCGGTTGGCCTCGGCGTCGTCGATGCCCTGGAGGCGAAAACGCATCGCCGAGCTCAGGTCCTGGAGGCTGTCCTCGACAAAGAGGAGGGCCTTGCCCCAGCCATTGATCTCGCCGTGGTCGGGGGCGCCGTCGGGGCGCCCCTCCTCCAGGGAGGTGGCGATGACCGGTTCGTCGGAGATACTCCAGCTAAAATTACCGTCGCTATCGCTGTCGTCGATGACCAAAAAGTGGCCGAGGCCGTAGCGGGTGTCGCCGCTCTCGATGAGGATCTGATCGGGAGGCGGGGGGATATTGACCGACAGGGTACCGGTCAAGCCGTTGTCGGAGGGGTCGAAGTGACCGGTCTGGTCCAGTCGGATCGAGGGCCCGGGGCGGTTGAGTTCGACGAAGACGAGGGCTCCGTCGCGGCGCTCGGGGAGGACGCCGACCCAGAGCAGAGAAAAGACGGGATGACGAAGCAGGTAGTCGTCGGGGGGGAGGCTCTGATTGCCCTGATTGAAAATTGGTCGCACCAAAAAGTCGTCGATGGAGGCGCAGTCCGAGCTGGGTGAGGCATCGCCGTTGGGCTCCAGGACCACATCTTGTGGTTCGGAGTCGCCCTCGGTGACGGCGAGGGAGAGTTCGTCGCGACTCTGGAAGTGGCCGTCGAGGGTCAGGGCGTCGTGGCGCACGGTGGCGGGGATGTTGAGCTGGAAGCGCCCGTCGTCGGCATCGAAGTCGCTGACGCGGGTCCACAGGCAGTGCTCCTCGTTGGCCGGGGCGTAGGGATTGGCGCGAGCCGTGGCAGAGCTGAGGTCATAGGTGCGCAGGACGGCCTGGACGTGGTTGCCAAAGTGGAAGAGCTCCAGGGCCAGGGCCTCGTCGTCGAATTCGTCGATCTCGATCTGGCGATAGTGGCCGGCGTAGCTATCCTCATAGCCGGGACAGCCGGTAAGCGCGGCGAGGGCCACCACCAGTAGGAGGTGGCTGCCCATTGATGTGGTGCGGTCGATCACGTAAGGCGAGCTCCATTGGGAATCGGTCGCGGCGACGAGACGCTTGCCTACTCTCTAGGATAACGACGCGGCGCCGGTGCGACCAGAGGCCATTGAATTTCAGTGGTGGTCAAGGGCTACTCCACACGTGGATAAGCAGGAACTTGAAAAGCGAGGCCAGACTCGCTTTAAGTAGGAGATGTGGGGGCGGCCGGGATCTTGCAAGACCTGAAGCAGGAGACCGGAGCAACACAGCGACGATGCAGGTCAAGATTGAGGATGTCAGAATGAAGAGGCAAAGGAGCAAAAAGTGGCGGGGGCAGGCGTTGGTGCTGGCCGTGATCAGCGCGGTGGTGCTGATAGCGATGGTGGGCTGTAGCGATGATGAGATAATGGGTGGTGAACAGGATCCGGGGGTAATGAATAACGATGATGGGGTTGGTTCAACGGCGATCTACGATGCGGAGCAGGCCCTGATGGCCCATCAGGTCGATGAAGCCAGGGATATCTATGCCTCGGTGGTGGAGGCGCAGGCTTCCCAGGGAGAGGCGCAGGCGGGCCTGGGGATTACGGAGATCCTGTTGATGCCGGGACGGCCGACGGTCAACGAGATGCTGTTCGACCACTTTGGAGCTCGCCAGGATTTGGACGCCAATGCCGTGCTCTACGACGAAGGGGGCTATCTCTACTGGGCGAGCCGCGGCGTGCGTTGGGATGACGACCCCACGAGCTCCGACGTGCGCGGCATCAAGAGCTTGATCGCCGAGCGACTGCCCTGGGAGGAGGATCGCCTGGAATCGCTGGCCGCCTTTTCGGAGGGGCTGGATAGCTCGACCAACGACTGGGTTCGCCAGGCGGTGACCCTGGCCAACGGCCTGGGCGATATGGACGCAGCCCTGGAGGCGGCGATCGACGAGTCGTCCTTTGGAAGGTTTTATGTGCCTGGAGAGGTCTTTCATCACACCGATCTATCGCTTCGGCTGGGGCGCGCGGAGTTAGAGATGGTGCGGGCGGCGCTACAGCTGTTTCGGGGGGCCATCTATTTTATGGCGGCCTACGACCACCAGTGGACGCTGGAGGATGCCTTTGGGCCCTGGCGCGAGGACGTAGAGATCGATGATGGTCGGTGGTCGGCGGGGTTTGAGCCCATGGACTATTCGCTGGATTTTCTGGGCCAGGAATTATTTGGGACGGTGGACAACGAAGAGCGGCTGACGGCGTCGAGGCGGGCCTTTCGCGATGGGCTGGGCCATCTTCGGGACGCACTGCGCCTTGGCTTAGAACAGAGCTATACGACGACCCTGGCCTGGGGCGAGTTGGAGCCCGAAGATGCAGAGGAGATCGACGAGTGGTTGCAGGCGGTGGAGCAGGCGTTGGATGGCCCCGTGGAGTTGCCCTATACGGCGCCGCAAACGACCCTCGATTTGAGCCCTCTCTTTGAGGAGGGGCGAACCCTACCAGAGGGAAAGAGCTGGTGGGAACCGGCGATGGACTTGAGCCTCGATGAGCTGGACGCGGAGGTCGGTGAGCGCTGGCAGTGGAGCGATGAGGCCTTAGATATAGCGTTGGAAGGGGTGGTGAAAAAGGAGAGCGATGAAGCGCTGAGCGTAGAGGTCGGGGGAGGCTTTGAGGAGCTCAAGGAGCGCCTCCTCGGCGAATGGTGGTCGAGCTTTGAAGAGATCTATTTTGCGACGCGATGACATGAGGGGACCAGGTTGAGCGATGAGCGCGATGAGGTGGAGGCCAGGGCCTATCGGTTGATCTCGATGCGGGAGCACGGCCGAGAGGAGTTGGCTCGCAAGTTGAGACAGCGCGACTTTGAACCAGGGGCCATCGAAGAGGTGATTCAGGAGTTAGAGCGCCTGGGCTATATCGACGACCAGCGCTTTGCGCGGGAGCAGTCTGCGATATTGGTGCGAAAGTGTTGGGGACCGCGCCAGATTCGGGGCAAGTTGCGAAAGCGCGGCGTCGATGCAGAGGCCATCGAGGCGGCCATGGAGGCGCTGGACGAGGAGGTCAATTGGTTCGATGTGGCCCGTGAACGCCTGGAGTCGCGCTTTGGAGAGGCCAAAGACCTGGACCAGGCGACGATGGAGAAGGCGTTTCGACATCTTCGATACCGGGGGTTTAGGCCCCATCGCATACGGCGGCTGCTCTTTGACGATGGCCGATGAAGTCGGCTAAGCAGAAGCCATGGGCCGGCCCATTCCGGCGTCGGCGATCATGACTTTCCGAAGCCCCTGGCGTGATAGCGATGTTCAACGATTTTGTACTCGGTTTTATCCTGGCCGTGGTCTGTGCCGTGTGCTGGGCCCTTCTCGATATCTCCCGAAAGGAGATCGGCCGTCATATGTCGGCCACCGGTGCGGTGGCGGGGCTGATGCTGCTGCATATCGTGTTTATCAACCCCCTGTTATTGGCCGGCAGTTATGCCGGAGACGGCGATGAGAGCGGGGTGCTCTACAATATGGTGCTCGTGGGCTTTCCGGAGCTGGAGTGGTTTTATCTGGTGCCCACCATCGCGTCGATCATCTTGAACCTGGCGGCCAATTTCCTGTTTTTGAGGGCCGTTCAGATCTCGCCGCTGAGCCTGACGACGCCCTATCTGGCGTTTACGCCGGTATTTACGGCGTTGATGGCGGTGGCCTTTTTGAGCCAGATCCCGACAACCATAGGATGGGTGGGGATCGTGATCGTGGTCCTGGGGGCGTTCTTTATGAACCCGGGGAACAAAGCCGATGGGGTATTGGCGCCCTTAAAAGCGCTGTGGACGGAGCGGGGCAGCTTCTACATGTTGATCGTGGCCCTGATCTGGAGCGTCACGCCG
>CAYQBU010000047.1:5468-23454 GCA_964415785.1 uncultured Bradymonadales bacterium
TGGACAAGTCGGCGGCCGATATGACGAGCCCGCTGTGGCATACGATGTTTTTGGCGGCCGGCGTGGGCGTGGTGTTCACGGTCATGAGGTGGGTCGACGATGGCTCGCTGGGTCCGCTGTGGAAGGAGTTTAAAGCCGTGCCGTTGTGGTTATGCTTGGGTGGGCTGTTTGCGGTGGGAGCGATGCTCTTCCAGTTGACCTCCTATGCCTTTATCGACGTGGCCTATGTGGAGACGGTCAAACGGGCGATCGGGGTGACGGCGGCGATCGCGGCGGGGTATTTCCTCTTTGGGGAGCGCGACGTGTGGCGACGCCTGTTGGGCGCGTTGGTGATGTCAGTAGGCGTGGGTTTGATACTCTTTGCGGGCTGATGGAGGAAGAGATGAGTGAGGAGAGCCAACAATTATCGACGCCATTGGTCGTGGGGGCCCTGATCATCATGCTGATTCCGGCGTTGATCCCCCTCTATTTTGCGATCGTGTTGGAGGGGCTAGTGCTGCGCCTGGCCCTGTTGGGCCTGGCGTTGACGGTGGCCCTCTTCAATACGGGGATTTTGGTGGTCCTGGTGCGCTGGATCAACGCACTCCTGGAGGAGGAGGCAAACACCGAAGACTCAGGGAGTGGAGAGGGGGAGCTCTGACTGGGCGGTCCACTCCCACATGGAGGCGTCGTAATTCATGGGCTGGTCGGCGCCGAGGGCGCGCAGCACGGCATAGACAAATCCGGAGCGGATGCCGCCGGTGCAGTAGGCGGCGATGGGCTCGTCGAGGTCGATGTCCTGGGCCTCCAGGAGGGCGTGAATCTGTTCAGGGGAGTGGAGCTGGCCATCGTCGTCGAAGAGCTGTCTCCACCACAGGTGAATGGCGGAGGGGATGTGGCCTCCGCGCTCCTCGCCGTACTTGGGCTCGCCGCGGTATTCGCCGGGCTCGCGGGTGTCGATGAGTTGAATGGAGCTATCGGGGAGCGATTGAGCGATGGCGTCGGTAGAGGCCCGACGCGAGGTCTGGCGTTGGACTTCGAAATCACCGCGGTCGGGGGAGCTGCTGGTCAGGCGGCTGATCTCCTGGGCGGCATCGCGCCAGGCAGAGAGGCCGCCCTCCAATATTTGGACGTCCTGGTGGCCCAGGTACTCCAGCGTCCAGAATAAGCGGCCCTCTTCGCCCCAGGCGCCATCGTTGGCCCATCCGCCGTAGACGATCACGGGCTGGTCATGGGAGATGCCGGCCTCTTGGAGGCGCTCGCTGAGGACCTCGTCGTCGTCGACGAGGGCTCCGTCCCGATCGCCGTCGACCAGATCTTGCCAGCTAATCCGAGAGGCGGAGGGGATATGAGCGCGGCGAAAGTCGCTCTGCTCGCGGCCATCGACGACGGTGGCCCCATCGTCGATGGCCGCGGCGGCGCCGTCGACATCGATAAAGACGTCGGTGTCGCTCCAAGTTTCGGCGGCGACGTCGCTTGCCGCCAAAACCAATAATAAAAAGAGCGAAAGGGCGAGTCGTAGAAGGTGTCGTTGGCGCATGGGACACGGCTCCGGTGAAATGGACTCAGCTAGAGGTCTCGGGACGAGCGACGTCTTCCTCGGTGGCTTCACGGGACCACTCCATCCAGGAGCCGTCGTAGTTTTGAGCCGGTGGATAGCCGAGTTCGATGAGGGCGGCGTAGAAGAAGCCGCTACGCACGCCGCTCTGGCAGTAGGCGATGATGGAGGTCTCGGTGTCGAGGCCGAGGTCCTCCAATTCATCGCGAAGGGTGTCGCGGTCGCGCAGTAAACCATCGTCGTCCATCAGGTCTTCCCAGTGGTAGTGGACGGCCGTGGGGATATGGCCCGCCTGGGGGTTGCCGCGCTCGTCCTCGCCGATAAATTCATCTTCCGTTCGAGTATCGAGCAGGGCTGGCGAGCCCTCTTCGACGGCGGTGTGGACGGCTTCAAAGCCAACGACCAACTCGGGGATTCGCTCGATGGTGAAGTCGCCATCGACGGAGGGCGATTCAGCCTCACCGGCGCGGATGGAGGCGTAGTCTGCCCGGGTCCAGGCGGCGAGGCCACCGTCGACCAGATAGACCTCGTCGTGACCCAGATATTGGAGTGTCCAGAAGATATTGCCCGCACGAGAGTCGACGCCACCGCCATCGCCGGCGCCGTAAACGACCACGGGCCGATCGTTTCGAACGCCCAGCTCTTCCAGAAGGGGGCTGAGGAGCTCGTCGTCTTCCCACAATTTATTGTGCTCGTCGGGGTCGCGCAGCTCGCTCATGTCGATGAACTGGGCTCCCGGGACATGGCCGGAGCGAAATTCCATGTCGTCGCCGCGGGCGTCGAGGATGGTGATCGCATCTTCCTGGCGCAGATATTCAAATTGGTCGACCTGCAAAAAGGCGCGAGCATCGCAGGTCTGCAGCTCTTGCTGGCAGCTTTCAGGGGTCTCGAGCTCCTGGTGATCGCCGCAACCGATGAGGAGAGCGAGCAAGAGAATGGGCGATAAAGCGAGGCGTTTAAGGGCTTGTATCTGCATTATAGAACCTGTGGGCAAAGACCGACCAAACGGATACGACGGATTAATCATAGTAAGTTGGTATGTATTGTCAAGTTTATGTGGGAATCCCCCGGTAGAGGTCCATTTGGGACGGCGAAAATGGGGGAGATCAGGGTGGGCACTTTGGAGGCTTTGGGTTGTGGGTGGGGGTGGTGGGGATTAGGGTTGGGGGCCAGATCAGATGATGGTGATGATTGAACGCAGCAGGTAGAGGTATCCGATGAGCTATGATCGACAGAAGATGTGGGATCGCCTGGGGGAAGAGAAGTTGGATCTCCTCATCAGTGGCGGAGGGAGAAACGGGGCGGGTATCGCCAGAGACGCGGCACTGCGGGGGCTTAGCGTCGCCGTGGTGGAAGCTCGAGATCTGGCCTATGGCACGAGCTCGCGCTCATCGAAGCTCATCCACGGAGGGCTGAGGTATTTGGAGCAGTTGGAGTTTAGCCTGGTCTTTGAGGCGGTCAGCGAGCGGCGCATCTTGATGGATATCGCGCCCCATCTGGTGGAGCCCATGGGCTTTATCTTTCCGGTGTACAAGGACTCGCGCCAGAGCCTGACGATGATCAATACCGGTCTGTGGCTCTACGAGGGCTTGTCGCTCTTTCGATCGCCGAAGCGGCATCGAAAGCTCAAGCTAGACGATATACGGCGCCACGAACCGGCGCTGAAGACAGAGGGCTTAAAGGGAGCGCCCCTGTACTACGATGGGGCGACCGACGATGCGCGATTGACCCTGGAGAGCGCGATTGACGCCGCCGACAACGGTGCGGTGGTGTCGACGTGGACCAAAGCGGTGTCCTTTCTCAAAGACGAGACCTCGGGCCGGATCAACGGAGCCGTGGTCAAGGACATGCTCGGCGATGAGGGCCTCAAAGAGGTCCACGCCTCGGCGGTGATCAATGCCACGGGGCCCTGGACGGATCGAACCCGAAAGTTGAGCACCGAAAAGGTGACGGAGGTGCTGCGGCCCACGAAGGGGGTCCATGTGGTGGTCGATCACCACAGGTTGCCGGTCAATAATGCGATCGTATGTTTTCATCCCGACGATGATCGGGTGCTCTTTGCCATTCCCTGGGGAGAGCAGACCTATCTGGGCACGACGGATACCGATTTCCAGGGAGATCCGGGCCAGGTGATGGCCGATGGCGACGATGTCTCCTATTTGTTGGACGCCGCCAAGGAGTATTTTCCGGATTACCCGCTGAGCGAAGAGGACGTGATCTCTACCTGGGCAGGGCTGAGGCCGCTGATCGCGCCGGCCGGTGTCGACGGCGACGACATCTCGGAGAGCGATGTCAGTCGGGAGCACCAGATACTGATTGGGGAGGATGGATTGATCACCATCGCCGGTGGAAAGCTGACCACGTATCGCCGAATGAGCGCCGAAGTGGTGGATACGGCGGTGAAGTTTTTGAGGCTCGACAATGCGTTGCCAGAAACGTTGGAGGAGGCGCGCACCGATACTCGGCCGTTGCCGGGGGCCAGGGGATGGCCAGATGACGACGAGGTGGCTCGTAAGCAATACGAAGTTCAGTGCGTGGAGGCCGGTCAGGGCCACATCGACGAAGAGAGCGCCGAGTTTCTGGTGCGTACCTATGGAGTCCGGGCTCCGGATCTGGCGGCATTGGTGGCCGACGATCCCCGGCTGGGGGAGCCGATCGTAGAGGGAAGACCGGAGTTGATGGCCCAGGTCGATTGGGCGGTGACAAAGGAGTTGGCGGCGACGGTGACCGATGTGCTCGTCCAGCGTACCCAGATCTACTATCGGGCGCCACAGCAGGGGTTGGAGGCGTCGCACCGGGTGGCGCAGCGCATGGCAGAGTTATTGGGTTGGGACGAGGCCCGGGTAAGCGAAGAGGTCGAGCGCTACGAAAGAGACGTGGAGCACTCGCGCCGATGGCAACGAGACGACGATGAAAGCGATGAGCAGTGATGGCCACTCAAGAGCAGAGGGAAGAGACGATGGAAGCTGAGCAGGAGCGAATTTACTTATCGCCGCCGGATATCGGAGAGGCCGAGAGGGGCTATGTCAAAGAGGCCTTCGACACCAATTGGATCGCCCCCCTGGGACCCAATGTGGATCGCTTCGAGCGGTCGTTCGCGCGCCGCGTGGGAGCCAAGGCCGCGGCGGCGCTGTCGTCGGGGACAGCAGCGCTGCATCTGGCGCTTCGCCTGGCGGGTGTGGGCAAGGGCGATGAGGTGATGGTGTCGACGCTGACCTTCGTGGCCAGCGCCTCGCCCATCGACTATCTGGGGGCGACGCCGGTTTTCGTGGACGCCGAGCGGCGCTCCTGGAATATCGATCCGGCGCTGGTGGCCGACGAGCTGGAGCGTCGAGCGGCCAGCGGGAATCTGCCGGCGGCGGTGGTGGTGGTTCATCTCTACGGCCAATGCGCCGATATGGATCGGCTCATCGATATCTGCGGCCGCTACGAGGTGCCCATCATCGAGGATGCCGCCGAAGCGCTGGGCGCCAGCTATCGAGGTAAGTCGCCGGGCGCCTTTGGGCAGTCCGGCATCTTTTCGTTCAACGGCAACAAGATCATCACCTCCTCCGGGGGAGGAATGTTGGTCTCGAACGACGAGGCCCTCGTCGAAGAGGCGCGCTTTCTGGCAACCCAGGCCCGGGAGTCAGCGCCCCACTATGAGCACAAGACGCTGGGTTATAATTATCGGATGTCCAACGTGGTCGCCGGAATCGGCCGGGGCCAATTGGAATCGCTGGACGACAAGGTAGAGGCGACGCGAGGTCATTTCGAGGCCTATCGCGCCGCCTTCTCCGATCTGGAGGGCGTCACATGGATGCCTGAGGCCCCCTGGGGTCGCCATAGTCGCTGGTTGAGCTGCCTGACCATCGATCCCGACGCCGCCGGCGTGGACCGAGAGGTGGTCAGAGAGGCCATGGAAGCGGCCAATATCGAGGCACGCCCGGTGTGGAAGCCCATGCACATGCAGCCCGTATTTTCCGACGCCCCACGGGTCGGCGGCGAGGTGGCCGAGGAGCTCTTCGAGCGCGGTCTGTGCCTTCCGTCGGGTTCCGGGATGAGCACTAAGCAGCGCTTGCGGGTGATTGAGGTGTTTCGAGAAACCATCGAGCAGCAGTGAGCTGAAGGTGAGGGTTTGCGGGACCTGGTGAAGATGAGGATGGTCCGAAGCCCCCTCAGGGGACCGCTGTACGGCGCAGTCCCCAGTTCCCCCCACGAAGGGAGTGGTGGGATGGGCCATTGAGATGTGCGGTGAGCCTCTCTGCGGCGCCGGTGTCTCCCCGTGGAGGCGCGGGGAGAGTCATGAGGCGTCGATGGCCAGACTAGATGGGCAGCGGATTGCGCAGATCCTGGAAGTCACTATCACCCTGAATGAGCTTCTTGAGCTTTTTGAGGGCCCGGCTGTGGATGCGGGAGACCCAGGACAAAGACAGGTCGAGGCTCTCGGCGACGTGGGTCATGGTCTCGTCTCTGAGGTAAACGCCTTCGATGACCTCGCGTTCGTTGTCGGGCAATTGCTTGATCAGGCGCCGGAGCAGGGTGGCGCGCTGTTTTCGGGCCAGTTGTTTGTGGTGGGGAGCGGCCTCGGCGCGCAACGCGTTGGAGGCGCAGTCGTTGAGGGCGTAGACCATGAGCATGGAGCCGCAGACATCGCTGAGGTCGGAGGCCTGGCCCTCGAGGCTGCGGACACTTTCTCGGCAATGGACCTGGTGGGCATAGAGGTTGAGGACTTCGTTGCAGGCGACGTCGCAGCGCTGGCGGTGGGGATCGGCCAGGGAGTCCTGGAGGGCGTCGAGGATGGCGCCGCGGATGCGGTAGTAGGCAAATGTGGCGAAGCGATTGCCCCGGGAGTCGTCGAAGCGTCGGTAGGCCTCCAGGAGGCCGGCGTAGCCCCAGGCCTCGAGGTCCTGGAGGTCGTGGTGGTCGGGGAGGCGCTTTTTGAGGCGGTGTGCGATCTTGCGCACCAGAGGGCGGTGGCGCTCGATGATGGCGTGGGTGTCGGCGCTCGCGGAGTTAGCTTCGCGAGGGGGGGCGGTGGAATCGGCCATGAGGGGCAGCTCCTTGCCGACGGCGTTGCCGGCAGTGATCGCGGTGGCCACCAACGGCGGGTCGCTCCCCGTGGGGAAAGACCTGGCAGCGCAGGAAACGAATCCAAACAAAGGATCGCCCGGGTCACATGGGCCCGACTGCGCGAACTGCCCCAATAAACGGATTCTTGGGTCGAGTAGTATGAACTAATTGTATCGGGGAAGCCTGCAGGGGGCAATAGGGATTTTTTGGACTCGTCGCCAGCGCGGGGAGGGTTGGACCGAGGGGCGATTCGCCTTACTATTAAAGATGCGCCTGGTGAGTGTGGTGAGAATAAATGCGTCAGTAGTGAATATGGAACGCATCCTGCACGTTAAACCAGGTGTAAGGCAGCCGGAATGGTCGGTGCAGCGTCAAATGCGGTGTCCTGGAGTTTCGGTTGAGACGTCCGATGTCGAGTTCCTCCAAACGAAGGACAAGACGATGCTGCCGGATTATATCATCTATGACGAATTGAAGAAGGAACGCGAGCGAGGCCGCGAGGAGCGACCACGCATCGAGATCGAAACGCCGGCGCCCTATCGCCGTGAACCCGATTCCGATGATCATGGAGAGGAGGAAGAGAACTCCAATAGGGGAGTAGAGATCATCCAGATCTGAGTGCGAAAGCGTCAGGAACTGACGCTCAACAAAAAAAACGCCCCGGCGACATCGCCGGGGCGTTTTCTTATGCAAGCTTGGGCTGGGGGCTCAGTACCAGCGAAGGCGAATGGAGCCGATAAAGGTATCGAAGTCGATATTGGAGTAGAAGTGGCGGGTGTAGCCAAAGCCGAGGCCGGCGGCGACGGTGCCGTCGACGAAGTACTCAAAGCCGGTGCCCGCCTTGAGGGCGAGGCCCATCTCCTGGTGGCTGCGCTCTTCACCGTCGCGACTGGTCTCGGTCATGCCATAGGCCAGTCCCAGACCACCCTCGAGGTAGAGGCCCTCGAAGACGAAGATATTGCTCATGGCGTTAAAGGACCACTGGAGGTGGTTGAGGGTATTGCCGCCGACATCGGTGGTGCGGGTCCAGTTATTGACCTCGGCGCCGAAGAGGACGTTGTTGGAGGCGCCAGCACCGACGACGAAGTGGGTGGCGAGGCCGAGGTTGCCGCGGCCTTCAAGGCCGGTGTCCTCGTTGTCGTATTGGACGGCGCCGGGACCACCGCCGATGCCACCGCCGACAAAGAGGCCGTGGCGGTCCTTATAGCCCTGGATGGACCAGGCTGTGCTGGCGGTGAGTAAGAAGCAGAGGGCGATCAACGTGGCGATGGTACGGCGCATAGAGAACCTCCAGAAAGGGGTCAGTATCGAAGGGGTATATGGTAGACCTAACGAGTGCGTGAGAAATTCAAAAGTTGGAAGCGAGTCTCGGAGATGTCGACCTCTTTTTCGTCGGTCTGGCCATCGACCTGAACGCGGACCGACTGGGGACCGGGGTGGAGCTGGGTGCGCACGAGGTGAATATCGGCGGGAAGAGAGGTCCAACTCCGGGTGTCCGGGGTATCGGCGACGGCCATGGTGGTAGAGACGGCGGAACCGACAAGCCAGCCCAAAAAGCTGGAGGTGCCGCCGGAGCGCCCGGAGCTCTCGGCGATGGATTCCGTGATGCGTCGACTGCCCTCGCCGGCGGCGATGCGGGCGACGGCGCGAGTGATGCCGGCGGCCAGGCCAGCGAGTGCGATATCCTGCCATTCCTGAACGATCTGTTCGCTGAGGTGGACGGGTCCGTCGAGATCCCAGGTGCGGTCCTCGACGTGGACCGAGACACTCCGGCGCTGGGGGAGCCCATCGGTGGTGAGCGATGTGGTGTTGAGCCAGTTGAGGGTGCCGGCGGTACTGAGAAGCATCGCCTCTTCATGGGTGTGGCTATTGAAGTGGATCTGAGCGTGACGAGAGCTGCTCGTATGGCTCAGGGCTTGCTCCATGCCGATGCGCTCGGCCTGGCGGTAGGGCACCATGCCGGTCTGGATGACCATCAGGGTGTCGCCGGTGCCCCATCGGCGCTTGAATTCGCTGCGGTTGGGCCGTTCGACCTGGCGGGACTGCTCGATGATGGCCTCGAACTGCTCGCGGCCCTGTTCCATACCCGCGCCGCGGTAGCCGGTGAGGGCGGTCATGTCGACGAGGCGTTCCGTGGTCTCTTCGGGCCAAACGCCGAAGCCGAAGGCGGCGGCGTAGTAGCGCACGGCGGTGCGATACTGGTCGCTGGCTTCAAAAGCGACGCCAGCGAGGTAGTTGCCGAGGCCCAGGATCTGGGTGCTGACCTCTTCGGGCTCATTGGCGAGGTAGAATTCCTGCATGACGTTGAAGCGGCGAGCCTCGACGCGGGCTCCGTTGACGTTGCCCATGGCCAGAAAGTTGATCATATTCATGGAGTTGAGCAGCAGACGCTCATGGGGCGGAGCGCGGTATTCGCCGGCGTCATCGCTATAGACGAAGCGAAGGATACGATCGGCGGCCTCGCTGGTGAAGTCGATCCACTCCAGGTGGTCATCGATATACATCATGTCGCGAGAGGCGCTCTCATAATCGCCGATGGCCTGAAAGAGGGTGGCCCGCTCGAGCAAAAAGAGAACGCGATCGTCGTCGATGCGATCGGGCATCGCCGACGGTTCTTCGTGGACGCCGAGGTGCTCGTTGAGCACCAAGATGGCGCCGTCGACATTGCCGGCGACGACCTGTTGCTGCGCCTCACGGGTGTGATCCGTATAGGTGGCGCAGCCCGCGACCGCCAAAATGATGGCGGCCGCGGTCAAGCCCAAGATGGAGGAGACAACCCTCATCATCGCATCAACCCTTTGGTGATCTCGGATTCATGTTGGAAGTGGACCTGGCCAGTCTCGACGTTGATCACCTGGGTAAACAGGAAGTACTGGACACGTCGCTGATCGTCGACGCGCTCGTCGACGTCGTAGAGCCGACCGGTGATGAAGTACTGAGCGCCGAGTTGGGCGCCGTAGTGAGCAATCGAGGTGGGGTCGTAGGCGTCCGATTGTTGGGCCTGGACCTCTTCGATGAGATCGGGCTGGTCGCGGTGGCTGACCACGGAGGCGCCGGTGCGGTTGACCAGATCGGTTTCGTAGCGGCTCAACAGGGTGTCGAGCTGGTTTTCGAGGTGTTGGCCGGTTTCGTTGCGCATGGGGAAAATGGCGACGTTCGAGCCATCGGAGTCCCAGGTGCGGGCGATCCGACTGTTGAGCATCTCATGGATCGTGTCTTCGTAGAGGCGGTCCAGATCTTCGCGATCAAAGCGAAGGCTCATGGTGTAGCCATCCATGCGCGGTTCATCGGTGTCGCGCACGTATTTAGGGCTTCCGCAGGCGGTGACGAAGAGCAGTGATCCACCGACGAGGGCGATTAAAAACAGAGAGAGCGTGTAGGCATGGGTCTTCACGGCGAGGGGCTCCTTCCACAAAGGCTTTTTAAGTTTGGGTGAACAAGTCCAACCTAGTACTGAATGCCACATGGTGCAATACCTTTCCTGGTGCGAACCGAGGCGGCGTTCATAAGGGAGACGCGGTGAGGTAGAAGATTATTCAATTGTCGTTGGGATTTGACGAAGGGGTGGGGGTGGTGAAAAAAGCAGGGTTCCCAATAGCCCTCAACGAGGAGCGGAAGAAATATGAGTAACAGTAGCTACGAGTGGCTCAAGGAAAGTGCGCTGGGCCTGGTTTTGTCGGCCGTGCTCAGCAAGGGCCTGGGTTCCATCCCCCGTCCGGTACGTCGAGCCCTGCAAGAGGACGATCCATCGCGGGCGCTGGCGATGGCCAATGCGGCCTATGCCGACGACGGCGATCCCGATCGAGATGCAGCGTTGACCTATGCCGTATTGCTCGTGGAGCGAGGGTTGGTCGACGAGGCGATGGGAGTGATTCGGCGGGCCCTGGAGGCCCACGCCCAGGATGTAGGCCTGCAGTTGGCGCAGGTGGTGGCGCTGCAGAGCGCAGGCAAAGGGGAGCAGGCGCGCTCGCTATTGGATGCCCTGGGGGAGGTCAGCGCCGTGGAGCCCCGGCAGTGGCGGTTGATGGCCGACACCTACCTCGATCTGGGGGCACCTCAGGAGGCGATGAGTGCCTACGAGGCGATGCTGAGTCAGGGGGGCGAAGATGCGGAGGTGGCCTACCGGTTGGCTCACCTGCATGAAGAGGAAGGCAACGTCGATGGGGCGGCCCACTATCAATGGTTGGCGGCCAATTGGGCGCAGGATAGCGCCATGATGTGGGAGATGGCCGCCGAGCTATGCTACGAGGTCGGTCGGGTGGAAGAGGCGATCGAGGCCTATGAGCGATTGAGTGACTTTCAGCCCCACGATCCGCAGACCTGGTTTATGCTGGGGTTAAGCCAGTGGTATATCGATGAGTTGGAAGATGCGGTGCGCTCCTTTGAACGGGTGGTGGATCTGCATCCCATGCATCAGGTGGCCTGGCGGCAATTGGGGTCGGTATATTTGGAGTTGGGCCGAGGCGAGCAAGCGTTGAGGGCCTACGAGCAGGCATTGGAGATCGATGATCAGGATTTCGATGCCCTCCTGGGGGCGACGCTGGCAGCTCGCGACATCGGTGATATCGAAGAGGCCATGGTGTGGGCGGAGCGCGCGCGCGCCGCGGCGCCCGAACAAGTAGAAGCGCGCCAGCTCTATGCGCTGGTGACCCTCGACCGGGGACGCAGCGCAGAGGCGGCGGCGTTGCTCCAGGAGTTGATCGAGGAGGAGGAGGGGGCGGCATCGCCCCAGCTCCGGGGAGCCCTGGCGGTGGCCCGCATGATGGAGGGCGATGGAGCGGCGGCGATTGAAGAAATGGAGGTCGCCGTGCGTCGAGATGTAGAACCGATGTGGGTGCTTCGCTTTGCCGAGGCTCTGATGCGAGAGCAAGGCGTCCAGGCGACGGCGGCCTGGCTCCAGGATGTGGAGTTGGGCACCCCGGGATGGCCAATGCTCAAGGCGCTGATGGCATTTAGCTGTGCGGCCCTTGTTGATGATTCCCAGGAGGCCGACGAGGCTTTGAATCGCTTTGCGCAGGCCCTGGAGCACGGCGAAGAGGCATTGCCCGTGGTCTGGAATCTGGAGGCCTGGGAGGCCCTATCCTATCGGTTTGAGGGTAAATACCAGAAGCCTTTCGATGCGTTATTGGATATGCTCGAAGGGCGACAAGATCCGTCGAGCGATGAGGTATTAAAGTGGACGAAGAGGAAGGCATGAAGATGTGGCACGCAGCAGCGGTGGCCCTGGCGGGAGTGATGGCGATCGGCGGATGTACGGACCCCAATCCCGCCTTTCAGGGGGGGCCGGAGCTGCCCGATGAGTGCCGCGCCGGAGAGGAGACGGTGGAGGTGATGGAGGGCTTTGAGCGCCCGGATCGCCTCGATATCTGGGTGCTGGTTCGCGACGCTGGGGCGTCGGTCAGCTATCAGGAGGCCCTGGCCAGTGCCATGGAGCCCGCCCTGTTGGAGTGGGAAGAGGATTACGATATCCGCGTGGGGGTCAGCACGATGAGCACGGATTCCGGACCCGGCCTGGCGCCGGTGGTCGATGATGTCGAGGGATGCGAAGACAACGGGCGTCAGGTGGCCCGATCGGGGCGCGACGGATGGCAAGAGGTGGTGGGTTGCAATATCCAGCAGGGAAGCGATGGCGAGCGCCGCTCGCGTCCCCTGGATGTCATCGAGGCCTCGCTGCTCGATGATCCGTCGAGCCTCGATGGGTTTCGCCGCGACGATGCGCGGTTGATGATCTTGATGGCCAGCAACCAGGACGATTGCTCGGGAAGTGAGTTCGACGATGATCCGGATAGCCCGGCTCGCGATCTCTGCGCCTGGCAAAGCGATGACCTCAAGCAGGTGGAGGCGGTCGTCGAGGGGCTTCAGGAGTCGGCCACGGCCGCTCGAGGCGGGGTGTCAGTGGCCGCGATCAGCGGTCCTCCAACGCGGGTCAATTACGAGGAGGGCGAGGTGGTTCGCAGCGTCTGCCAGAGCACGCTGGGCAGCAGTTATCCGGCGCCGCGCCTCTTTGAAATGGCGGCCATGATGGGCCGCGATGGCCACTTTGACAGCTCCTGTGTCTTCGACCTGGATGGAGCGATGGCGACGGTGGATCGTCGATTGGTGAGCGACGACGAGGTGGTGTTGTGCACCGAGGAGCCGATGGCGCACGAGCCGCTGGAGGTACTCGCCGTCGATGGCGATGGCGAGCAGCGAGCGATGACCGTGGGCGAGGACCTGACCATCATCGGCGCCAGTCAGGGCTGCCCGGACGGTGGAATCGCCGCCAATAGCAGGGGCGATTGGGCGCCAGCGTCCATCGAGATCACCTATTGCGCCCTTTGATTTGGATGTGGGTCGCTGTCTTTTTCGGTGCTCTGGCTTGACATTGCATGGGGGCGTCTTAGGTTGCCCGGTGTTGTGAAGATACTGCCGTCAAAGACGGATTTAACTCCAATACTGAGGAGATGATATCATGGCTGGAGAACATACACTTCCGGAACTCAATTACTCCTACGACGCCCTGGAACCCTTCATCGACGAACAGACGATGAAGCTGCACCACAGCAAGCACCATCAGGGCTACGTCAATGGCCTCAACTCGGCGGAGAAAGCGCTGGCGAAAGCGCGCAAGTCGGGAGACTTTGGTGATATCCGAAATCTGGAACGCCTGGTGGCGTTTCACGGATCGGGTCACTTCAATCACTGCCTCTTCTGGCAGAACATGATCCCCGCTGACAATTATAAGGACCCGAGCGGCGATCTGCTCAAGCAGATCAAGAAGGATTTCGGAAGCCTGGACGGCCTCAAGGCCCAGTTCGGCGCCGCCGCCAAAGCCGTGGAAGGAAGCGGTTGGGGCCTCTTGGCCTGGCAGCCCGCCGGTGAGCAACTGGTGACGCTGGCCGCTGAAAACCACCAGAAGCAGACCCAGTTTACGGCGATTCCGGTGCTCGCTCTCGACGTCTGGGAGCACGCCTACTACCTCCACTACCAGAACAAGCGCGGCGATTACGTCGACAACTGGTGGAATATCGTCAATTGGGAGAACGTGGCCGAGCAGTTCTCCAACGCCACGGCCTACAATTTCAAGATGAGCTGATTCAGCTCAAGAGCTTGATGAAAAAACCCCCGCCGACCTCTCTGGGTCGGCGGGGGTTTTTGTTGGGACAGCCCTGAACGAAGAGAGGTGTTTATTCGGGCAGTTGCCAGCCCAACTCGGCGAGGTCGAGGTCCGAGGCGCCGGCGTGCCACAGCCCGGTGGCGGCCATCAGGCGCAGGGCGAAGCGGTCGCTATAGAGGTGGTCGCGAAAGATGGCCAGATGGTCGGTGGGCTGGTGGTCGATGAGATAGGAGAGATAGACGTATCGGGTGTAGGGGTCGGGGTTTTGGCGCAGGACCTCGTCGTAGGTGCCCTCTGCGGAAGCGCGAAAGAGGAGGAAGGCGGCCAGGTTCTGAATGCGCTGGACCTGGGCAGCGGTTTCGTCGTCGAGATCGGAGGGGGGATCGGTGGCCAGAGCCTCCAGTTGGTCGCCCAGAGGGGTCAAGAAGAATAACTCCTCATCGCTTCGAAGGGACTCCTGGAGCATGGTGAGGGTGCGCTCTATATCGTCGAGATCATCGCGTCGGAGGCGTTCGTCGAGAAAGTCGAGAAAGTCGTCGGGGAAGCGCTCGATGAGAATGGCGATGGCCAGGCGCTGCGTCTCCAGGTCGTCGCGGCGCAGGACGCGAAGCAAGGTGGGGGCGCGGGCGTCGTCGCGTTGGCCGTAGAGGTCGATGGCCTGGCGGCGCACGGAGCCGTGGGCGTCGGCGGTGTCGGCGCGAAGCGTGATGGTGACCTCCGGGCTGGGATTGGCGGACAGGGCTTCCAGGATGTCCAGGTGGTCGTCGACGTCGGCGTCGTGGAGGTAGGCCTGCGCGGGCTCGAGAAAGTCGTCGTCGCCCAGGGCGGCGAGGCCGAGGATGGAGAGTTGGAGAAGCTCGTCGTCGATGGGCTCGTCGGGGATCCCTAATTCGTCGGGGTCGTAGGCGCCGACGGAAGCCAGGATGTCTTCAAAGAGCGGTCGAGCTTGTTCGGCGCGGGCGTAGACCAGAACCTCGGCGGCCCGCCGGCGCTCCTCGATGGGCTCTCGTTCATCTTCCAGGACTCCGACGAAGCGATCGGCTCGACCGCTCTGGCCAGCTTCCAGCAGATGGCGAAGGGCAAAGGAGGCAATGCCCCGGTCGTCGTCGGTGACGTGGTGACCGAGTTCTGGATAGAGGTCGCGTTCCAGGGCCTCGGTGTCGTCGTTGACGCGGGCGCTCTCGATATCGGCGAGGACGCCCTTTTCGAGGGCCAGGCGGCGCAGCGAAGCCTCGCCAGAGCGCAGGGCCCGCTCCAGCATCGTGCGCCGCAGGGTGCTGTTGTCGCTGTGAACGCTGAGGCGCAGGATCTGACGGCGCTCATCGGTATCGCCCTGGTTGTAGAGCAACATGGCCCGGTCCCGAGCCCCGGAGGCGTCGTAGGCCATCAGGGTGCGTAGGGCGGCCAGGCGGACCATGGGATCGTCGTCTCGGGTCAGGGGGTCGGCGAAGTTGGCCAGGCGCGGGTCGTCGGCGAGGATCAGCGTCCGCAGGGTCTCAGCGCGCACGTAGGGGTCGGCCTCCATCTCCAGGCCTGTGCGGTAGATATCGACGGCCACACGGGATTCCTCGTCGGTGATCGTATCGCTCTGGCAACCGATGACGAGGGTGCTCACCAGGATCAGGGCGCACAGGCCCCGGCAAGAAGAAAGCAGGCGAAATGGAGAGTTCATTGTCCAGCCCAGGTGCGGTGGCGTTCCATCCAGATCACGATATGGCTAAGTACGGTCTTCCATTGGGCCTCGTTGAGAAGCTCGTGGAAGAGGTCGGGGTAGACCTCCAGCTCGCGGTCCATGGAGCCCAGTTGATGAAAGAAGTGTTCCGTGGCGCCGGCGTCGACGATGCGGTCGTCGCTACCGACGACAAATAGGAAGGGTTGGTCCAGGTGGGCGGCCCGGGCCTGGAGGTCAGAGCTGGCGCGCTCCATCTCCAAAAACCATCGAGCGTTGGCCTCACCAAAGACCAGGGGGTCTTGTTCGTAGTTGCGCACCACCTGGGGGAGATGACTCAGATGGGCGGGGTCTACCCCAGAGGGAAGGGAGAGGCGCGGCAAAAGTCGTCCCGACAACCGGCCCAGGGCCTGTTTGATGCGGGAGACATCGGCGGCCAACTCGATGAGGGGGTTGCTGACCACAAAGCCACAGATGCGGCTCGGTTTGCGCAGGGCGTAGCGCAGGGTGACGAGGCCGCCGTTGGAGTGGCCCATCAAAAAGAGGGGGCGATCGGGGAAACGGTGCAGGGCCCGCCGTTTGAGGAGGGCGACGTCGTCGGCGTAGCGCCCAAACCGCTCCACGAATCCACGGCGGCCCGTGCTTCGGCCATGGCCCCGAAGGTCAATGGCCATGACGTCGTAGCCCACGGCGACCAGGGCGGCGGCGACATGCGAAAAGCGGGCGCCGTGCTCGTGGTAGCCATGGACCAGGGCCACCACTCCGCGAGCTTGACCGGGGTGTGTGGCCTCCCAGCTTTGCCAGTAGAGCTCTTCGCCATCGGTGGTCGACCAGAAGCCGTCGTGGTGGACGACGGTGTCGGGGAGGTCGCTGTTGGCGGGCTCGAGCCCGTCCCATCGCGAGAGATCCAGGGTTTGGCGATTCAGGGGAGGTTGGCCCATGTCAATTGACTCGTGGTGCGGGAAAGGCTGTCGCGCGGAGGCATCGAGTTGAACCAATCATACTGAGGAGGCGGTGGGGCACACAAGGCCCGCCGGGGCGATGAGGCTTGTCGTAGGCGCCGGGTTCGTTATAAGAATCGGCGCCAAACGGGCGAAAACTTCTGCTCACCTACGGACGAGTGCTCCATGAATATCAACGATAGCTATGAGCCGACTGCAGTGGAGTCGGGCTGGTATGAATTCTGGATGGAAGAGGGCCTATTCGAGGCCGACGAGAGCAGCGAACGCGATCCCTATACGATTGTGATTCCCCCGCCGAACGTGACGGGGAGTCTGCACATGGGGCACGCCCTCTTTGTGACGTTGCAGGATATGCTGGTGCGTTGGAAGCGCATGGATGGCTACGAGGCGCTGTGGCTTCCGGGCACGGACCACGCCGGCATTGCCACTCAGGTGATGGTGGAGCGCCAGTTGGCCGAAGAGGGCACGGACCGCCACGAGCTGGGGCGCGAGGCCTTTTTGGAGCGCGTCTGGCAGTGGAAGGAGCAAAAAGGGGGACGGATCACGGAGCAGCTCAAGTATATGGGGGCGTCCTGCGACTGGAGTCGAGAACGATTTACCCTCGACGAGGGGCTCAATAAGGCGGTCAAGGAAGCCTTTGTGCAGCTCTACGAAGAGGGGTTGATCTATCGCGGGCTGCGGATGGTGGATTGGGATCCGAAGGGCCAGACCGTGCTCTCGGACCTGGAGGTGGAGCGCGAAGAAGAGCAGGGCACCTTCTGGTATCTGCGCTATCCGCTGGCCGATGGATCGGGCCATGTGGTGGTGGGGACGACGCGGCCAGAGACGATGCTGGGCGATACGGCGGTGGCCGTGCACCCATCGGATGAGCGCTACGAGGACATGATCGGAAAAGAGGTGGAGCTTCCGCTGGTGGGGCGCAAGATCCCCATCATCGCCGACGAGGTGCTCCCCGACCCGGAGACCGGGACGGGAGCGGTGAAGGTGACGCCGGCGCACGACCCCAATGATTTTGCCTGTGGCGAGCGCCACGACCTGGAGGTCATTCAGGTCATCGGCTTCAACGCCGAGATCACGGACAAGGCGCCGGAGGACTTTCAGGGCCTCGATCGCTATGAGGCGCGAAAGAAGGTTGTCGAGGGCTTCGACGAGCTGGGGCTGTTGGAGAAGGTCGAAGACCGGCCCTACGCCCCGGGCCGAAGCCAGCGAACGGGCGTGGTGGTGGAGCCGCTTCCCATGGAGCAGTGGTTCGTCAAGGGCGAGCCCCTGGCGAAGCCGGCCATCGACGCGGTGGAAGAAGGCGACACCCGGATCATCCCCGAGGAGTGGAAAAAGACCTACGACCACTTCATGTACAATATTCGCGACTGGTGCATCAGCCGCCAGTTGTGGTGGGGCCACCAGATCCCGGCCTGGTATTGCGGCGAATGCGACACCACGATGGTCAAGCGCCAGGCGCCGACGGCGTGCGAAGCCTGCGGAAGCGATGCGCTGACCCAGGATCCAGACGTGCTGGACACCTGGTTTTCCAGCGCTCTGTGGCCCTTTTCGACGCTGGGCTGGCCCGACGAGACGCCGGACCTGGAGAAGTTCTACCCCACGGACGTGTTGGAGACGGGGGCCGATATCCTGTTTTTCTGGGTGGCCCGAATGATGATGATGGGCATCCA
>CAYQBU010000048.1:0-23169 GCA_964415785.1 uncultured Bradymonadales bacterium
GGGGGAGACGAGGACGCGTTTATGGGCGATGCGAAGGCCCGGATAATTGGCAGTGCGGTCGTAGACGGTGAGGTCGATATGAGAGGTGGGTTGATAAAGAGGGGTTTCAAAGGTGGTGGTGCCGCCGCGGACGGTGGCGTCGGTAGAGGCCTGAAGGTAGAGGCCCCGTTGATGGAGGTCGTTGGGTAGGTCGTCGAAGTGGGCGACGCCGTCTTCGTCGGTCAGGGCGTCCCAGGAGTCAACGACCTGGTGGTGGCTGTCCGGTTGGAGGGGGCCGGCGCGGCGAAGGGCGCGCAGGGTGACCAGGTGTTGGGGAAACCGTGCGTCGTCGTCGGTGGCGTGATGGACGCGGACGGAGAGACGGTGGTCACCGTCGGGCAAGTCCGTGGTCTCCTCAGCGGCCGATGGTGCGGGTTGTTCGAGGTTGTCACCATGGACGGCGTCGGCGTCGGAGGGCGGGGCAGTGCTTGCCTCGCCGGGAGTATCACCGGAGGGATCTTCGAAGTCGTCGGCACCCATGACCTGAGCATGAGCGGGTGAGAAGCCGAGGCAGAGAAGGGTCGCCAGGGTAAGGGAGGCGAGAAGTCGAGGGGTGGTGAGGTTCATCCTGCGACCTCGTGGCTATCAGAGGGGTGAAGATCGAGAGCGTCATCGGCGGTGGGGGTGCCGCATTGGCTACAGAAGCGATCGTCGGGCTCCAGGGGGGTGTCGCAATCGCGGCAAGTGATCTGCGATTGGGGCTCGGTAGAGGCAGGGGAGGCCGACTCGGGAGTCGATGACGAGGGGGGCTCATCGGCGCCAATCTCATGGGATTCTGCGGGTTCTTGAGGTGTATCCAGATCGGCGTCGGTGGCGCCGAGGCGTTCGGCGACGGCTTGATCAATGACGGCGTCCCAGTCCTTGTCGGCGCCATGGATCTTGTCCAGTCGGCGCATAACGCCAATGGCCTGGCGTTCGCAGGACGTTTTGAAGCGGCGGTAGTCGTCTTCGGAGATCTTGTCGGTGTCGTAGTCGTACTCGATGTCGCGAAGAGCCTGAACGAGGGCCACCTTTCGAGAGACGAGAGCCTCGATGGATCGAAGCTCCTCGTCGAGAAGCTCAAAGCTGAGCTGATCCTGACGAGATCCGATGAAGGGTCGGATCATCATAAAGGCAGACACCAGGGTAAAGACGAGGGCCAGGAGGACAAATAGCTGTGTCACGTGGCCTCCTCAGCGCGGAGTGGATCGTCGATGGTGGGCAGTTGGCGTATTTCGGCGTCGGGGTCGACATCAGCGCTGATGTACTGGAAGCGCTGGGCAGAACCCCAATCGGAGTAAGACTCGACGGTCCAGATGACGATAGGCGAAAAGGTGAGGGCAACGAGACCCCCGAAGATGGCGGCGCGACCCCAGCCTCCACTTCCGGGACGAAGACTGTGGATGGATTCGCGGGTGGGCCACAGGCAGATCAAGGTGCCCAGGACCAGGATCACCCCTCCAAACCAGAAGAACCAGGTAAAGGGGCTGAGAAAGATCTTGAACGCCGCTTGCTGGGTCTGGGGGTCGAAGTCGACGAGGGCGACGTAGAGGTCTTCAATGGGGTTGGAGCGGATGTCGATTTCGCTGATCGGCATCTCCTGGGAGGCGTGAAAGACGGCCTTGCCCGGATAGAGATCAAAGACGTGTTGGCCGCCGCGCTCGACCTGCATGGTGGACAGGTACATGGTGTGAGAGCGAACGTCGTCGGTATGAAGCCCCTGATGGGTGAGGGTGTAGTCGCCGACCTGGACGGACTCGCCGACCTGAAGGGAGACGTCGAGTTCGATCTTGAGAGCGTTCCCGGAGAAGGCCAGGAAGGCAAAGACGACGCCCAGATGGACAATATAACCGCCATAGCGCCGCTTTTGCTTCAGGCAGAGACGGACAAAGGATTGGGACCAGGACTCGTCGTGGCCGCGTCGGCGAGCGGACATGCCGCGATAGAATTCTTGAACAATGGTGGATCCCACGAAGATACAGAGCCCGACGGCGGTGACGGCGTAGACGGTGACCA
Source organism: uncultured Bradymonadales bacterium (assembly GCA_964415785.1). Lineage (GTDB taxonomy): Bacteria > Myxococcota_A > Bradymonadia > Bradymonadales > Bradymonadaceae > SLJM01. Next base: position 2,035 of record CAYQBU010000048.1, read on the forward strand.
CCACGTCGGGGGTGACGCCCAAGTCCTGGCCGCGGAGCAACCAGTAGGCGCCGATGCTCAGGGGAGTGAGCACGAGGGCGGAGCCCAGGGGGATGACAAAGTTACGGCGGAAGTTCTTCCAGTTGGCCTTGCGCCAGGCGATGATCGTACCGATGCCCATCATAAAGAGCATGAGCAGGCCCAGCGGAATCATCCAGCGATTAAACCATTGGGGCCCCATGGCGACCTCGTGACCGGAGATCCACTCCTGAATTCGGGGCCAGAGGGTGCCAAAGAGGACGACGACGGTCATGCTCAAGAACATCCAGTTATTGAAGACGAAGGCCGCCTCGCGACTCACAGGGCTGTCCAGGCGTTGTTCGGCCCTCATGTCTTTCCACCGCCAGATAAAGAGGGCTGTACTGATGGCGGTGAGGCTGAGCAAGAGGGTCAAAAAGTAGGGGCCAATGGAGCCCTGGGCGAAGGAGTGGATGGACTCGATGAGGCCGCTCCGGGTGATGTAGGTGCCGAAGATGGTCAATAGGAAGGTGGCGATCATGAGCCCCACGTTCCAGCGCTTGAGCATGCCACGGCGCTCCTGAATGAGGAGGGAGTGGATAAGGGCGGTGGAGGTCAGCCAGGGAAGAAGCGATGAGTTTTCCACGGGGTCCCAGGCCCAGTAGCCGCCCCAGCCCAATTCCTCATAGGCCCACATGCCGCCGAGGATATTGCCGATGGTCAACAGCAGCCAGGGGATGAGGATCCACTTGCGAGCGGCCTCCACCCAGGTATTGCCCAGCTTTCCAGAGATGAGAGCGGCCATGGCGAAGGCGAAGGGCACGGTCATGGTGGCCATGCCGGCGAGCAAGAAGGGAGGATGGATGATCATCTTCGGGGTCTGGAGCAGGGGGTTGAGCCCTTCTCCAGCAGAGGGGTCATCGATGAGCTGGTAGGCCTCAAAGGGGTTGGAGCCGAAGACGAGGATGACCAGCAAGCCCGTGGCCACGGTCATGGTGACGGAGATGACCCAGGGCATAAACTCCTGGTATTTCTGTCGATTGACGTAGACGCAGATGGCGGCAAAGAGGACGACCATCCAGATCCAAAAGAGGAGGCTTCCCGCCTGGCCGCCCCAGAGGGCGCCGATGAGGTAAAAGGTGGGCATCGTCTCGTCGGAGAACCCGGCGACGTATTGGAGGCTGAAGTCGTGGGTCAAGAAGGCGTGCCACAGCATGGCGACAGCCAGGGTGACGGTGCCAAAGACGGTATAGGATGCAAAGCGAGCAGCGTGGAGAAAGCGTCGCGATCGGGTGATGCCAGCGACGCCACCGAGGGCAATGCCGACGATGGCCACGTAGAGGGCGAAGTGAACGGTCAAAGAGCCGTAGAAGCTCATGTCAGGAATCCTTGTCGCTCAGTAAGAAGCGGAGTCGTCGGTGTCCAGGGCGGCGTAGTCGTCGGTGTCGTAATCCCCGTCGTCATAGCCGTCGTAGCCGTCATCATGAGCGGGAGGGGCGCCCTCGTAGCGGCTGGGGCATTTGACGAGAACCTCGTCGGCCTTGAGCACCATGCCGGATTGGAGGGTCCCTTCGGCGACGATTTCGGATCCGTCTTCGAAGGTGTCGGGGAGGGCGCGATGGTAGATGATGGTCATCGTTTCGCCCTGAGAGGCGATGCGAAATTCGTGTTCCACGTGACCGTCTTTGCCGACGTAGCTGCCGGCCTCGACGTCGCCGCGAACGCGAACGGTTTCGTCGACCAGGGCGTCCTGGCGTTCCTGAAGCTCGTGGACGTCGAAGAAGTAGGTCTCGCCCTGCATGCCGTCAAAGACCAAGAAGGTGATGGCAGCCATGGCCACGAGAACGCCGATGACGAGGCCCCAGTTAGAGGAGTCGTCGGGGTCGGAGAGTCCGTAGTCCAGATCCTGGGCCAGGAGCTCGTCGTCGCTGAGGGACTCAGTCGAATCTGGGGAGGGCAACGACCCGTCGCGGCCGCGAGGATCGTCGGGTGGAAAGGAGTCGCTACTCATGATGAATCCATTGCGATGGGCGCTGGAGAATACTCGCAGCGGGGGGCAGAAAATAAAGAGCCATTGGCTCCGGTCTAACAAAGGCGCCGCGCCATACATTCCCGGGAAAACGGTTAACCCGGATTAGTCACGACTCGTCTATTGCGGCTCATCAGAGCCCAGATCCCTGTATCTCCCTCGGCGACGATACTCTGCATCGCCTGCGGGGTGCGATTTTGGCCTCTGAGCTCTGATTTTGCCTCGTCACGACCTCTCATGAATAATCCGGGTATAAAATACACTTGAAAGTACACATTAAGGGGCGGCGCGCCTAAAGTCTCTCAGGGAGCAGGGAAAACCCCTGCCCCTCAAGTGACCTCTATGGCTAATGTATTTCCAGCGATGGGGCAAGCAATAGAGGCGTGACATTATGCCGCAGGGGCGGAGGGTGGCTTAGAATAGCGGGATGGGGCCGCCGGAACTGCTATCGTCTTCCTCTTCTTCGGCAGGGGGATCGGGCTCTGGAGCCGGTTGAGGTGTGGGTCGAGCCCGGCGGCGCCGAGGTGCGGGCCGGGACGCGTCGGGATCCTCAAAGGTCTCCTGGATGGAGAAGACGTTGGTGTCGCGTGGGATCTCAAAGACGTAGGTCGGTTGAGCGGGTTGGAAGTTGGGATTGTCGTCATCGTCGGGAGGGGTATCGAGGCGCAGGGTGTGTTCATCGCCGGGGACGCCCTGGAGGGCGAAGTAAGCGTAGCCATGAGCATCGGTGACAGCGACTTGTTCATCATCGAAAAGAAGAGGGATGCCCTCGCAATCATCGTCGTCGAGGCCATCGTCGCATTCGATCTGGACCCAGACGAGTTGATGAGAGACGACGGATTGAAAGTTGACGCGAAGGGAAACGGGGACGCCTCGGTAGCCGCCGCCGATGGCCTGAGTCAGTCGAAGTTCCTCGCGGGTCGAGGAGCCGTCGCTGGGAAGGTGGTAGCCGTCGAGATCACCAACGGCCAGTTCGATCTCGACGGTGGGTTGTTCCAAAAGGGTGGCATGAAATTCACCCTCAGCGTCGGTGAGACCGATGACCTCACCGTCGAGGAGAACGGGTACCCCGGGAAGGGGATCGTCGTCCTGGTCCTGGGCCTGGACCTCGAGGTTGAATTCGAATTCAGGGATCGGTTGTTCCTCTTCCTCGCCGCAGGCGGGGACAAAGAGGAAGGACAAAGCGAGGAGTATGGCGAGGGGAAGTCTATTCATCGTCGTCCTCCGAGTCGGCGCCAATGCGCTGGAGCGAGTAGATATTGGCAGAGCTATGGTTATCGAGGAAGACGGTGACGTCCGTGGCGTGGGGGGTCAGCCGGGAGTAGGGACGAAAACGTCGGTAGGCACTGCCGAGTCGACCGTCGAGAAGGGAGTCGGTGGTGCTGCTGAGCATCTCCTCGACCTCGTCTTGGATGACGCCCTCCGAAAAGATTTCGGCCCACAGCTCGAAATCCTCTTCGGCCGGAGACTCCTGGTGGTTGAGGATTCGGGTGAGGGACTCAAGGGCGGCGATGTAGTGCTCGCGGCGAGTGGATCGGCGTTGAGCGTCTTCGGCTCGCTCGATGCTTTCGTCGAAGGAGTCGCGCCAGGCCTGGAGTTGTTCCTCAGAGGCCATGGGGATGATATCGTCCGGGGGGTTTTGCTGAAAGCCCGAGGACTCGAGGATGCGGGGATCGGAGCCGACCTGGTGAGGGAGGGTGAGGTCTTCGGCGGCAACCTCGGCATCACCGGCGGAGTCCGCCTCGTCGGGATCGGAACCCTCGCTACCTTCGTCGGCAGCCGGTTCAGCCGAATCGTCGTGGTCAGCGCCCTGGGCCTGGGCGGTCTCCTGGGCGGGCTGCTCCGGGGGAGGATCGTCGCTGGAGCTGTCGCCGCCCATCAGGGCGAGAATAGCGACGCCGAGGAAGAGGGCGGCGAAGATTCCGCCACCGACGACCTTGATGTCCAGGCCGTCGCCGCCAGAGAGGGAGGCGATAAATTGGGCCGCCGACTGAGGGCGCTCATTGGGGTCATCGGCGAGGCCGGCGAGGATGGCTTTGGCCTTTTTCGGGGCGTTGTCGCCCTGAAGACGGGCGGCCTCAAAGGGCAAACCGGTGAGGCAGGCGGCGGTGAGGGAGGCGAGGCTAAAGACGTCGGAGGCGGGGCTGATTTGACGCTGCTCGGGGGGAGCCTTCATCTCCGGGGGGCCAAAGGGACCCAGGTGGCCTCGGTCCTTGAGGCGAAGCATGTCGAACGGTTCAATCTGGATATGGCCGTCGTTGCGCAGCCAGACGGCGTCGGGAGTCAGGTTGGCGTAGGCCAGTTGCTGGTGATGAACGGCGTCCAGAACTTCAGCGATGGGCTCCATCCAACTCAGGGCCTGGTCGAGGTCGACGGGTCCCTGTTGCTGGAGGACCTGGGAAAGGGGCTGGCCCTGGGGAGCGTCGAGTTCCACCCACATCCCGGAGTCGCTGACGAACATGCCGTTCATGGCGACGAGGTGGGGATGTTTGAACTCGTGGAGTTGGGCAATGCGCTCCCGGAGGGGCGTTGACATCTCGTGGGGTTGGCCGTCCCAGACCCGCTTGAGAATCACCGGTTTTCCGAGCGAATTCTGGGCGCGAATGGTGGTGATGTCGCCGCGATCGATATCAGCGGCGTTGAATTGGTAGCCGCGATGAAGGTCCTTGTCGCCGTCGATGGGGTCGGCATTGGACTGAGGGCCCCCGGCCTGGAGGGCGTTGACGTCTACAAATTGAGTACTTCCGTCGTAACCCGCCTCCTGTTGCTCGGGGGTGAAGTGAGCCTTTTTCTCGGCGAAGTCATTGACGTTGATAAAGGCGGTGGCCCCGTCGTGGCCGGCGTCATCGCTGTCGCCACCGATGATGACCTGGCCGGAGGAAGGCCCCTGTTGATCGGAGGAGGCGTCGCCGAAATTGGGTGGAGGAGGAGAAGAGGGGCCGCCGCCACCCATCGATGGGGGAGGCGTGGACGGGTGTTGCGGCTGGGTGGCCAGGGAGTCGTCGTAGTCGGGAGCGCTGCTGGTGATGCCGCTGGAGCCGTCGGGTCCGCTCGAGGAGCCGGGAGCCGACGGGGGAGGGCTGTGGGAGGCCGGGATTTCGAAGAGCTCCGTTTTGTCTCCGGCATCGAATTCGTTGGACCCATCGTCGGGCGGGGGGTCGGATGGCATGGAGGACATGGTGGGAGGCGGAGCGAATTGGGGCTCGTCGCCATCGCCGCGGAGGGAATCGAGGTCGACCATCTGGGTCTTTTCACCTTCCTCGAAATCCCCGCCGGAGCCGTTGGAGGGAGGTTGACCTTGCTGGTAGCGATCGTCAGACATGATGTCTCAGGGGATAAGAAGAGCAGTGAGGAGGCGCCGAAGTTAGTGGAGGCCGCCCTGGTAATCTTCAGGGGGGTCGAACCAACTCTTATCGCATTCGATGCCCATTTCCACGATATGACTGTAGAAAGTGGGGATATTGCCCACGGGGATATGTTCGCCGAGGACCTCGCCGGTTTCGGGGTGATTGCCGCGGTTGCGAAAGACGAAGAGGGGATGGATGACGTATTCACCGGCTTCGTCGAGGCCGAGGACTTCGGCGATATGGGTAATTTTACGACTGCCGTCATTGAAGCGGCTGGTCTGGATGATGACCTGGATGGCGCTGGCGACCTGAGAGCGCAGGGCGCCCAGCGGCATCTCCACATTGCTCATCATGGACATCGTCTCCAGGCGTCGAAGGGTGTCATCGGGATAGGTGGCGTGGCAGGTGGACATGGTCCCGCCGTGGCCGGAGGTCATGGCCTGCAGGAGGGTGAGGGCCTCGCCGCCACGGATCTCACCGATGACGATGCGGTCCGGGCGCAGGCGCATGGCGGAGTGAAAGAGGTGACCGATGCCCACTTCGCCGCGGCCTCTGGAGTCCGCTCCCCGGGTTTCGAGCATCAGCACATGGGGCTGCTGAAGCTGGAGCTCCGAGGAGTCCTCAATGACGACGATGCGCTCGTCGGCACGGATCTTGGCAGAGACACAGTTCAGCAGCGAGGTCTTACCGCTACCGGTACCTCCGGCGACGATGATATTACGCTCGGTCTGGACACAGATGTCGATAAATTCAGCGCCAATCGGTGAGATGGAGCCGAAGTCGATGAGCTTGTCGAGGGAGAGGTCGAATTCGCCGAAGCGTCGAATGGCCACGGAGATGCCATTTCGAGCGCAGGGAGGCAAGACGACATGGACACGACTGCCGTCGGGAAGACGTGCGTCCATTCGAGGGTTGAGCTCGTTGAGGGTCTTGCCGACGTATTGAGCGATATTTTTGACGCCACCGAGGAGGTTGTCGGGGTTGTCAAAGGTGGCGTCCGTGCGTTTGAGCTTACCGCTGACCTCGATCCAGATATCGTCGGGGCCGTTGATCATGATCTCGCTGACGGAGTTATCCTCCATATACGGCTGGATGCACCGGAAGTAGCGCTTGATCGATTGTTCGAAGATCTTCTTTGGGATCATGGCGTAAAAAGCGAGATGGCGGGGGCGGAGACGACGGGCCGACCCAACTGGGCGCGTCGATGGAGAGTAATATCCGGCAGGTTGGGCCTGTAGCACAAACCATACCCCAGCACGGAAAAGCACGTCAATAAGGACCGGTGTAGGCGCGCCAACTTGTCGGTGGTGGCGAGGGCGTGCTACCAGCGACGAGGAAGTTGAAGAAGGGCCCCCGATGGAACCGGAGCCCGCACGTCGAGGACGGACGAATATGACACGAATCATCGACCAATACGTAGTGCCATTGGTGGTGCTGGTGGCCATGGCCACGATGGGGGTAGCGCTGTGGATGATCTTTTTCTATGCGCCGGTGGAGGCGCAGATGGGGATCGTCCAGAAGATCTTTTATATGCACGTGCCGGCGGCGATGGGGATGTATGCTGGATTTGCGGTGGCGGCGCTGTGCAGTCTGCTCTATTTGATTCGGCCGGCGCCCCGGTGGGATATCGGGGCCCAGGTGGGGGCACAGATGGGGCTGTGGGCCTGCATCTTTGTGCTGATCTCCGGTCCTTTGTGGGCTTATAAGGCGTGGGGGACGTTCTGGACCTGGGATCCGCAATTGACGGCGACCTTCGTGCTCTTTTTGATGTACGGCGGGTATGTGGTGCTGCGCAGTTTCGGAGGAGAGGGCCGGGCGATCAAGAAGGTGGCGGCCGTGCTGGCTTTGTTGGCGATCGTCAACGTGCCGATCGTGCACTACGCAGTGGAGTTGTGGGGCGGGATGCACCCGGTGGTGGAACGCGAGGGTGGGGGAGGACTGGCCGATGAGATGGCGCTGACGCTGCAGGTGTCGATGCTGGGCTTTTTATTGATGTTTTTGGTGCTGATGTGGATGCGCTATCGAGGACAGGTGATGAGCGAGGAATTACGGGCGTTGCATTTGGAGGCCGAAGACCTGGCCCGATTGCATCAACAAGAGGTGAGCCGATGAAATGTCTAGGAGTGGCACTGGGATTGATCGCGATGGTGATGGTCGGCGTATTGGGGGCGCCGCTGACGGTGTCGGCGGAGGAGCAAGGAGCACCGCAAGCCAGTGAGGAGGCGTCCGAGCAAGGGGGGACTCCTGAGGCGAGCCCGCAGCGCTCGGGGTTGCCGGAGGCGGAACGGCGGATGCCCGGCGGCAATTTGGTCATCGTGACCTATTTGATTCTATGGGCGATGGTGACGGCCCTGTTGATCCAATTGTGGCGCCGCCAGCGCGGCCTACAGGAAGAGATCGAGGAGTTGGAAGACCGTTTGGACAGGTGGACAGAAGTCGATGGATGATGGGTCAATTTTTGGAAGTGGATGGTGTCGATGCGAGAATTGAAAGTGGAACCGATCTTTGGTCACCGCGATAAATTGGAATTTGTGCGCTTTGGACGGCGCCACTACGACGGCGATCCAAATTACCGAAGTCTGCCCGATCTGGTGGTCTGGGATCGACTCCGGGCCGGGGGAAACCCCTGGTTTCAACACGGAGAAGCGCAGCTCTTTGTTGCCCGCCGGGGCGATGAGGTGGTGGGGCGGATCAGCGCACAGGTCGATCGGGAGCACCTGAAGGTGCACGATGATGGGGCTGGTTTTTTTGGTTTCTTTGAGTGCGTCGACGACCAGGAGGTGGCGCAGGCGCTCTTGAGGGTCGCCGAAGACTGGTGCCGCGCACGGGGGATGGAGCGGATGCGGGGGCCCTTTTCGTTTTCTATCAACGAAGAGTCCGGGATGCTGGTCGAGGGTTTTGACTCGCCCAATTACGTCATGATGCCCCATGGAAAGCCCTATTATGAAGGTCAGATGGAGGCTGCGGGCTACAATCAGGTCCAGGACCTCTTCGCCTGGCGCTACAAGAGGGAGCATCCCCCGGAGCAAATCCAGCAGATCGCCGATGCCGTCGCCGAACATCCAGGGCTGGTGGTGCGGCCTCTGGACAAGAGTCGGTTGGACGAGGAGTTGGATACGATCATGTCGATCTTCAACGAGGCCTGGGCCAATAACTGGGGGTTTGTGCCCTTGACGGAGGCGGAGGTCGAAGAGGTGGCCAAGCAATTTCGGTTGATCGCAGAGCCCCAACTCTGCCTGATCGCGGAAGTGGAGGGAGAGCCAGCGGCGATGGCGGTGGCCCTGCCCAATATCTATGAGAGCTGTTCCGATCTGGAGGGGAAGCTCTTTCCGCTGGGATGGGCGAAGTTGCTGTATCGCCTGAAGAAGCAGCCGCCAAAGTCCTTTCGCCAGATCCTGTTGGGGGTCCGCAAGAAATTTCGAGGATCAACGCTCGGTGGATTGAGCGTGCTCCTCTATGTGACCATTCACCGCAACGCCTATGCCCTGGGGTATAAGGAAGCGGAGGCCAGCTGGACGCTGGCCGACAATGAGCGGATCAACAATGGAATGGCCTTTATGGGCGCTGAGCACTACAAAACCTACCGTATTTTCGAGACGGAACTTTAAGAGATCGGGGCCAGGCGATGAGAATATTTTTGACGGGTGCGACGGGATTCGTGGGTTCACATCTGGTGGAAGTCCTTGTGGACGCCGGCCACGAGGTGGAGTGTTTGGTCCGAAAGAGCTCGGACGTGGAGCATCTGGAAGCCCTGGGGGTGGAGACGGTGGAAGGAGAGCTCGGCAAGGCCGCTGAGTTTGAGGCGTCGCTGGGCCAGGCGGAGGTGCTGATCCACGTGGCGGGGGTCACGGGAGCGACGGGGCCCGAGGAGTTCTATCGGGTCAACGCAGAAGGGACGCGTGACCTGGTCGATCGCTACGCGGCGAGGCGAGATGAGGGGCGCGTTATCTACGTGTCCAGCGTGTCGGCTCAGGGGCCATCGGAGGGCGCAGCGCCGCGATCGGCGGAGGCTTTGCCCAGGCCGGTGAGCGACTACGGGGCCAGCAAGCTCGATGGCGAGGGGGCCGTGCTGGCTCATCGCCAGACGTTGAAGACGACGGTGCTGAGGCCGCCGGTGATCTACGGGCCTCGAGATGGAGATATGTTCGACGTCTTTCGGATGGCGAAGTTGGGGCTTGCCCCGCGGATGGGCGGGGGGCAGCGATGGCTCAGCCTGATCTATGTGGAGGATGTAGTGAGCGCGATCGTGGCCTGTCTGGAGGCCGAGGGCGACGGCGAGATCTATCCCATCGACGATGGACAGGTCTATACCTGGAAGCGCCTGGGCTGCGAGATCGGAGAGGCGATGGGCAAGCGCTCGTTGAGTTTTGGGATTCCAAAGGCGGCGTTTGTGGCGGCCGGGGTGGCGTCGGACGCCGTGCAGGGATGGCGAGGAAAGGGGGCGACCTTTGGACTCGACAAGGTTCGGGAGATGAGCCAGGCCTCCTGGGTGTGCGGTCACGAAGCGATTCACCGCGACCTGGGATGGACGCCATCGGTGCCCCTTCGCCAGGGGGCAGCGATGACCGCCGATTGGTACCGAGCCCAGGGTTGGTTATAGCCCCGAATCGTCGGGCCAGGACTTACATCTCATCGAGGGTGGGGATGCCGAGGAGATCGAGGCCGATCTCAAGGGTGGTCTGGACGGCTCGAGACAAGAGCAAGAGCCCGTCTCGCCGCGGCCCATCGAGGTCGACGATGCGGTGATCGGGGTCGTTGTAGAGCCCGGAGAAGGCGTTGGCCAATTCGAAGAGAAATTCGGCGACGCGACCGGGGTGAAGTTGGTCGGCGGCGGTGGCGACGGTGGAGGGCCAGTCCTGAAGCGTGGAGATGACCTTCATCTCCAGGTCGGTACCCAGTGACTGCATGGCGCGAGACCGGGCCTCTTCGTCGAGGTCGGGCCACCCGCCGAGGCGGCGCTCCAAGGAGTTGATGCGGGCGACGCTGTAGAGGCAGTAGGGGCCGGTTCGGCCCTGAAAGTCGATGGAGCGGGAGGGATCGAATTGCACCGTGGTGCGGGGAGCGAAGTCGAGGATATAGTATTTGAGGGCGGCGAGAGCGATGGTGCGGGCGCGATGATTGCGCTCACCATCGTCGAGGCCGTCGTAGCGCTCGTCGACGGCCTCGGCGGCCAGATCGACCATGGCGGCCAGGAGGTCATCGGCGTCGACGACCTTGCCCTCGCGGCTCTTCATCTTGCCGTCGGGAAGTTCCACCATGCCATAGGAGAGGTGATGGAGTTGGCCCTCCAGATCAGGGTGGAGTTTGCCGAGAATCGAGAAGAGAACCTTGAAGTGATAGGCCTGCTCGTCGCCGACGACGTAGACCATATGGTCGGGATCATAGTCCTGGAAACGAGCCTCCGCGGTGCCGAGATCCTGGGTCATGTAGACGGTGGTGCCGTCGGAGCGAAGCAGCACTTTGTCGCCGTCGATGCCGAAGGGCTCCAGGTCGCAGGCGACGGCGCCGTCGTCGCGGTGAAAGAAGAGGCCATCGTCGAGGCCTTTCTCCACGATTTCGCGCCCCCGCTGGTAGGTCTCGCTCTCCAAGTAGAGGCGATCAAATTCGATGCCCAGGTCGCGGTAGGTGGTCTCAAAGCCGTCGAGGACCCAGCTATTCATGGTGGACCACAACTCGCGGATATCCTCGTCGCCATCTTCCCAGCCCTGGAGCATCTGGCGGGCCTGTTGGCCGAGGTCACTGATGGCGTTGAAGTAGTCGTGCTCGAAGTGCTCGAAGAAGATGTGGCGCAGCTGGTCGGGGTCGTCTTCCTGCTCTCGATGGGGCTCGGAGTCGGGGTTAGAGAGCCAGGACTGGAAGCGCTGTTCGGCGTCGTCGGTGGACTGCCACGTCTGGTATTCGTCGTGGAAGGCCTGGTTGAAGCGCACGTAGTAGCGGCCGACGAAGTGGTCGCCTTTTTCGCCGGTGGAATCGGGGGTCTCGCCGTCTGCAAAGCGCTGGTAGGCGACCATGGATTTACAGATGTGAATGCCCCGATCGTTGATCAGGTTGACCGGGGCGACGCGGTGGCCGAAGTGGTCGAGGATGCGGCAGACGGAGTCGCCGAGGAGGTTATTTCGGACGTGGCCCAGGTGCTGGGGCTTGTTGGTATTGGGAGCCGAAAATTCGACGACCCATTGTTCGTCGGACGGTTGACCCTGACCGAAGGCGTCACCGCGGTCCTCGATCTGTTGGAGGACGAGTTGGGCGAGGCGTCCGCGGTGGAGTTGGAAGTTGACGTAGGGGCCAGCGAGGTTGATGGCCTCGACGATGGAGTCGTCGCCGAGGTGTGCCTCGATGGCGTCGGCGACCTGCTGGGCGATCTGCTGAGGCGATCGCTTGAGGACCGGGGCGAGGGCAAAGCAGGGGAAGCCGCGATCGCCCATCTCCGGGTCGGGGGGATCGGCCAGCCCGATGCCCTGGGCGACGTCGGGGTCGACGCCGAGGGAGGTGATGGCCTGGTCTTTGAGCTCGGCGAGGGTCGATTCGATGTCCTGGATGTGCATGGTGGTTCAGCTCGCTGGAGATGGGGAATTACCACGGTGGGTCTAACCCGGATTATTCACGACTCGCCTACTACGGCTCATCAGAGCCCCGATGCCTGTATCTCACTCCGCGACGATGCTCTGCATCGCCTGTGGGGCTTGATTTGGGCCTCTGAGCTCTGATGTTGCCTCGTTACGACGTCTCATGAATAACCCAGGCCGATCGGCGGCGACGTTAATGAAGTGCAGTCCCCCTTGGCAAGAGGGATGGGACGCAAGGTGGACGCTGAGGGTGACGATAATGGGGAGGCGTGGTCCAACTAACCCGGATTATTCACGACTCGCCTACTGCGGCTCATGAATGATCCGGGCTAACTCAAAGGTCGGAGGAGGAACGGATGGAGATTCAGCGACTGAAAGCGTGGCTCGGCGGCGGACTGGCGGTGGTGATCCTGTTGGGCTGTGGAGGGATGGAGGTCGATGATCCGGTGCAGAGCGTGGAGAGTGCGTCAAAGAGTGAAAGGTCGGCGAGCGAAGATGTGGAGACCGTGCAGCACGGCAGCGAGAGAAACGGTGGACAGTCGACGGAGGAGGAGGCTCAGCCGGCGGAGGTGGTGGAGAGCGAGGATTGCCAGAAGCTCTGCTTTCAGGCTCAGTGGTGCCAGGAGGAGGGCGAGGATCTCGAGGGATGTGTGGCGGCCTGCGAAGATGGTGGTTTTGATGGGCTGATGGCGGCGTCGACGATGGCCTGTTTCGATGAGGCGATCAGCTGTACAGGGATGGAGCGATGCACGATGGAGATCGAGGTCTGCGATGAATTCTGTCAGGCGGCGGAATGTGGAGAGCGGTGTAAGAGGGCCTGTGGGGAGGCGGTGCTCGGCGGAGGCGAAGCGTCGGAGGCGCTACGGCTCTGTGTGGAGGAGGATAGGGGCTGTGAGGCGTTGGGATTTTGCTCCGAACAAGGTCGGCGTGGTTGACCCGATGGGTGGGGGCGCTACATTGAGCGCGAAAAGCGTTGCCCACATGGACTCGATGACCAGGAAAGACCGTGAAATTTCGCCGCCCCGACGAAAAGAAGATGAATGTCATTCGGATGACGCCCTTTTTCTTTTTGCTATTGGCCATCTCGTTTACAGGGATCCATGCCTACCGCTACGCCGTGGGGCTGGATGCGGAAACCACCTGGTTGTTGGTCGGTGGAGCGGCGACGATCTACTTCGGGGTGCGGAGTTGGTTTCAGGCAAAGGTGGTCTTCGTCTTTGATGGTGACGAAGACGGTCAGGGGTCGTAGCGGCGAAGGGCGTCGACCAGATCGTCGCGCAGCGGTTGGAGCCGCTCCCAGACGGTGGGGTTGTCGCCGACGGGGAGCCGAAGTTCATTGGAGACTTTAGGGGATAGTTCCAGCGAGGTGTCCACGGTACGGAGGATGCCCGTGGAGGTGAGAAGATCGGCGACCTCGTCATCGGAGGCGGGGAGGATGGGAGCGTTCTCGGCGCCGCCAGCGAGATGAGGGACGACGTCGAGGGCGATGAGGTCGATGGCCTGGGCAAGTGAGGCGAGGCCGGGGAGGAGATCGCCGAGATCGCGATCGCGATGCCACAGGCGCAGCCCGTACATGTCGCGGGTGAGGGTGGCCGGGGGAGGCCGCCGCGTGCCCGAGGCACTGAGCAGAGAGACGAGCATCGCCAGATAGGGATTACAGCTGATGAGCAGGCGGCGAAGGTCGGGACCCCGGCGGCGGGCGACGGCGGTGGTGGAGGGGTTGATGGGGATGGAGCCAAACCACCGCAGATCCTGTTCTGCGTCGATATAGCTGGCCCGAGCCCAGTCCTGATGGCGGAGACGCTCCAGATCGGCGCGGGCAAAGAGGATGACCTGGCGGGGGATGCCAATGGCCATGGGGCGCGGACTTCCAAATTGGCGGGCGGCGTAGGCGCTCAGAAAACTCTGGCCGTGAAAATCAAAGGGGGCGCGAGGGCTGTCAACGGGTTGGCCACTGGACCAATCGAGGTCGCCGGGGCGCTGGGCCCAGCGCATCATGGAGGTCAGGGCGCTGGCCCGGCGATGGGCCGTGGCCTCCGAGAGGGTGGTCAGGGCCTGGACGACTTTTTCGGCCGCCTCTCGGGTCGCCTCGGGCTCCGAGAGGTGGGCAAAGTCATCGCTGCGCGTGCGCTGAATCTGTTGAATGAGGGGCCGACGAAATAGGGCGGTGGCGAAGAGCCGGCCTCGAGAGGGTTGGCTCTCCACGAAGGCGAGCCCATCGCTGGTCAATTCAAAGCGGTCGTCGTCGGCGGGGCGCACAAAGCGAAGCCAGACGCCGAAGTCGAGGTAGTAGCGGGCGGTGCGCTCCTTGACGTCCATCAGGGTCGCCAATTTGGCGACGGTGCGCCGTCGTGGACGCAGCGCTTCCAACAGGTCGATGAAGCGCGAGATATTATTGGCCTGGGGAACCGAGGTGATCGATTCGGTCAGGTCCAATTGAAGTCTGGTCTCGTCGCTGGTCATGGCATCAAGGGTAGTGGATGTTGGAAATCAAGGCCAGAGGGTGGTGGAAGTGGAGTCATAGTGCTAGAACAGGGGCATGCATAAATTCATTTCCAGACGACGAAGATGAGTAACGATAGGAGTTGAGCGATGAGAAGAATTGGAGCAGCGGTGTCGGGAGTAGTGGCGATCATGCTGGTGGCGGGATGTTCGTCGATGGAGGATCGCATTGAGAATGTGGTCCAACACGAATTGGAGCGTTGCCAGGCGTCGGACGAGCTCTTTTATGAGGCTTCGGTTCAAGGCGGAGGCGATAACGAGGTGTTGGCCGAGTTATGCCATCTGGAGCCCTCGGAAGTGGAAATGGAAACGGATTGGCGGGGACGTATCCGGACGGGGCCGGCGGTGTGGACGGCAGAGGAAAACCAGAACACGTCGACCGTGGAGCTTCGCCGGGTGGCCTGGGATCGCCTGGACCGGGCGATGAGTCGGGCGTCGAGCGATGATCCGGAGCGTCTGGAAGAAGCGGAAGAGCACTTCGCTCAGGCCCAGGAGCAGTATGGCGATAGCGTTTTTGTGCGCCAGCAGCGCCTGGAGAATCTGTTGAATTTGAGGTCGGAGCGCATGTCCCACGACGACGATGAAAGTCTGGTGGGTGACGCCGCCGAAGCCTATCTGGCTGAAGTCGTCGAATGGGCCGAAGGGCGCGACGACCGCGATGCCGCAGCAGAGGCCCGTCTGGCGGTGGTGTCCCACGTGGCCAACTATATCAGCAATCAGCAGCGGGCGTTGGAGCGCATGGATTCCACGGATCGCGACGATCGCTTGAAGGCGTCAGCGGAGTTAGCCGAGGAAGACGGAGACGATGAAGCGGCTCAGGAATACTGGGATGAGTTGGAGCGTCGCGAAGAAGAGCGCCCGGAGCGCCTGGAGCAGATCGAAGGTCGCATCGAGAGGGCGACGCGCGAGGTCTGCGAATATACGGAGATCCTCAATGTCGATGGGATCAACGATGATACGCGGCGAAGTCGAGTCACCTCGGCGATGGGCGAGTACGATTGCGATTTCTCGGAAGACGATGAAGAGGAAGACGAAGGAGATGAATAAAAGCGATGGACATAGCTAATAAAAATATTGAGAGCCTGGGCTACGGCCTGGAGACGGCGGGCGATGGCAAGGCAATTGAGCGGCTTCTCGATGCCTGCGGCCTGAAGAAACTGGAAGAGGATCCGCGGGCGGAGGGAACGCAATACCTGACGGCGACGACGCCGGCCGGCGGGGTGGCGGCGATGGTGGGGTGGAGTCGCTACGGAGACGGACGAGCGGTGATCCACTCGCTGGCCGTCGCCCCGTCATCGCGGGGCATTGGCATCGGGGCGTCGATGGTGGGAAGCGCTATGACTTATCTTCGCGAAGAAGCGCAGGTGGAGGCGATCTATGTGGGGGTGGCCGGTGGCCTGTGGCGCTATTTTGGGCGGCTGGGCTTCGAGGAGGTGAAGACGGGAGGGACATTGCCGCCGAGCATCAAGGAGCACCCCTCGATTGGGCGAGAGGGAGCGAGGGTGATGAGTCGCGACTATGGAGCGACGCGGCGAGGCCTCGACCAATGCGCCTTTATTCTGCGCTACAACTCGACGGCCGGGGCGACCCTACCGACGGGAAGCGTATTCTGGTTTCGTCAGCGCGACGATGTGGTGGAGGCCCAGTACAGGGGTGGACGCGTGCGACGTGGCCATATGCTGGGGGCGTTGGATAGCGATTCCATCCGCTTTTCCTGGCATGCCTGCGATGACCGAGGGGGATTGCAGCGCGGTCAGGGCAGGATCAACGTGGAGGTGCTCGACGATGGACGGCGAGAACTCAGAGAAGTCATGGACGTGGGGGAACTGCTCCTCCGAGAGATATAGACCTGACTATGGGGTGTCGTCGGCGTGTAGGGCGAGAAAACGGGTGACGACGTCGTGAAAATCGGTGGGACAATCCTCCATGGGGCAGTGGCCGCAGTTGGAGAAGACCTCGAGCTCGGCCCGCGGCATGCGGTCCTGGAGGTCATAGGCTGTGGGGAGGGGCAAGAGGTGGTCGCGGTCGCCCCAGATGATCAGAGAGGGCAGGTCGATGCGATGGGCTTCGGACAGAGAGCCGGTGCGCTCGACGAGATCGGCGCCGATGCCCAGGATGTGGCGCATGCGTTGGATATTTTTGATGGGGGCCAGGTAGTCGGCGATTTCGTGGTCCGACATGCGGGCTCGCCGCCATTGGAGCGGTTCGTAGAGGCGCATGCCGGCGCGGGTGATGCCCAATCGCGCCAGGCGGGCGGGGAGACCGCCGACGAGGCGGCTGGTCCAGTCGGGGACGCGGATCTGGAGGCCAGGACTGGTGAGGGTGAGGCTCTGGAGGTCATTGAAGCGCTGGTCGTCGATGGCGGCGAGGTAGGCGGTGGTGGCGCCCAGGGAGTGACCGACGAGGTGAACGGGGCCATCAAGAGTGGAGAGGAGGCCGTCGAGCCAGGTCAATAGGCCATCGATGGAGGGCGAGATGGCGTCGCTCTGGTAGGTCTCGTCGCGGCCATGGCCGGGCAGGTCGGGGGCGATGACGCGATGGTTTTTGGCGCTATCCTCGAGGACGCAGCGAAAGGCCATGGAGTGGGCCATGATCCCATGGAGAAAAACCACGGTCTCTGGACCGTCGCCCACTTCCACCCAGTGAAAGGAGTGGTCGTCGAAGGGAGAGGGCCGATAAACGGAGCGCACCGGGAGGTGACGCGAGTATTTGGACCGAGAGAAGAGCATGGTGATACTGCGACCATGGTTAAGTGAGGATGGTGGGCGGACACAACTTCCAACTATAACGGATAGTTACAACGCAGGCAAAACTAACAGGACGTGACGGTCTCTGGCGCTAAAAAATAGACCCACGGTCAGGGAGACCAAGAGAAATTTAGAAGAGAGGCAGTGGTTGACGCTGAGCCAGCGTCGTTGGTACATCAAGGGGTACGAATTGGCAGAGAGAAGAGGTCCCGGAGGCCGGTGGACCCGGGCGACAGGGGCGCGGGGGAAGCGATCTGCGAAGGCGAATAATCCAGGCTAATGAAGCGGTGCCAGAGAGGTTGGTCGATGGGAAGCGCAAGGGCAAAAGTGGTGTCGACGGCGGTGGCGGTGATGGTGCTGCTGGTGGGCGGGCCGGTGTGGGCGCAGAGCCAACCCAATGACGTGGACCTGTCGGGGTTTATCGACGGCGATGATTTCTTCGTCGAGGACGGTCAGGTGTGGGGCGAGGCCAATCGCGACAATGAGGGGTTTGAGAATTTTGCCCGCGATCTGGGCCAGGTCTTTGCCCCTCGTCCCCAGGCCCCGTCGAAGACGCTGGGTCAGGCGGGATTTGCCGTCAAGTATATGCTGGGGACGGCGATGATCCCGTCGGATGAGCAATATTGGAGCGATGGATTGGCCGGGGGCACGCCGCGCTCGACGCTGGTGAGCCATCATTTGGAAGTGCGAAAGGGGCTGCCCTTTAGCTTTGAGGTGGGCGGAAATCTGTCGCATTTGATGAATAGCCAGATGTTTGGGATGGGGGCCAATGTGCGCTGGGCGCTGCATGAAGGCTATCGCTACTTTCCCGATATCGGGGTGCGAGCGGCGGCCAATACGGTGACGGGAGCCAACGAGTTGAACCTGATCAATGGGGCCTGGGATATCTCGATGTCCAAGAGTTTTGGGCTCGGCGGGGTGATGTCGCTGACGCCCTATGGAGGCTATCAACAGTTGCACACCTGGGCGTCCAGTCGCGTGCTGTCGGCCAACCCCCAGGATCCGAGGCCGCCGGTGACGCGCGATGATACGCTGTCCTATTCGCCGGATGTGGTCTTTGACGCCGGACGCCAATGGGAGAATCGAATCTTTTTGGGAACGGAGCTCCAGACCTGGAATTTTGCTCTGAGTTTGGAGGCCATTTTTGCCCTTTCCGATCCGGTCACCCAGGTGACGGTGTCGGCGGGGCTGGACTTTTGAGTTGCCCATTATGACGCGGGTCATCAAGCGCTACGCCAATCGAAAGCTCTACGATAAGGAGACGAGCGCCTATATCACGCTGGAGGATGTGGAGGCGCTGGTCCAGGAGGGCGAGCCGATCAAGATCGTCGATCAGTCGACGGGAAAGGATCTGACCAGCCGAACTCTGGCCCATATCGTGTTGGAGCAGGAAAAGATCGATCCCTCGTTTCCCGAGTCCGTGCTGCGGGGCATCATCCAGTCTGGAGAGGCCTTCTGGTCGCGCTTGCAGTGGCCGGTGGAGCAAGTGCGCGATGAGATTCGGCGCCAGGCCGAGAGGTTGGAGGTGCGCAGACAGGCGATCCGGGAATTTGTGGAGGGGACCCAGGCCTCGATCGACGAGATGCAGGAGCAGATCGATCGATTGACGCGGCTGCCCGGGGTTCGCCGAGAGCTGGAAGTGCTGCGAGAAAAGGTCGATCAGTTGGAAGCTCGTCTGCAGACGCTGGAGGACAGCGGCGAAGAGGGGTGAGGGGGAGCAGCAAGAGGGCGTTGGCCCACCGGGGGGAAGCATGTACGATATCGACATAGAACACTTCGATTACTTCTGTCAGAGGTTCGATCATGATCATTCGCTGCCCCGAATGCTCGACCGGGTTCAATCTTCCCGATGACCGGGTGACCCCGGAGGGGACGAAGCTCAAGTGCTCGCGCTGCGCCCATGTGTTTCGCGTTCGCGAACAGGAGGGAGGCGAGGGGACCGAGATCTTTTATAAGGATGGAGACAACGGCAAAACGAAGCCGTCCGCCGATGACGGGGGCTCGCCCTTTGGTGGAGGGAGTTCGGGGAGTCCCTTTGCGGGCCTGGGCCCCAGTAAATCGAGTGCCTTTAGCGATGTGGAAAAGGAGGAACCCCAGGGGTTGGCAGTGCCGACTTCGGAAGCCGAATCGATGGAGGAGGTCAAGGAAGATCCGCAGACCAAGGAAACGCAGCCCGTGGAGACGATGGCCGATCCGGGCTCGGAGCCGGAAACAGCCCCAGCCGATGGGCCGTTGATGGGATCGGGTAGCCACTTTGGCGATCCTGAAGAGCATGTGGATCCATCTTTTGGGACGGAAGGGCCCGTTTTTGACCCCGACGCAGGCAAGGTCGAAGCGACGTCATCGCAGCCATCAGCGCCGGAGGATGACGAGGCGGCGTCGGCGGCGGCCGCGTTGCCCGGTCAGCAGGGTGGGAGCCCGGCGCCCAAACCGGGGGCCACCGCTGCAGGTCCACCGACGGGCGCCAAGCGAACGGGACCTCCTCCCACGGGAGGCGAGGGATCGGGTCCGCCCACCGGTCCGCCGACGAGCATCAGCGCCAGTGACGGCGATGAGGACTGGGACGACGCCGATCTGGACGCCCACCGCATCGGTGGAGGGCCGGGCCAGAAGATCGTCAATTTTGTGTTTTTGCTGCTCCTGGTGGGCGTGGGATTCTTGGGTACGGTGGCCTATCTCAACGACGGGTTTTTGGATTTCTATGCCTTCGACGAGATGATCGAGGTGGCGTTTGCCGAAGGAGAATACGAACCACGAGCGGAGTGGCGTGACGACGGTCCAACGGTTCAGATCGTGGAGTCGGCAGATCCGATCGCAGTGGAGAGCGTCCACGGAGAGCTCGTCGATCTCGGCGATGAGTCGGTATTCGTGGTTCAGGGCGTGGCCCGAAACCAGGAGGAGATCCGAGTCCTTGATATCGATCTTCGGGCGACGATGGCGACCCTGGAGGGGCGAAGCCTCAGAGAGGTTCGCCGCCCCCTATCACCGGCGGTGGAGATTGGGTCCATCCGATCGGCGTCATCGGCCCAGGAAGCGGGAGCGCTGCTCGACCAGGGAGGAGTGACCCTGGAGGCGGGAGAAATGACGACCTTTACGGTGATCGTCGATGATCTTCCGCAGCGCGTCATCGATGGCGAGGGCTACACCTTTCGCGTGGAAGTCGCCGATCTCGATGAGTCCCAATGATGGTCGGTGACGGAGAGGGTTGAGGTGGACGCTGCCAACGATGATCGGCCATTTGGGCCGGGGGAGAGCGAGGTCCCGGAGCCGCTGTACCGCGACTATGAACGCCTGCTCCGGCAGGTGTGCTCGTTGCCGGAGCTGCCGATGATGGCGGCGATGGTGGAGCGACGGGTGTTGGCCCGGTCGCCGGCGGAGCAGGCCTGGTATGTGGATCAAATCCTGCGGGGAGCACTCTGGGGCCAGAGCGGGGGCGGGGAGGCGGCGTTGGCCATGGTGTGCTGGGTCTTGCGCATGCGCCGCGACGAGGCCTACGAGCAGCTCAAGGTCATGTATCTGGCGGCCCACGACGCGGGGCGCGAGGCCGTGGTGTCCATGTTTCGAAATATCCCGCCCCACAAGGCGCTGGCCGGTGGCCAGCAGCTGCCGGAGGTGAGGCTTCCGAAAGACAGCGAGGTCACATTGGGCGAGCGGCGAGCGATGGCCGCCGGACGTGAGTACCAGTTGCTCAAGCGGTTGCTCATGGATCCAGACCCGCTGGTGATCCGCAAATTGCTTCGAAATCGCCAGCTTCGCCTGGCGGATATCAAGGTGATCGCCACCCGGCGTCCAACGGTGCCCGAGATTTTGTGGGAGATCGCGATGCACCCGCGATGGTTTCGGCGCGAAGAGGTGCGCGAGGCTCTGGTGCGAAATCCCTATGGGGAGACGGGCATGGCGCTGACGCTGCTTCCATCGCTGGGGATCCGCACGCTGCGCCGCATCGC
>CAYQBU010000049.1:0-21865 GCA_964415785.1 uncultured Bradymonadales bacterium
GACCCCTGGGATCGCCTCGTCTTCCCCACCGACTTCTCCGACGCCAGTCAGGCCTCCGCCGACCGCGCCATCGACCTCGCCCTCCAGGCCTGGCTGCCGGTCACCCTCTTTCACGCCGTCGACACCCGCTACCACAGCCAACCCCACCTCGATGAGCAGCGCACCCGCATCAAAAGCCTCGCCCAGCGCTTTCGCGACGCCGGCGTCAAAGACGTCTCCACCCAGGTGATCCCCGAGCGCCCCAAGAAGGCGATCCTCGAGGTCGCCGACCACTACCCCTCGGCGCTCTTCGTCATGGGCACCCACGGCCGCGGCTTCTTTGGCGACCTCATCCTCGGCGGCGTCTCCCGCACCATGGCCCGCCGCGGCGGCCACCACAGCCTCTTTGTCCCCGTGGACTAAATTTATTGCGCTCCACTTCCAATCTGCTTCAATGGGGGCGAACTACCGCTCACCCATCCGCCCTTCGGGAGCCCCCATGTCCTCCGACGATCCCAGCAATCAGCGCCGCCGACGCAGCGAAGAAACCCAACAGGCCATCATCTACCAACTGGAGCACGTCCTCGACGAATTCCAGATGCGCCTGCTCATCCTCGCCGACGCCCAGGGCCTGCTCATCGCCCACGCCGGCGACCAGGAGGCCGCCGAATTCTTCGCCGCCCACGCCCCCTCCCTGGTCACCGACGCCGATCCCCACCAGGAACTCCAGGAGGTCCTCCCCAACCTCCAGCGCCAACAGATCCTGTGCGAGGCCATCAACCTCGACGACATCCCCCTCTACCTGGGCGCCGTCATGGAACCCACCCCGGAGCACGCCCGGGCCTTCGAACGGGTCCGCACTGGAATCCAGCGCATCTACTTCTCCACCAGCGAGCTCACCGGCGACTGAGGTCGCTCCACCTCAATCGCTGATCTCGCGCCACCGCTCCCAGCATTTCCCTTGACTGTTTGTTGGTGGCGACTTAAACAATGGTATTCTGTTGAACGCATAAGTCGAGCTTTGTCGGCGCCTCCCCAACTATCGGGCGAGGGCTGACGAAGGGAGTCTCCCCCCGAAGGAGTAAAAATGAGTTCGTTGTTCTCTTCACGACACCTGGGCCGCCTAAGTACGTTTGGCGTTCTCGCTCTCCTGCTTATCGCGGGTTGCGGCGACGACGGCGACGACGGCCAGACCCCCATCATCGAATCCCAAGACGCCAGCGAGGAGCAATGCCCTGGCGGCGGCACCGTGATCATTACCGGCCTCGACACCGAGGGCGACGGCGAGATCAACGCCGACCACGAAAGCTACACGGAAACCGTCCTCTGCGACGGCACCGATGGCGACCCCGGAGACGATGGCGCTCCCGGCGATGACGGCGGCGACGGCGACACCGTCGGCCTCGTCAGCACCTCCGCTGAAGATCCCGGCGACAACTGCGAAGTCGGCGGCATCCGCGTGGAAACGGGCTTTGACACCACCGGCGAC
Organism: uncultured Bradymonadales bacterium; assembly: GCA_964415785.1. Classification (GTDB taxonomy): domain Bacteria; phylum Myxococcota_A; class Bradymonadia; order Bradymonadales; family Bradymonadaceae; genus SLJM01. The sequence continues at coordinate 1,469 of CAYQBU010000049.1, forward strand.
GGCGAAATCGACGACGTGGAAGACGTCAACTACGTCTGCTCCGCTCCCAGCTGTGCCTCTGGCCAGCCCCTGGACTTTGAAGTCCACGCCGACCAACTCCCCGACGAACTCATCGTGGGCATGACCTACGATCTCGACGTCACCACCTCGGCCACCGACCTGGACGTCGACGTCCTCAACGCCGGCGTCGCCTCCACGGATATCGACGCCGAGTACAACGCCGACGAAGAGACCATCAGCCTCACCGCCAATTCGGGCACCGATGTCACCGATCTTGCGATCTTGGCCACTGACGGCTGCGATCTCACCACCACCACCGTCCGTTTTGGACCGCTCGACGACGGCATGGTTGATCTTCACGTCGCCCACCTCATTCCCGGAGCCGGCGACGTTGAAATCGTCGACACCGACACCGGTGACGTCATCGCTGACGTCGACGAGTTGGACGTGATCAGTTCCTTCAACGCCGTCGAAGTCCCCTGGGGCACCTACAACCTTGAGGTTCTCGACGAAGACGGCGACAGCCTCGGCGTCTTCAACGACGTCGAGCTCGAGCCTCTCAACACCTATATGGCCTACGCCTACCTCGACGACGGCGAGTTCGCCCTCGGCCTCATGGAGTCCGACGTCGAAGACCCGGCAGACGATGATTTCCGAGTCCGCGGCGTTCACGCCGCCGACAGTGGACCAGACGTCGACATTTACGCCATCGATCCCGCCACTGGCGATGAGACCCTCCTCTTTGAGGATCTGGGCTTTGGTGATTTCAGCGACCAAGTCGACCTTCCCGAAGCCCCGAACTCCTATCTCGCCGCCGACACCACTGGTGATGGCGACCCCGATACCACCTACGTCTCCACCTACGAGCTCTTCGAGGAAGGCACCAACTTCGAGGTCTTCGCCTACTTCGACGGCGACGACGACGATGAGCTCTGGTTGCTGACCTTTGATTACGACGCCACCACGAACAACTCCGTCAACCTTCACGACCCCGACGAGTTGGCCACCTCCGAACTTCATGTCGCCCACCTCTTTCCCGGTGCCGGTGATGTGGAAATCTTTGTGGCCGGCGCCGACTACGACGAAGACGATCCCATCGCCGACGTCGACGAATTGGACGTCATCAGCGACTTCAACGCCGTTGACATCGACGAGGGCACCTACGATCTGGAAGTCGTCAGCACCGATGGCGATCTCCTCGGCTCCTTCGACGACATCATGATCGCTCCCTTCACCGCCTACATGGCCTACGCCTACAACGACGGCGACGGCCTCGCCCTTGGCATCATGCAAACCAATAAGGAAGAGCCCGCCGACGACGAAACCCGTATCCGCGCCACTCACCTGGCCACCAACGGGCCCGATGTGGGCATCTACGCCATCGACGAGGACGACAACATGACCCTCCTCGCCGAGGACCTGGCCTTTGAATCCTCCACCGACCAGGTGGACCTCGACGAATTCGAGGACTCCTTTCTCGGCATCGATCTGACCGGCGACGGCGTCGTCGACGCCGAATTCGAATCCACGGAGGGCCTCTTCGAGGGCGAGTCGAACTTCGAAATCTTCGCCTACTTCGACCAGGGCAACCTCTGGCTGCTGACCTTTAACTACGAGACCTTCACCAGCGCCTCCGTCAATCTCCACTCCAGCGTCGACTTCACCGACATCTACGCCGGACACTTCTTCGAAGGCGCGGGACCGGTCCGAGCCTTTGCATCCGGTGACGATCCTCAATTCGCCAATCCCATCTTCGAGTTGAGTGAGAACACCTATGATGGGCCCTTTGACATCGCCGAGGCGGACCAGGAACTGGAATTCTACGACGCCGATGATACCAACCTCGGCTCTACCGGCTCCTTTACCGTCGATGCGGATAACCCCGAAGCGTTGCTGGTCTTCGATGATGGTGGACTCAGCCACGACTTTCTCCCCATTGAGGACTCCGACGTCCCCGATGATGAATTCCGCGCCCGCGCCCACCACTTCGCCGGCGGCTTCGGCACCGTTGACGTCTACGCCGATGAGGAGGGCGTCCAGTCGCTGTTGATCGAAAATCTCGGTCTCCTCGACACCATCGGACCGGCCACCTTCCCGGCCAATGAAGATGCATCTCTCGCCATTGACAGCGACCAGGACGGCACCGCTGACTTGCTCTTCGAGACCACGGAAGGCGCCTTTGAAGACGGCGCCGACCTCGAGGTCTTCGCCTTCGCCATCAGTGGCGACCTCTTCGTAGGAACCTTCGACTACGGCGACGAGTCCTTCGCTCTCCATCCTCTGTTGGACAACCTCGTCTCCTTTACCTCCTCGCCCCAGATCGAGATCCCGATCAACGGTCAAGATTCCGATGTGATTACTGTATCTGATTGCGACACCGTCGCTTATATCGATATGGACATCGAGTTCTATACCAATTGGCGGGGCGAATTCACGATCTACCTCGAGAATCCAGCCGGCGATGAGATCCCCCTCAAAAGCCGCTTCGGTGGGTCCACCAACGACATCATCGGCAACTTCAACAGAACCCTCAATCCCGAGAGTGGATTCAGTGGTGTCAGCGGCGTCCAGCCCATCAGCTACTTTAACGGTAGCCAGGGCAACGGCGATTGGACCATCACCGTTGTTGACGAAACCACCTGGGACGAGGATCCATTCTTGGAGAGTTGGGGCCTGAACTTCATCTGCTCTGGCTGACCTTAATCCCCCTGCCCCACCGGCCCCTCCCCTTGTTTGGGGGAGGGGCTTTTTTTATCTCCGAGCGGCGATCGAAGGTGCTCCGAATAGTATTCCCCTTGACTGTTTGTTGGTGGCGACTTAAACAATGGTATTCTGTTGAACGCATAAGTCGAGCTTTGTCGGCGCCTCCCCAACTATCGGGCGAGGGCTGACGAAGGGAGTCTCCCCCCGAAGGAGTAAAAATGAGTTCGTTGTTCTCTTCACGACACCTGGGCCGCCTCAGTACATTTGGCGTTCTCGCACTCCTGCTTATCGCGGGTTGCGGCGACGGCGAAGACGGCCAGACCCCGATCGTCCAATCTGACGCCGCCGACGAGGAAACCTGTCCCTATGGCGGCACCGTCATCACCACTGGCTACGCCGACGACAGCGGCCAGATCGCCGATGGCGACATCATCGACCAGTCCATCGTCTGCAACGGCGCCCCCGGTGCCACCGGCGATGAAGGCGACGCCGGCGAAGACGGCCAGGAAGGCCGCGACGCCATCGTCCAGACCTCCACCGAAGACCCCGGCGACAATTGCGAGCAGGGCGGCGTCGCCATCGAGACCGGCTTCGACGAATCCGGCGACGGCGAGATCGACGAGGTGGCAGACGTCACCTATCTGTGCAATCTCGATCAATGCTCCACGGGTCAACCCCTCGACTTTGAACTTCATACCGACGATCTCCCCGACGAACTCGTCCAGGGCTTTACCTACGAGCTCGACGTGACCGTCGCCGGCGAAACCCCCGAAAACCTCGCGGTCAGTGCCCTCAACGCCGGCATCAATGATGTCCAGGTCGAGGCCTCCTACGACGAGGACGAACAGGTTCTCGCCATCACTCACATCGAGGGCGAAGGGACCACCTCCCTGGCCATCGTCGCCTCCGACGGCTGCGATACCGCCACCGAGACCTTTACCTTCGGACCCTTCGACGAGGGACTCGCCGAATTGCACGTCGCCCACCTCTTTCCCGGCGCCGGCACCGTCGAGATCGTCCCCGTCGGCGAAGACGACCCCATCGCCGATGTCGACGAACTCGACGTCATCAGCTCCTTTAACGCCGTTGAGATCCCCTGGGGAGTCTATGACCTCGAGGTCTTCGACGAAGACGGCACCAGCCTCGGCACCTTCGACGAGATCAGTGTGGAGCCCTTCTCCACCAATATGGCCTACGCCTACAGCGACGACGGCGACCTGGCCCTGGGCATCATGAGCTCTGACGTTGAAGACCCGGAATCGGGCGACTTTCGAGCTCGCGCCATTCACACCGCTGACAGCGGACCCGACGTCGACGTCTACGCCATCAACCCCGCCACCCAGGAAGAGACCCTTCTCTTTGAAGACCTCGCCTTCGGTGACTTCAGCAACCAGATCGACCTCCCCGTGGCCTCCGACTCCTATATTGGACTCGACACCACCGACGACGGTGAAGTCGACGTCTCTTACAGCACCACCATGGAGCTCTTTGAGGACGGCACCAACTTCGAGCTCTTCGCCTACTTCGACGAAGAAGACGATGACCTCTGGTTGTTGAGCTTCGATTACGACGCCACGACCACCAACTCCGTCAACCTTCACGATCCCAACGAGGTCGCCCCCGCCAATATCGTGGTCGGCCACCTCTTCCCCGGCGCCGGTGAAGTCGCCATCTGGGATACCGACGCCGACATGGATGACGACGACCCCATCGCCGAACTCGATGACTTCGATTTCACCGGCTACAACGAGATCGACGCCGGCACCTACGACTTCGAGTTTTTCGACGACAGCGGCGACAGCCTCGGCACCACCGGCGACATCGAAATCGATCCCTTTAGCTTCCACCTCGTCTATGCCTACGACGACGGTGACGGCCTGGGCCTCAACGCCCTCGAGATCGACTTCCCCATTCTCGACGACGAATTCGCCCTGCGCGGCCATCACCTCGCCGATGACGTCGACCCCGTCGACCTCTACGCCGTGATGGACGACGACAATAGCCTGCTCTTCGAGGACGTCGCCTTCGAAGACGTGACCGACACCACCGCCTTCGATGCCGACACCGACGCCTTCGCCGGCATCGACAGCGACGATGATGGAACACCGGACCTTGAATATAGCTCCACCAGCGGCGCTTTCGCCGACGGAGCTCGTCTCGAGGCCTTCGCCGTCTATGATGATGACGTGGTTAAACTCGTCACCTATGACCACAACAGCGAATCCAGTGCCGTCCACGATTATCGCATCTCCAGCTTCGTCTCCGTTCCGGACCTCCATATCCCTGACGGCGATGACTTTTCGGACACCCTGGAGGTCAGCGATTGCGACACGGTCGATAGCATCACGATGGACATTGATCTCGACTTCATCTTTTCCACCGTCTGGCTCACCCTTCGACTGGAAGCCCCCGATGGAACGGAAATCACCCTCTGGGCCGAAGGCTCCGCTGTCGACGGAAGCGACCGCGTCGCCGGCAATTTCAATGACACCATCGCACCCGACGGAGACGACTCCGTGCCCATCTCGGATCTAGAGGGCGTCGACGGCAACGGTGATTGGACGCTCTACGGCGACAACCGAAGTACCGCCCGCGGCGGCAACCTCAATTCTTGGGGACTCAACCTCGTGTGTGACTGACCTCAAAGGAGAGGCCGCGCTCCTCCCAATCACATCCGCGGCCTCTCTTTAATCGCAAGTCCCCAACAGCTTGACCTCTTTGCTCAGGAGTAACCTATCATGAAGCCTTTCTCACGAACTCGAAGTCTGAGTTGCCTCCTCCTCGTCGGACTCGCCTCCGCCACCATCGTGGCCTGCGGCGGCGACGACGGCCAGGACGGCAGCCCTCTCCTCATTGACGAAGCTCCCGCCTCCGACGAGTGCGGCGACTACGACGGCACGATCGTCACCATCGGCTACGATACCTCCGGTGACGGCGCCGTCGACGATGTCGTCGACACCCACACCGTCTGCGATGGCCAGACCGGCCCCGACGGTGACCCCGGTGAACGCGGCGAAGACGGCCAAGACGGCGCCACCATCGTCACCTCCGTCGACTCTGCCTCCCCCGGTGGCGAATGCGCCTACGGCGGCCAACGCGTCGCCTTTGGACTCGACCACAATGGCGACGGCTCCTTTGACGAAGAGGATCTGCTCAGCGCCGAGTACATCTGCAATAATACCTGCACCGGCGAGATGAGCCTCGACATCGACATCGACCCTCTTCCCTCGATTCTCTACGAGGGCTTTGAAAACCGGATCCCTGTCACCACCGACGCCGAAGACCTGGCCTTTTTCGCCTACAGCACCGAGCACTTCGGTGGCGCCGGCGACACGGCTGCTCAGCTCGACGTCTCCTACGACAGCGAGGCCGAGGAATTGATCCTCAGTCCCGACGCCGCGGGTAGCGATGAGGCCGACTTTATCGTCCTCATCACCGATGGCTGCGAGACCACCGTCGAGAACTTCAGCTTCGGTGAATTCGCCGAAGGCGAAGCCACCGTCTACTTTGCACACCTCGCCGATGGCGCAGGCCCCGTCACCGCTCGTCTCCAGGGCGATGACGACGATATCGGCACCATCGACTTCACCGATGTCGCCGGCCCTGTGACCTTCGACACCGATAGCTCCTATACCTTTGAGCTCCTCGACGACGACGGCGACGTCCTCTATACCACCGACGAGCTCGACTTCATGGAGCCCTGGACGACCAAGACCATCTTCGCTTACTTCGACGACGGCGACCTCATGGTCGAAGCCCACGAGGCCGACGTCGCCAATATCACCGCCGCTCAGTCCCGCTTCCAGGTCCGGCACCTCGCCGAAGACGACCTGGAAGACGCCGACTTGATCCGCGTCGAAGACGGCGACCTCAACTACGAATGGGCGGATCTCAACTTTGGCGACCTCACCCCGGTCTTCGAATTCAACGCCAACCCGTCCACCTACTTCGCTTTTGATGACGTCGGCGACGGCGACCCCCACGTCGACTTCAACACCATGGCCGGTCTCTTTATCGGTGGCAACGCCGTTGAGGGATACGTCATCGAAACCGACCTCGGCACCGAGATGCTCACCATCGATTTCGGCACGGGCCAGTCTGAGATCCATAACCCCAATATCGTCGCCTTTAACTCCACTCCCCAGGCCGATCTCTCCGATGACGATAACTACACCAACGTCATCACCGTCAGCGGCTGCAATACCGTCGCCGAGATCAACATGGACATCGTATTCTTCAACACCTGGCGGGGTGACTTCACCATCTATCTCGAAGACCCCACCGGCGATGAAATCCCCCTTAAGAGCCGATTTGGTGGCTCCACGGACGACATCATCGGCAACTTCAATGAGACCCTCAATCCCGAGAGTGGCTTTTCCGGCGTCAGCGGCGTTGAGCCCATCAGCTACTTCGAGGGTACCGACGGCAATGGCGACTGGACCATCCGCATCGTTGATGATTTCCCCAACTTCACCAACAACCCCTTCCTTGAGAGTTGGGGCCTCAACATGCTCTGCTCCGACTGATCATTCTCGCCGATGACCGACCCCAAACCCCCCTCCCCTCGGAGGGGGGTTTGTCGTTCTTGATTCTCATCCCCCCCTACGCCTATATTCGCCTTGTATTTAAACGACGACGTCGCCCCCTGGGAGCCCCATTTTGACCCTCAAACACACCCCCATTTTATGCCTGGCGACCACCGCCCTCATCGCGCTCTTGATCCCCCTTGGGGGCTGCGCCGACGACGGCGCCGAAGCCCCCTTCGTGGTCGCCGAGCGCGACGCCACCGCTGAGGAGTGCCCCCACGGCGGTCGCGTCGTCGAAATCGGCCAGGACCTCAACGGCGACGGGTCCCCTTCTCCAGAGGCCACGGCCGACGCCATCCCCATCTGCGACGGTGAGAGCGGCGAGGCCGGCGCTCCCGGCGACCTTCCCTCTATCTCCGTCCAACCCCTGGCCCCAGACGACGAATGCCCTCTCGGTGGAAAAGAGGTCGTCTCCGGCGACCAGAGCCACCGCTTCTGCCACCAGTCCTGCACCGATGAACCCCCCTTTGAGTTCATCCTCGACACCGCTTCCATGCCCCAATTCGTCCACGACGATTACGCCTACCCCCTGGAGTTGACCACCGACGCCGACCACCTGTCGGTCACCGCCGTCAGCAGCGCCGCCCTCACCGACACCTCCCTCGACGCCTACCCCTCCCTGGACCTCGATCTCCAGATCGCCGACCAGCGACTGGACGTCACCCTCCAGGACGGCATCGCCGGCGTCGATTTTATTTTATTTGCCACCGACGGCTGCCACACCCGCGTGGCCTCTCTGCCCATCGTCGACACCGGCTTTGATGGCGTCGCCAACATCGAATTTATCCACCTCAGCACCGCCCTCGACATCGTCGAGGCCGCCCTCTACCTGACCAACGACGTCGTCCGCACCCTGCGCCCCTTCTCTCCCTACAACTCCCTCTCCGTGCCCGCCGACACCCACATCTACGACATCCTCCAGGGCGACAGCTTCATCTTGACCATGCCCGACATCGTCGCCCACCCCGGCACCCTCCACATGGCCTACCTCGTCGACGACGCCGACGGCGAACCCTCGGGCCGCCACGCCCCCGTCTCCCCCCCGGCGGCCACGAACGACCAGCTCGACCTCCAGGTCATCCACGCCGCCGACGGCACCGACGACATCCAGTGGAGCTTCGACGGCGACGACGAGGGCCTCCAATTCCAATTCACCACCGCCTCCGACCAACCCCCCTTCACCCAGGTCCTGGAAGCCGACCCCTCGGCGCTTTTGACCCTCCACATCGACGGCGACACCTTTACCTACTCCTCCACCGAGGGCCACTTCGACGCCGGCGGCCACCTCTCCGCCATCGCCTTCCCCATGGGCAGCGCCGTCGCCATCGCCCTCATCGACCACGCCAACTTCCAGGTCTCCCACCATCTCCCCGACGAACTCCAGACCCTCATCACCGAGACCTCCTCACCCTCCACCCCCATCCCCGCCAACGACGCCATCCTCGACACCATCTCCATCGCCGACTGCTCCACCGTCGCCGACATCGATCTCGACATCGACGTCGACCACGACACCCCCGAACACCTCGTCCTCACCCTCCGCACCCCGGACAACGTCTTTCACCACCTCTGGCACCGCGAATCCCCCACCGGCGGCCAACTGGTCGGCAACTTCCCCACCACCCTCATCTCCTCCTCCTCCCAGACCCAACCCATCGGCGTCTTCGTCGGCCGCCCCGGCAACGGCGACTGGGACCTCATCATCGACGACCAGGTCACCGGCACCGACGGCACCCTCAACAACTGGTCCCTCAACCTCACCTGCCTCTAATGACCCCATCCCCCCAAAAACACTGGCCCTTGTCGCCCCCTCGGAGCAACACCACCGCCATTTTTGGCCATTTTTCCTCCACCTCAACTCACGCCTCTCCCCACCATCACCACCATCACCACCATCACCAAAATTCAGCGCCATTACTGGCCCATGTCGCCCCCTCGGAGCGACACCATCGCCATTTTTGGCCGTTTTTCATCCGCCTCAACTCACGCCTCTCCGCGCCATCAAAAACTCAACGCCGTTACTGGCCCATGTCGCCCCCTCGGGGCGACATCACCCTGATTTTACCCCGGATCCTACTATGACCTCTCCACACCTTTCCCCACTCGCTTCCGCCGACCCCTCTGGCGCCCAAACCGCCCCCCCAGAGACCGCCACCGCCGCCTCCACCTCCTCCTCAAAGTCTGGAGGTTGCGCCAAGGGTTGCCTCGGTTGCGGTTGCCTCTCCGTGGTCGTCGCCTTCATTGCCGTCCTCGGCCTGGGCGGCATGGTGATCATCCAAGGCCCCACCACCGTCGGCGCCGACAGCTGGGGCGAAGCCGGCGAGACCCTGACGCGAATGGCCAACGTCGGCTCCGCCCTTGAAGGTGGAGGCGACCCCTCTTCCGCCCTCGGCGATGCTGCTGGCACCGACGCCGACGCCCAGGATCAGGGTGCCCAGCAGATGAACCAGATCTTTGATCGCCTGGAAGATACGGAACTCGATGCCCGTGATATCAGTACCATTAAACAACGCATCGAAGATTGGGAGTCCGTCGACCAGGTCATTCGCTTTAACGACACCCTCGGCGCCATCCAGGCTCTCGACGAGGGCGATTCGGAATCGGTGATCCAGAACCTGCGGTCGCTTCGCCACTTCTACCAGCTCTTCTTTCGCGCCGGCGATCTCGGCGATGCCTACAGCGACCACTTCGGTCAGCTCTCCCCCGAGGATCGGGCCAAACAACAGCAATTGACCATCATCGCCCGCACCGCCCGCGTCGGCACCTCTGGCGACGCCGAACTCTGGGAGCAGGCCGTGGCCGACGAACTCCTCGAGTTTCACGACGAGCACCGCCAGGACTACGAACAGGCCCGCGAACTCTTCATGAAATCCCAGGAACCCGGCTTTGACCCCGAAGAGGATCTCTCTGCCGAGGAACAGCGCCGCCTCCAGGAGGCAATGGGCGACCAATTCATCCTCCTCGCCAGCGCCATCAACCGATCCAGCCTCGAGGCCTGGGCCGCCCTCAGTGACGACGAACGCCGCGAATTCATCGAAACCCTCGACAAGCCGGAAAACCTGGTGCCCCGCATCATCGGCGCCATCGTCAGCGGCGCCGACGAGGACGATGACGGCGCCGAACTCATCCACCTGATGTTCCTCGGTGCTTGACCCGTTTTTCCAACATAAAGAACCCCGGCGAGTTGTGACTCGCCGGGGTTCTTTTGTTTAACCTCCAACTTCATGACCACTCAGAAGTCGGACCCTGCCACAGCACGAAAGCTACCCGTCGCCGTCGCCTCAGTACCCTCCTCCGTGACAGCCTCCACCAGATCAAGCTCAAAAGTTCCCACGATCTCGCTTGCCGAGGCACTCTCGATCGTCAACCTTGTGTCCCCATCCTCATGGGCGACCAGACCATCTTCTCCGATCTCCCGTTCCAGAAGTCCCTGCCACGTTTCCGCAAACGGCACAAAACCCACTTCATAGTCTCCGGGTTCCGGCCTAAAGTCTCCGTTATCCGTTGCGTACGAAAATTGGAAATAGGGGTCGTCATCCCCCCCTACCGGCACCGACTGCGCGATTGTGATCTGAAACTGATAATCGGGTGTACCCGACACGTCGCTTAGATCGAGGGTTTCAAAATAAGCCGCTCCATCGACGACGCTCTCCTCCATATCACCGGTGACTTCAAAATTAGCCTCTCCAAATGTCGCACCACCACCTCCTCCCCCACCGCCACCATTATCGTCATCATCGCCACAGGCTGCCATCATCGCGGTCATGGCCACCACCAATCCCAAAATCATCGTTCGCTTAATCATCGCTCGCTCCATTCCTTGCCAAATTTGTCATCCGCCGGATGGTTCACCGGCCCTGAGCCGGGCCTCATCACCATTCCATCAACATGTGGCCAAATTCCAACACCGCACCGGCCTCGATCCACAGGTCAACAACTCTTATCATCCCAAATTCTCAGGTTCCTGTCGCTCCGAGGGGCCGACATCACCCCGGCGAGCGGTCACTCGCCGGGGGCTTAGTATTACTACCTGACTTCATTCAGGAGCCAGGATTCGGATCTGCTCGAAAGCTCCCCGTCGCGGTCGCTTCAATATCGTCTTCTGCCACCGCTTCCACAAACTCCACCTCAAAGCTTCCCACAACCTCGCTCGACGATGCACTATCGATGGTCAACGTCGCCTCTCCCTGCTCATTGGCGACCAGATCGCCCTGCCCATCACCGATCTCCAGGAATCCCTGCCAAGTATCCGGCACAATCGCAAATTGAACATCATACTCGCCGGGCTCCGGGAGATAGCTTCCGTCATCCGTCGGGTGTGTAAATCGTATGTGAGTGGTATCAAACCCAATGGGAATCGACTCCGCGATCATGATCTCAAATTGATAATCCGCCGGCCCGGGCGAATCGCTCAGATCGAGCGTGTCAAAATATGCTCCCCCGTCGGCCACGCTTTTTTCCAAATCTCCAGAGATCTCGAAGCTCGCCTCACCAATCATTCCACCTCCTCCCCCACCTCCATTATCGTCATCGTCGTCGCCACAGGCCGCCATCATCGCCATCACGGCCACCACCAATCCCAAAATCATCACTCGTTTAATCATCGCTCGCTCCATTCCTTAGCAAAATTGTCATCCACTCGCCCGCGCCGGGCCTCATCACCATTTCATAAACCTGCGACCAAATTCCAACACCGCAACGGTTTGCACCTGAAAATCAACAATTCTTATCACCCCAAAACTCGGGCTCCTGTCGCTCCGAGGGGCCGACATCACCCCCTTATTCCGTCAGATCCCTGATTCTCGGATCCATTTCCCCAATTTCTCCATCCCCTCATCAATCGTATACTCTGGCTCGTAACCCAGATCTTTTCGGGCCGCTGAAATGTCGAAATAATGATCCGTCGACAGTTGCTTGGCGACAAAGCGCGTCATCAATGGCTCTTCTCGTTTTCGCATCAGCTTGTAGGCCATCTCCATCAGCCACCCCATCCCGTAGGCTACCTTCGCTGGAACATTGGCATCGACGCGCTCCAGACCGGCCTGGTCGATGATTCGATCGATGATCTCACCAATCGCCATCGGCTCTCCCTGGGTGATGAAATAGACCTCCCCACATGCCCGCTCCTTTTCCAGAGCTTGGGCAGCCAGTAGGTGGGCCCGCGCCGCATCTTCGATATATACGGTATCCACGACCGCCTCCCCGTCTCCGACCTTCTTGAGCTTGCCACGACGGGCCCGGTCTACGATCCGCGGCACCAGGTGATTGTCGCCTGGGCCCCATATCAAATGGGGACGAAGCGAGACGGTCTTGAGGGACTGCCCATTGGCCTCCATCACCTTGCGCTCTGCCACGGCCTTCGTTTCTGGATATGCCGTCAGATAGTCCTCCGGATAGTCCACCGATTCATCGACTCCTCGCAGTGGTTTGTCGCCGTACACCACACTCGGCGAGCTGGTGTACACCAACCGTCGGACCTCGTGAATGCGGCAGGCATCGATCACATTTTCCGTCCCCATCACATTCGGGCGATAATACTCCTCGAAAGGTCCCCAAACGCCGGCCTTGGCGGCGACGTGGTACACCACATCGCAGCCTTCCACCGCCTTGGCCACCGCTCGTGCATCGGCGATATCACCCCGATGGGTTTCCACCCCCATTTCACGCAACTCCGGATAATCCCCCCTTGAAAACGATCGCACTTCTTGTCCCTCGTCGAGCAATTGCTCGACGATTGCTTTGCCCAAAAACCCGCCGCCACCGGTTACCAACGCTTTCATCGCAACCTCTCTCGCGCCCACTCCCGCAACTCCTCTCGGAAAATCTTGGAGTTATGACGCACATCCACTGGAAATTCATCGCGAAATAAAAATGTCTCTATCCCCTCCGTATGCTCGTGCTCTGCGCCGATGCTTTCAAGCTCATCGACCACATCCTGACGCACCGCCCCCCGATGCTCCTCCTCCAACTCCACGCACAGTACAGGCGTCATCTTCCCACCGCTTTGAACGCCCACCAGGGCCGTCCGAAAAACCTTCTCATGGGTATTGAATACCGCCTCGCAACACACCGTATACAGCGTTTCACCATCGTCGAGTTCCACCCGATGGGACTTTCGACCGCAAAACCATAGCCGGCCTTCCTCATCCATGTACCCCACATCGCCCATCCGATGCCGGACCTCCTCCCCATCGGCGATCTTGGCCCGTCGCGTCGCCTCCTCTCGATTATAATAGCGACGGGTCACCTGTGGCCCCTTGACCACAAACTCCCCGATATCGCCCGGCTCCAATACCGTCGCATTCCCCCATTTTTCCAGGGACTTATCCACGATCTCGATGACCTCCACCTCGATCGTCGACACCGGTTTTCCCACGCATACGCCCCGACCTTCATCGGTGGCCTCAGCCGTCTCCCCCAGAATCTCCTTACTCCCAATCGACGCCACGGGCAGCGACTCCGTCGCCCCATAGGGCGTATAAATCTGTGCGTCCCCACTCAACATCGCCGACACCTCCGCCAACGTCGCCGACGGCACCGGTGCCCCCGCCGAGATCACCCGCTGTAGACTGGGCAACTCCACCTGCTGGTCGCGTCCATATTTGGCCAGCTTTCGCATCACCGCCGGCGAGCCAAACATATTATCGATCCCAAATTGCTCGATCGGTTCCACCAAATTCCTGGGATTGACGGTCCCCGGGTTTGCAAAATCCATCTCCGGCAACACCGTTGCCATCCCCAACGCCGGGTCAAATAGTGCAAAAAGCGGAAATGTCGGCAAATCCTTGGTCCCCGCCTCGATCTCATAGGTCTCGCGAATCGTCTCCACCTGCGCCATAAAGTTGCCATGCGTATACACTGCCCCCTTTGGCACGCCCGTACTACCACTGGTAAAAAGCACCGCTGCCATATCGTCTCGTCGCACCCTCGGAGCGACAAAGTCCTTATTTTCTCCCAGTTTCCGCACTTGTTCCAATTTATGACCACCCCATAACCACCGCCTCCCCACGGTCACTGTCTGCTCGATCGTCGACGCCCCCCACCGCAACACCAGCCGCGCCGCGTGGGCCTTGGGAATGCCGATAAACGCCTGTGGTTTGGCCTCCTCCAGACAGGTCTTGAGATTTTTGAGTCCCATACCGGGATCCACCATCACTGGTACCACCGCCGCCTTAAACAGGGCGAAGGTCAGGGCGAAAAACTCCATCGATGGCTCCACCATCAACACCGCTCGCGTGCCCGGGGTGATCCCGATCTCATGCAGTCCCGCCGCGATCGCCTCCGCTTCCTCTTCCAGGGCCTGGTAGGTGATCGTCTCATAGCGCCAGGTCCCATCCGGGGCCCGCGACGTCGGATAATAGATCGCCACCTCATCGGGCTGCGTGGCCGCCATCTCCGTGAGCGCCGACGCAATATTCGGATTTTCCCGAGACTCCATCCCTCAACTCCTTCATTTATTCATCACACAAAAACGACTCAATCGATCGTCCCAACTCCTCGCCCCGATCTTCCAGAATATAATGGCCTCCATCGGCAAATTCTTCGTAGCGGGCCTGGGGATAGATCTCTTTCCATCGCGCCAAAAAATGGCGATCAAAGACAAAATCCTTGTGTCCCCATCCGATAAAGATCGGCTTATCCCCCAGGTCCCCAAGGCGAGATTCTGTCTCCGACACCAGTTCGTAACCGGCATCACCCGGTTCCAACGGAATGGTCTGTACGAACTTCAGCGTCGCCAACCGCCGCTCTGACGGCCCTTCGTAGGGCGCCAGATACCCCTTCTTGACCGCCTCTTCCATCCCCCCCGTCACGCAAAACCGCGTCGCCCCTCGACTAAATGCATTGAAGTGCTTCACCAACCCCGCGCCCAGCCCTGTATTTCTCACCAAGCGAAGCGTCCAGGGCAGTCGCTTTGACTCCGGCAGATGAAACGCCGCCGTATTCAATAAGACCAGGCGCTCCACCCTCCGAGGGTGCCGCACCGCCCAGGCCATACCGATCATTCCGCCCCAATCGTGCATCACCAAACTGACCTTTTCTTCCCCCACAACCTCGTCCATAAACGCCCCAAAATCGGCTACTCGACGCTCCAGTTCGTAGGAGTATTCGTCCAGTGCCGGTCGGCTGCTCCACCCACATCCGATATGATCCACTGCCAGCGCTCGACGTCTTTTGCGGAGTCGCTTGAGCAGGTTCCGATAGTAAAACGACCAGCTCGGATTTCCATGCACCATAACCACCGGTGCTCCCTCGCCCTCATCGACATAGTGAAGCCGGTGCCCGCCATCGACCTCCATATATTTGGACTCAAAGGGATAATCCACTTCTC
The DNA here is from genome assembly GCA_964415785.1 of uncultured Bradymonadales bacterium. Taxonomy (GTDB): domain Bacteria; phylum Myxococcota_A; class Bradymonadia; order Bradymonadales; family Bradymonadaceae; genus SLJM01. The sequence continues at coordinate 17,087 of CAYQBU010000049.1, forward strand.
TAACCTGCCCAACCCTTTCCTGACTCACCATTGAAGCTCCATCATCGCACAATTCAATCCACTGCCTATCCCCATCAACCCCACCCGATCGCCCTTCTCAATCGCTCCCCCTTCACGAAGCCTGGTCACTGCGATCGGAATCGACGCCGGTCCCACATTGCCATACTCACCAAAAATCTTGCAGAACCTGTCCGCCTCGATCCCCAACTGCTCCGCGACCCTTGCCGTATGCGTCGCGCTCACCTGATGAGCAGCCACGTGATCCAACCAACCCGGGCCCCAACCCAGATGCTTGCCCGCTGCCTTAAACGTCCTCTCCGCCAACGCCAACCCCTGCACCAATAACTGGGCCGCATCGGTCTTCATCCACGTCCTCTGTCCCCGACACAAATCGTTGTGTTCGGTGGCCGCGCGCGTCACCGCCCCCACCACCGAGGGAGCCCCATCGTGCCTATTTTTCGGGCCCAACACCGCCGCCGCCGCCCCAGACCCAAGTGTCAAGGTAGCCAATTCCTCACGAATCTTTGCCTCCCCATCCTCTCCGTTATTGAGGCGCTCTACCGTCGCATCCAATACCTCGCGACTGCTCTCCCCATTGACCACCAGACCATAATCCACCAACCCCCGTTCGATCATATCGCCCACCACCTGGATTCCATTGATAAATCCCAGGCAGGCATTCCCGATATCAAAATTGAGACATTTCGACGACAGCCCCAACCGGTGGTGCACCAGAGAGGCCACGGAGGGCTCAATAAAATCCTTGCCCACCGAGGTGCTCACCATCACACCGATCTGTGCCGCGTCTACGCCGCTTTGCTCTAAGGCTTTTTGCCCCGCCCTGGCCGCCGCCTCACTGGGCATAACGCCCCGCCGCCATAGGCGTCGCTCTTGGATCCCCGTCAGTTGATACAGCAGACCTGACGAATATCCCGCGCGCCTCATCGCCGGACTCAATCGCTCTTCAATCGCCTCGGAACTCACCGCAATGGGTGCGTCCACCCGTTCCAACCCCACCAGACTCAATTTTTCAAACCGCACTGCATCCATGCATCAACCTGATTTCCTGAATCCGACCACTCCTCATTGCTCTCTCTCATACCCGCCTGCCCCTCCCCTCACAAGCGCCGGTGTCGCTCCGAGGGGGCGACATCCGCCCACTATATCTACCAAAGATCGATCGATCACCTCTGCATTGACCTCGGGAGGAGAGCCGCCATCGACCTCCACAATCGGCACCCCTCTCCACATCAATGTCGACGCCGCCTCCTCCACCACCCTCAGACTTCGTCGCACGAAATTTCGTTTGGACTCCTCACTCAATCTCCGATGGCGAAGTAGGCCCGTTCCCCTCCTTGCCTTTCGGTCCTTGAGTCGTTCCCAGACCAATTCCTCATTACCCGACACATAGATCACCGCATCGGGCTTTGGCATGGCTTCGAACCAATCTCGAACCAAGTCCACCGCGCCCAGCCCCACCAGCAATCCCACCAACTCATGGGTCAAACTCTCATCAAAAACGACTGTCCCGTTCCATGGGTCCAGCAGGCACACTTCCTTAAGCGCCTCAAATAGCCACCCCAATCCTACATGTTCGCCAGCTCCACCCTCGGTTTCAACGGCCCCCCGGAGACACGTATTGTAGAAATGGCTTACCTCTGCCCCCTTCTCTACAAATGCTTGTCCGGCGAGCCTCGACAAATACCCCTCGGCAAGAATTGGTCCTAACTTTGGTAACCTGCACACCATCGCCCTGGCACGTCCTCCAACTCCGCCCTCCCGTTGCCATTGCCTGGCTGCCATAACCTGCTTGACCTCCCGCGGGCATTTCCAATGCCCGCGATCACGGGTCTGTCGACGCCGCTTCAGGGCCTTCATTACCGTGGATTTCCCCACCCCATTGGCTCCCAATAAATCGATACGCAACATAACCCCCCCTAATCGACGAGACATCACTTAACCGTACCTAAAAATAACATAACCACGATCCCGGAGACCTCTCACCGTCACGATCCACATGCCCCTCGCCCGGATTATTCACGACTCGCCTACTGCGGCTCATCCAAAACGAGATGCCTGCACTGCACCTCAAGGGCATTTCCTCGCCACTCCAGGAGTACTTGGCCGCTATGCTCCCAGCGCGCTCAGGGCGCGTCACAACGTCTCATGAATAATCCTGGACAGCACTCAGAGCCAGTGGGTTTGACCTGCTTGATGTCGATGCTGACCGACGCTCTCTTTGCCGTCTGCACTTGACGATGCTGTGGCACCCGCACGGAGTCACAACACAATCATCGTCGCTCAACACCGCCGAGAGCGCTTGCATATTTCCCAAGGGCAGCACTAGCCACCAGAGGCGGAAGCAATCGCCGCGGCCTCGGGCGTCCCTCGCCGCTTCGTTGCCCTTTTTTCCGACCTCTCCAGACGAACCACCGTCTCCTCGCCCCCTGAATCGTCGACTTCGTTTTGCTCTCGATAAATCCCTGGCAGGTCATCGGGCACCTTTTGACAGGAGATCGGCGCTTCGTACCGCAACTTTAGGGTTCCGAAGGGAAAGACGACTTCCTTGCCCAATAACCACCGCTGACGCTGCGTTTCATATTGATCCAAGAAAGCCTCGTAGATCTTTTGCGCTGATTTCTTCAGCGCCTCATTATCGCACGCAAAACGAGGGCATGGTCCAGGCTTTTGACAGGGCTGCTGCGGTGCTTCGAGTGGGTTCAATGCCTGCACCTTTTCGGCCCCCATCACATCCCCATTTTGCTCTCGTTTCCTCTTTTCAGCGAACTCCGCTTCCTTGTCGGCGATGCGCTCTTCTGCCAGCGCGATCGCCTCTTCCAGCGGCAGGTGGCGCAGCGAAGGGGGAGGCTGCGGAACCCAGGTGAGCTCATCGGGACCGGCCCGACCAAAATACTTCTCCGGCTTCTTGACCGTTATCGGCTTACCCCAGTGCTTTGGTAAAATCTTATACCCTGGCCAGTCCTCCACCCTCTCTACCAGTCCATCCTTGACGGGATTGAGCCAGATATACAGCAGTATTTCCATCTCCGTCTGCTCCCCCATGATCACCGTATCTCCGAAGGGTCGGTGATCCCAACAGGGCCCATCCACACCTCGGTGCGACTGGAGGCGAATCGTCATGCAGCGATTGAATCGCCGGACGCAGTCGCTTCGTTTCGCCGTGGTATCCAGTATAAATGCGTGATAGTGGTTGCTCATAAAGGTCGCTGCTGAAACCTCCTGACCATACCTCGTGACCGACAATGCGAAGTCATAGGCAATGGCCTCATTGATATAATCATCGGGTCGCAATAGGAATTTTCGGCCAACACAGCGTCGGCTAATATGCGCCACCTGGCCGGGAATTCGAAGCTTTGGTTCCGTCATCGTTTTTCCCCATCGATGCAATGCAGCACCAACCCAAGCAGCGTAACATCGCGACCCAACAGCGTCGTTCCGCCCTGGCCAGCCCTGCTAAAACCATTCTCCCCTACTGCTACTTATATGGGTGCTGATCAAATCTTTTGCACCCCCTCACAAAAGTCCAAAAAAATTCCAAAGAAATACGGGCTTTGTTGCTCCGAGGGGGCGACATGCGCCTATTTCGGCGGTGATCTCCCGTTGAATCTTACATTTCTTTAAGCTACTTTTTGGATACCCCTTATGGTTTTCAAATTTGTGGAGCTCTTATGTCACGCTTCCGTCGATGGACCCCGCCTCTGGCCCTGGGAAGCCTCGTTTTTTGCCTGATGCTTCTCTCTTCTGGATGTTCCGAAGACGCGGTCAGTGGAACCTCATCGATCGGCGAGGATTGCAACAGCAATAGCGACTGTCAGGGCGATCTGGAGTGCATTGACGAACTCTGCACATCGCCGGATGACCCCAATCAGGCTCCGAATAACCAACCCCCAAAGAATCAGACGCCGAACAATCAAACGCCCAATAACCAACCTGCGAATAATCAGACTCCCAACAATCAGAATCCCGGCTCCGACTGTTCCAATCCCGTGACCTGTGAGGACCGGGATGCCCAATGCGGCTGGATCGGCGATGGCTGTGGCGACACCATCTATTGTGGCGATTGTGGCGACGGCGAGGCCTGCGGGACGGGCGGTGATGCCCACCAATGCATCGACATCTCCTGCGATCCCATCGACGATCCCTGTGGTGATTTGGACTCCCAGTGCGGCGTCCTTCCCGATGGCTGTGGCGACACCGTTAAGTGTGGCACCTGCGACGCCGGAAAGAGCTGTCATACCGACACCGATGGCGCCGGCACCTGCACCGACGAGGCGTGTGAGCCACTGGCCTGCGACGATGTTTCACCCGGCGATTGTGGCTTCTATCCCGATGGCTGTGGCGATATTTTAGACTGCGGTGGCTGTGATTCCGGCCAGAGCTGCGACGGTGGTGAATGCGTCGACCCCCAATGCGACCCCCAGAGTTGCAGTGATCTCGATGCTGAGTGTGGATGGGTCAGTGATGGCTGCGGCGATGCCACCTATTGTGGTGATTGCACAAACGGTCAGAGCTGCGGCAGCGGCAGTGATGCCAACACCTGCGTCGACACGTCCTGCCAACCGACCGCCGACCCCTGCAGCGACCTGGGCGCCCAATGCGGCTCGGTTCCCGACGGTTGTGGAAGTTTTGTGGAGTGTGACTCCTGCGACGACGACCAGGCCTGCCAGACCGGCCCCGATGGCGTCGGCATCTGTACCAGCCAGGACTGCCAACCCCTGACCTGCGCCGACCACAGCCCCGGCGACTGCGGCGTCTACC
>CAYQBU010000050.1:0-21334 GCA_964415785.1 uncultured Bradymonadales bacterium
TCCTTAAATACTTCAGCAGCGTCTTCGCGATATTTCTCCATTTCTAACTGGGCCTTTGAGTACATATTAGACTGTTTTTTATCCATGTGGTTGTTTGTTTCTCTATCACGGATTTTCCACTTGATATATTCATCTAGGATCATCCTCAAATGAATCTTGTGTCTGACCAGCCTATTTTGTGATTTTCTCTTTTTTAACCAATCGGGGAATGAGGGTAAATCTGGCAATGTGAGATTGTTAATTTTTTCGAGTACTCGTTCCTCGAGGTCGATGTCCAGGTTCGCACAGGCAATTTTTTCGCACTCTTTATTTTTAACCTCTATCGCGGAGATTCGGTTGCTTTGCAGGCCGTCCCGCCAATCGAGCCAAAGTGGGGTTTTTTTACTAATCTGATCTTCATACTCTTTTTTTTGCACTTTTAGAAGCCCGGTGGTAAGAATCGTAGACTAGAATAGGTGCCAGCAACAGGGATAAAATTAATGCACCGGTATCAATACATGCCAGAATGCCACTTACGATGGCCCAAGCCCAGAAATACCACATTGTGGTCAATAAGTTTCCAGGGGTTAATATTTTTTTCTTTGGGGTGATTTGTTTTATTCTTGATGGGGGAGTGTTTTTTATTTTATTGTAAGCGGACTCAATCCTTTCTACGGTCTGGTCGAGCTGTTGATGAAGAGCGGCATCAACCTCAGTTCTCAGATTGTCGACCATGTCGGCCACTGAGGGTAGCTCGTTATAGGGGTTTGTCAGCGCTTCTTCGAATAAGTTGGCCGCCCGGCTGCGGAGTGATTCCGCCTTTTGTTGATCAAATACTTCCAGTTGATTCAAGGTCTCGCCAACGGAGTGTAGCTCTTCGACAATCGGCGTCCGTCTTTGTTCATCGATCTCAATTAAGGTTCTCGACAACTCGGGCTGAACGGATCGGAGTTTCTCCGAGGCCATGGAGGCCAGAAAGAAGGAATCGTCGATGTCTATGGACTCTTCGACCGAAGACAGTGCAGGGGTGGGTGAACCGGCACGGGCGAGTAATTCGGCGTGATAGAGACACCAACTGCCCCGGGTGATGTCGTCGATATCGTCCAATTGAAGCGCGGCGTCGAGTTGCTCCACTGCCTCCGTGTACCGGCCTCGTTGCTCCAGAAAATTTGCATAATTAACAAGGGAAAAGCCCTGGACCTCGTCGCCGGCTTTCTCTGAGAATCGGGTCGCTCGCACGTAGTGATCTTCGGCGACTTCGTCTTGACCGCGATCCGCGTAAATTTGGGCCAATGCGGCGTGGGCGACATAGACCGTATTGTCATGCTTTAAGGAGCGCTGGAATCGCTGAAAAGCATCGTCTTCGTAGCCATTGACGAGGTTTTCCCATCCCTGGCGGATGAATTGCTGCGCTTCGACGGTCTTGGAGGTAACCAGCGTCTCCAGGATTTTTTCCTGGGTTTCGAGCGTCCTGGCGGCGAAATCAACAAGGCTTCCCAGGTGAGCGTTGGTGATCCGCTGCAGCGAGATGAGCTGCTGGCCCTGGGCGGCGAGCTCTTCGTGCATTTCGTTGACATCGCCGCGTAGGCCGTGAAGTTGTTTGGCGACCAACGCAAACCCACCGGCCTGGACTGCGAGAGAAGCCCCTGAGATAGCATTTAGCGTCGAAAACCCCTGGCTCATGGACTCGCCGAGGTTGGCAAATCCCTCGGTGTTGATATGGGCTATTTTGTCGGTTTGATTGACAAGGGTGGAGTTAATATTTCCGAGGTCTGCGCGCAATAGCGATGATGTCTCCTGAATATTTGCGGAGATCATGCCGGCGCCGGCGGCCTGTGTGCCGGCAATATAATCGACGGCATTATTGGCCGTGACTTCGAAGCCGGTGGAGCTGAATTTTGCGAGATTCATATCATCCTCATTGGCCAGGAGTATTCACGATTCGTCTACTACGGATCATGAGAGCCGAGATGCCGGCATCTCATTCCGCGACGGTGCTCTTTAAGAGCGGCTTGGCCGTGCGATTGTGGTCTCTGAGCACTGATTTTTGCTCGCGAAGACGTCTCATGAATGCTCTAGGTTATAGATACAAGGGTTAGTGCCCCGCCATTATCGAGGGCTGTATTGAAGGTAACGAAACTATACGGTGGTCCCAGTAGCTCAATCAACCTTCGAGTTCATCGGTGAACGATCAGTTTTTCGGAAAGTCGAGAAGCAGGATAAGTCGTTGGGTTTTTTTGAGGGGGATACGAGCGGAGGTGGAATGACCAAGGGGATCGTTGGGCGGCCTGTAAGGTCAGTTTGGGATTAGCTGACAAGCTGATTCACCGGCGAGCGAGCACGCCGGGGTCGGGCGCTGACCTGGGGAGGTGGGCGCGAGCGGTGTTTGCGAGTGGTCGGAGGGGCAGGTTGGGTGGCCCCGAAGGTCATTGATGGTATGCGATGTGCCCCTCGCCGGCGCCGTTGGCGCCGGTGTCTCCCCACAGCGCGTGGCTTGTGGGGAGAATCTCGAGTGTTGGAGGGGGGGATGGGGTCTGCGGATGGGATCGCTCGATATTCTGGGGGTGTCGATGCCTGTAATGGGGAAATAACCCCGGGATCATGGGGGTGTCGACGCCCGATTGGATCGGTGGGAGAGCTCGCATTCTGCAAGAAAGTTTCAGCGCCGTCGTTCGGAGGCCATTTGGCGTGAGCTTAAGATGAAAGCCTGTGTAGTGTGTTGGGGTCGCGCGTCGAGTATGGAGACCGGCGCTCAGAGATAAGCAGCCCCTTCGTGGAGGGCGTCGATACCCAGGGGTCCCCCGTGGGGGAGGCCTTCGAGAGAGGGGGCTAAGGGCCAGAAAAAACGGCGATGGACCGCGACGATGAGGGGGGGGAGTCGCGGCTTGTGGGGTGGCAGGATGGTTGGACATGCGAATTTGTGACGGCTTTTGAGGTGTCGGACCGTCGGGGCCGGAACGGGAGGCTCAGCGCGAATGGTGGGGAAAGGTTTGGCGTCGGGGGTCGAGGGTGTGGGTGGATGTGGTTGGTGCATCCAGGGGAGAGGCGCTACAGTTGAAGAGCCTTCGATACCAGGTCTTTTGACGTTGGAGCGGTGAGATGAGACGGAATCTGCGATGGTTGGTGCTGGGGATGTGGATGTTGGTGGTGGCGGGCTGCGGCGATGACGAGAGCTCGACGCAAGGGGGCGCGGAATGCCCGGTGGAGAGCTGTGTGTCCTGTGAGGCCGGGGGCGATTGTGCGGCCTGGGAATCCTGTGAGGGAGACGATGGGATCTGTATTCCATTGGAGTGCTCGACGAGCGGGGATTGCGGTGAGGAGGGAGACTGCGGCGCGGATGGCTATTGCGAGGAGGCGGTCGCCGGTTGCGACGATGGACGCGAGCTTTGCGGCGAGGAGTGCTGCGGCGACGACGAGGTCTGCGAGAGCAATGAAATCTGTGAGGATGGAGAGTGCGAGACGGTGCATCAGTGCCGTTCGGAGTGCCAGGGCAATTTCTGCGGATTCGATGGAGAATTGTGCTGTGAGGGGGAGTTGTCGGAGTGCGGTCCAGAGGGGCAATGCGCGCCGAATTGTGAGGGAGAGGGAGAGCTCTGTGGGGAGGACTTCGATGAGTGCTGCCCGGCGGGAGATGTGTGTATCTTCGGCGATTGCCGAACGCCTGGAGAGCCCTGTGAGGTGTTTACGGATTGCGATTTTGGGGAGTATTGCGACGAGGGTCTGGGGCAGTGTTTGCCCGATGAATTTCCCGACGGCCTGGTCTGTGAAGACACCTATGATTTTGGAGAGGTGAGCCCGGAGGTGGCCTGGCAATGGGATGGAGTAGAGGTCGATGGGGTGCTGTACGACAATGTGATGATGACGCCGCTGGTGGCCGATATGGATGGGGAAGGGGGGTTGGGCGTGGCCTTTGCGCCCTATGCCGATGGGAGTACGGACGCTCTGGTGGTGGTGGCCGATGGGGCGACGGGAGATACGATCTACGTCAATGATGCCAGAAATTTCGAATTCGGGTCGCAGTTGGCGCTGGTGGATATCACCAAGAATGGACGACCGGAGATCGTGGCGATCGGCGATGGGGATCGGGGCATCGGGGTGATCCGCGATATCGAGAGCTGTCCGGATCCGGAGGACGATGAGGACGATTGTCTGCTGTGGTGGAATGGCGATGATGTGGATAGTCACCAGCCGGCGCCGCTGGCGGCGGATCTCAATGGCAATGGCGAGGTGGAGATCGTGATGGGCGATGCGATCTTGGACGGGATGACGGGAGAGCTTTTGGCGCGGCTGGATGCCGGGGGCTATGGGTATACGATCGCCGCCGACATCACCGATGAGGAGGGCCTGGAGCTATTGGGGGCGGGCTGTTTGTACCGTTTGGACGAAGATGATGAGTTGGAGGAGGTGTGGTGTGCCTCGGAGTCCGTGGCCTCCGATGGGCGGCGGTTTGCGGCGGTGGGCGACTTGACCGATGAAAACGGGCGCGAGGGCAAGCCGGAGATCGTGCTCACCGGCGATGGAAATGTCTATGTGATTGCCGGCGATACGGGAGAGGTGCTCTATCAATTCGACCTGCCGGGCGGCGGCGACGGAGGGTCGCCGATCATCGCGGACTTCGACGGCGATGGGAGCGCTGAATTCGGGATCGCCTCGGCGGTCTGTTATACGGTATTTGACCTGGATTGCGTGGTGCCCGATGGGGAGGGCGACGGGGTGGATGCGTTGACCACGGATCGGCCGGGCTGTCAGCGACCGGAGATCGAGACCTGTGAGTATGGTCGCCACTGTGCCTGCGAGGCGCTAGAGGATACGCAGGGGACGGGCGATGGGATCTTGTGGAGCATCTATGTCCAGGATGAATCGTCGGCGAGGACGGGGAGTTCGGTCTTCGACTTTCAGGGCGATGGGAGCAATGAGGTGGTGTATAACGACGAGTGTCTGTTGATGGTCCTCGATGGGAGCGATGGGAGCCCCTATTTCACGCGGGGCAATACGAATCGGACCTCCAGCGAATACCCGATCGTGGCGGATGTGACGGGCGATGGGCAGACCAATATCGTGGTGTCCGCCAATAATGATCAATTCAGCCGAGATTGCGAAGACCCGATCAACGACCGGCCGGAGCGGTTTCCGGAGTGCCATCCGGAAGACGATGACGTCGAAAGGCCAAGCTGGTGCGATGAGGGGACGACAGGGGTGTTTGCGCTTCAAGATCCGGAGGATCGGTGGGTGCGGACGCGGTCGGTGTGGAATCAATTCGACTATCATATCGATAATGCGGGAGACGAGGCGGGGGCGGTGCCCACGGGGCCGGATCGGCCCTGGGAGAGCCACAATACATTTCGGGCCAATCAGCAGGGCGAGGTGCCGCTGAATGCCCCGGACGTGGTGGTGAGTTCGGTGCAGACGAATGCCCGGACCTGTCCGCCGTCGATCGAGTTTCGGGCGACGATTCGAAATGATGGGGTCAGCGCGATTCCGGCGGGGATGCCGGTGAGCCTCTACCGGATCAACTCGGCGGGAGAGGCCGCGAAGCTATCGACGGTGACCCTGGATGCGCCGCTGTCGCCGGGCGGGGTGCGGGTGATCGACTTCGAGCACGAGGTAGGCAGTGGCCAGTTTAACGTACCGCTGACCTTTCAGGTGGTGGCCAATGATGACGAGGACGATCCGGTGCGCGACTGCAATCCGGAGACGTCGAGTTATCTGGTGGAAGATGTGGAGTGCACGATTCCCCTGTGAGCGATATTCATTTTGGATCTGGCGAGGGTTGATCGATGAAGCGGTTTTGGGCAGGCGTGGCGGTAGCCTTGGTGGTGCTCTTTGTGGGGTGTGGCGATGATACGCAGAGCTCTGGTGAAGGAAGTAATGGGGGCGAAGAGCCGGGAGAGGTGGAGTGCCAGAATAGTGGCGACTGCCCGGGGGCCGGCGAATGCACCGACGAGGGGGAGTGCCACTGTCCGGGAGGCGAGGTCTGCGGTGGCGATGAAATCTGCTGCGGTGAAGGGGAGCGGTGCGATGAGGGCAGCGGGAGTTGCGAGGCGTTGTGCACCGGTGAGGTCTGCGGATTTGAGGGCGATTTATGCTGTGAGGGAGAGGAGCCCGTATGTGGTCCCGATGGACGTTGTGCGCCGGCCTGCGAGGAGGGGGCGCCGCTTTGTGGCGAGGAGTTCGATGAGTGCTGCGAGGTGGGCGATGTCTGCGTCTTTGGGGCCTGCATTGAGCCAGGGGAGACCTGTGAGGACTTTCGCGATTGCGGCTTTGACGAGTATTGCGACGGAGCGGTCGGCAGGTGTTTGCCCGATGATTTTCCAGAGGACCTGGTGTGCGAGGTGGCGTTGGATTTCGACCCCTTTGAGATCGATGAGTTGTGGCATTGGGAGGGAGAAGAACTCGATCGGTTATACAGCCAGGTGCAGAGCATTCCGGTGACGGCGGATCTGATCGACAACGGGTCGCCAGAGGTGGTGATCACGCCCTATTGGGGCGATCAGCCATCGCGCTCCGATGATCAGCATAATGCGGTGTTGGTGGTCCTCGATGGGGCGTCGGGAGAGACGCTATATGTGAATGAGGAGCGAACGTTTTCGGGGCAGGGCCACCCGGCGGTGGGAGATGTGACGGGCGATGGGAAGATGGAGATCATCGCCGTCTTTGGGGAGGATAGCGGCGGTGGCATAGGGATGATCAAGAATCCCGAGGAGTGCGACGATCCGGCGGCCGATGACGACGATTGCTTTGGCTGGATATATAATGAGGGCAATCTCTCCGGGGTTGAAGGTGGCGAGGGAATGGGGCCGGTGTTGGCGGATCTCGATGGCAATGGCGAGGTGGAAGTGGTGATGGGGTCGACGGTGCTCAATGGGGCGACGGGGGCGTTGATCGCCGAGGGGCCCTACGGGAGCCGGGGGTTCAATGGGCCGCATGGAAGCTGGGGATCGCCGACGGTGGCCGATGTGATGGGCAATGGCAGCCTGGAGATCTTGACCGGTGACTGCGCCTGGGAGCTGGACCGAGGTGAGGGCGAATTGGTCCAGGTGTGGTGCAACGATGACTTCAGCGATGGGACGGCGGGGGTGGCCGATGTGGTCAGCGGCGACGGGCGCGCGGGGCTGCCGGAGGTGGTCAGCGTGCGAAATGGAGTGGTCTACGTGCTCGATGGGCAAAATGGAGAGACCCTCCACAGCATCGATATCCCCGGTGGTGGGCAAGGTGGGCCGCCGAATCTGGCCGATTTCGATGGGGATGGAACGGTGGAGATCGGGCTTCCGGGAGAGCAGTGCTATTCGGTTTTCGACGTGGCCTGCATCGATGGGGTCGATGGCGAGGGGAGCTGCGATCAGCCCGAGTTTCCCGACTGCACGCCCGGCGACGATTGTTTGGTTGACCCCTGCGATGCCGGAGGGCTGGACGATGGAAGTGGCGAGGGCGTGCTGTGGAGCATCGAGGTCCAGGATCGCTCGGAGGCCACGGGATCGTCGGTCTTTGATTTTCAGGGCAACGGCCGAAATGAGGTGGTGTATAACGATGAGTGCCGATTGCTGGTGCTCGACGGGCAGAGCGGGCAGCCCTTGATTGCGCGGATGAATACGACGCGGACGGCCACGGAATACCCCCTGGTGGTGGACGTCAACGGCGATGGGCGCACCAACCTGGCGCTGATCGCCAATAACGATCAATATAATCGCGATTGCAATCACTTTCTCGATGAGTCCAGTGGCAATTTTCGCCCCGATTGGTTTCCGGAGTGCTTTCCCGACGATCCAGACGATCGACCGGCGCGTTGCGATGGGGGAACGGAGGGGATCATTATTTTGGAGGATGTGCACGACGCCTGGGTCAGCACCCGCCAGATCTGGAATCAGCACGCCTATTATATCGACAATATCAACGACGATGGATCGATTCCGATGGTTCAAGACACCCACTGGGAGAGCCACAATACGTTTCGGGCCAATCGCCAGGGGCAATTGCCCCAGAATAGCCCGGACGTGGTGGTGAGCTCGGTGCAGGTCAACGCCCAGGTATGCCCGCCGAGTATCAGTCTGCAGGTGACGATTGAAAATCAGGGCGTGGCGGCCATCGAGGCGGGCCTGCCGGTGAGCGTCTACGTCGATCGCGGTGGGGAGGAGGCGGTGCGGATGACCACCGAGGAGCTGGAGTCCGGGATATCGCCGGGAGGGGTGGCGACGATGAATATCAGCTATGAGGTGTCCCAGGCCGATTTTAATCAGCCTCGGGACGTGATCGTGGTGGCCAATGACGATGGGGAAGATGGGGCGCCGATTCGAGATTGCAACCCCGATCGGGCCACGGGCATTGCCGAAGGCGTGGAGTGTCGGATCCCCCTGTAACCTGGATTAAATTCCCCCTGTGAGATGGGGCCACAAGAGCGGGGGGGAACTTCTCAAAGGGGTTGAATAGCTGGTAGAGTCGGGCCACTTGCGATGAGTATTTCAGGAGGAGTTGGCGATGGCGAAAGAAAAAGAGATAAAGACCAAGCCGGACGAAGAGGTGCTCTACGAGTCGCATCCGGCGATGTTTCGGGCGCGGCCGGCGACGTTTGTGCTGTGTTTGATCCTGTCCTTGGTGGTGGTGGGGTTGATCATCTTTTTTGTGTGGTGGCTCAAGGTCAAGAAGACGACGATCACGGTCACGACGACGAGGACGCGGCTTCGGCGAGGGCTCATCTCGGTACATATGACGGAGGTGTGGCATGATCATGTGCGCAACGTGAAGGTGAAACAAAGCGCCTACGAGCGGATCTTTGGGGTGGGGACGATCGGAATCGCCAGCGCCGGAAAGTCGGATTATGAGATCAAGGTGTCGGGGCTTCCCGATGTCTATAAGATCAAGGATTTGATCGACGCCAATCGCCAGGACGTCAGGTCGATCGACTAAGACAAAACAACTATTGGGGTGGAATCATGGAGAGGTCTTTCGGCGGGTTAGGAGCTGCTGGAGGGCCTCTTTTTGTTGCTCGAGAAAGCGCTGGTGGAGGTCGGCGCGGTGTTGGAGAAAGGCCTGGTGGGCGGCGGCGATGGGGTCCTGTGATTTGGTTTCAGATGTGGTGGGAGGAAGGGGAGGCGGTTTGGGGAGTTGGAAGGCCTGGTGGGCGGAGCGAATGGCCATGGGCGGAAGGTGGAGGGGGAATGCCCGGCTGGTGGACGGCGGTGGGGAGGGCGCGGAGGGGTGGAGGGCGTCGAGGCGTTCGGCGAGGTGGGTGGGGTCGAAGTGGAGGCCGGCGGCCCAGAGGCGGGCGGAAGCGTCGATGGCCTGACGGAGGGAGCTTTGGCCCCGGCGGTCGAGGGCGACGGCGAAGTGGGGGCGATCGCCGAGGATGCGGTTGATCCAGCGGGTGCATCCGGATCGGGGGCCGTGCTCGATGAAGATGCGCACGCCGTCGTCGTGGGCGCGGTCGATCAGCGATGGGAAGTCGACCTGGTGGAAGGCCTGGCCCACCAGGGCCTGGGCGACGCCCTGGGCCGTGGGTTGGTAGTGGTCCTGGAGAGCGAGGCTGTAGAAGCGGGGCGACGCAAGCTCGGTGGTGGGGCGGTGGTGGAGGCGCAGCCAGAGGTCTCGGGCCGGTTCGGCGGCGGCGCAGTGCAGGGACATATTATAGCCCAGTTGGCGGGCTCGTCGGTGGCCGATGTGGTCGATGACGCGGCGACAGGCCGGGGCGTGACCGGCGATGATGAGGTCGCCGGGGGCGTTGATGATGGTCAGGGCGCAGCGCTCTTCGTCGGCACAGGCGGCGGCGACGTCGTCCATGGGGGCGAGGACGCGCCAGGTCTCCCACTGGAGGTCGTCGCCCCAGGCGTCGCGGGCGGCGTCGAATCGACCACCCAGGAGGCGGTCGAAGATGTGGTGATGGTCGAGATCGTCGTAGAGGTCGTCGACGTCATTCCAGGCGCCGAGGGCGAAGAGGGCGTTGGTCTCGCCGGCGCAAAAGCCGATGGCGGCGTGGGGTTCGATGCCGAGGATCGACTGGGTCCACTGGGCGTGGATCTGGCATAGAAAGGAGGCGCCCCAGAGCTGGTCGGCCTCTGTGGAGGGAGCATCGGGGTCGGCGTCGTAGATCCATTGGGCGAGGCGGGGGACCTCGTCGGTGCGGCGGGCGAAGCGATCGACGAGGTCCGGAAAGGCGGTGATCAGGTGGCGGCCCATCTGGGGGTAGGCGCCGGCAGGCCCGGTGAAGACAAAGGCCACCTCGCCGTCGTCGACGAGGCGGCTGTCGCCGGCGTAGAGGCCAGGAGCGATGGTCTGAACGGGGTCGCTGAGCGCGTGGTGTTTGAGATGGTCGATTGCAGCGTTTTGCTGCTCGCGAAGGTGGTCGGGATTGTCGGCGACGATGGCCAAGCGGTGGGGGCCGTCAGGGGTAGCTTGGCCCTCGATGGCGTCGATGAGGGCGGCGCGAGAGGGGGCGGAAAATGTGGCGAAATGAGGGGGTTGATGTGGCACCGAGGGTGCGACATGGGCCTTTGTTTTTGGGCGAATCGGCGATTTTACTGCGATCTCGGTGGGTGGGCCGTGGGGTGGGGTGATCTGGGCGATGGCGAGGCGAGACTGGTGGCGGGGAAGCCAGGGGTTGGCGTCGGGGAGGGTGAGGCGTCGGCGGGTGGCCTCGATGAGGGCGGCGACGGTGAGGAGTCCGGCGGCAGTGTGGGTGTCGCCGAGGGCGGCGGTGACGGTCTGAGGCGAGAGGGTGAAGTCCGGCGTGCGCTCCCGGGGAGGCGAGTCGTCGATGATGGCCAGGATGTCGTCGCCGGCTGAGCGGGCGTCGTCCAGGGGTTTGAGGACCATCATGACGGCGGCGTCGGCGGTGTGGGTGTCGCCGTCGCGGGTGGAGCGATGGACGGGCTCCTGGCCGGCGTCGACGGCGCCGACGATGGCGGCCTGGAGGTCGCCCTGGCGTAGGGCGTCGAGGGATTCCTGGAGGGCGACGGTGCCGGAGGCCTCGCCGGCGGCGACGGTGAGGCTGGGGCCGGTGAGGTCGAATTGGCGGTTGATGCGATTGGTTACCAGGTTGGGCATGGTGCCCATGGCCGACGAGGCGTCGAAGGCGGGGAGGCCATCGTCGACGGCGTCCTGGCCGTGGCGCCAGCGAGAGATATAGCGACAAATCTCGGCGTCGACTTCGATGCCGATGGCGACGCCTGTGCGCGCCGGGTCTTGAGCGCGGATGATCTCGTCGAGTTTTTGAGCGGCCTCGAGGGCGAGCAATTGCTGGGGCATGGCGCGGTCGAGGTCGCGGGGCGGAATGGAGGTGGATTTGAGGTCGATCTGGGCGGCGCCATGTCGCTCCGAGGGGGCGACATGGGCGTTTCTTTGTGCGGTGAATAGCGGATCGAGGGCGTTTGGGCCGGTGCGGTTTTGGCATCGGGTGTGGAGGCCGATGACGGCGATTTTTTTGGGTGAGGAGAGGTCGGTGGCGACGGGGGTGATGGAGGCGTCGGGGAGGTGTTCTTCGATGAGGAGGTGGGCGTTATTTCCGCCGAAGCCGAAGTTGTTGATGCCACAGCGGCGGGGGCCGTCGGAGGGCCAGTCCTCGGTGGTGTGGAGGAGGCGCAGGTGGGGACTCTGGTGGAGTTCGTCGATGGGGTCGTCGGCGTGGAGGCTGGGGGGGCGGCGTCGGTGGTGGATGGCGGCCAGGCATTTGAGGAGGGCGGCGGCGCCGGAGACGGTGATGAGGTGGCCGAGGTTGGATTTAAGGGAGGCGATGGGGATGGGTTTGTCGGTGGAGGAGAAGACGTGGGCGAGACTCTGGACCTCCGTGGCGTCGCCCAGGGGGGTGCCAGCAGCGTGGCACTCGATCATGGAGACGGAAGCGGGGTCGAGGCCGCTCTGGCGATAGGCGTCTTCGATGGCCCGGATCTGGCCGTTTTGGGAGGGGGTGAGCAGGCCGCGGCTGTGGCCGTCGTTGGAGAGGCCGACGCCGCGGATCACGGCGAGGATGGTGTCGCCGTCGCGGCGGGCGTCGGGGAGGCGTTTGAGGGCCACGATGGCGGCTCCTTCGGCGGGGAGGAGGCCGTCGGCGTGGCGGTGGAAGGGGCGGCACTGAGCGCTGTCGCTCATGGCCTGTAGGGAGCAGAAGCCGGCGCGGAGGAAGAGATCGTCGGTGGCGTTGACGCCGCCGGCGAGCATGAGGTCAGCGCGGCCCATCTGGAGTTGGCGACAGGCGCGGTGGATGGCGTAGAGCGAGGAGGCGCAGGCGGTGTCCAGGGCGTAGGAAGGGCCCGTGAAACCGAGGGATTGGGCCACCCAGGGGGCGGGGAGGCCGGCCATATATCGGTTCATCTTCGGCGGGCGCTCATGGTCGGGGAGGCCCTGCCAGATGGCGTCGGCGTAATCGGCGAGCCCCGTGGTGGGGTACATCTTATTGCCCAGGATGAGGCCGCCATCGATGGGTTGGTCGTCGGGAAGGGGGAGGTCGGCGAGGGCCTGGCGGGCGGCCTCGAGGGTCCAGAGGAAGAGGGGGTCCAGGCCCTCGATTTGAGTGGAATCGACGGAGATCCGGGGGTCGTCGAGGTGGAGCGCAAAATCGCGGACAAAGCCACCGCGGTCGGTCCAGATATGGTCGGGGGTCCAGTCGTCGCGAGAGGTCAGCAGATCGTCGGGGTTGGCCGTCCAGCGGTGAGCGGGGAGCTCGCCGAGGGCGTGGTCAGCGCTGTGCACGAGGGTCCAGAGCTCCTGCGGGGACGGGGCGCCGGGGAGGACGCAGCCCTGTCCGACGACGGCGATGGGTTCAAATGTGGCCATGGAGCACTCCAGGTGACAGGTGGTGGGTCAAATGCCATCGGGCACGGCGAAGATCTGAAGGCCCTCCATGAGGTAGAGGGGGCGTCCGTCGTCGGTGGCGACCAGGAGGTCGGCCTCGATATGGCGTTTGGAATGGTCACGAAGTTGGAGGCGAATGTCGTAGGGCGCGTCGGCGGAGCGTTCGCTGGAAAAGCTATAAAAGGCGTCGACGCGAAGGGGGAGCGTGGGTTGGTCGATAAGGTCGAGGCCCCAGAGAAAACCGAGCTGGAGGGCGCCATCGATGGCGGGGGCGTCGATGGTCCATGAATCAGTGGGCCAATTGAGGGATTCGAGGCCATTGCTGCGTCCTGTCGCACCCTCGGTGTCGCAATGGGAGATGGTTTTGAGCACCTGAAATGCCGGTCCATGGAAGAGGGGGCTGTCGCCATAGGCGCCGTCGACGGTCCATTGGGAGGTGGGGTCGACGGGGTGGGGGAAGTCGTCGAGGAGGTTCGGGGAGGGTTGGGGTTCGTCGGGGCCGAGTTGGGCGGTGGCCTCGTAGTAGAGTTGGTGGTCGTCGCGAAGCTCGAGGTGGAGGGTGAGGTGGGGCTCTTGGCCCTGGGCTGTGATTGTGAGGTGGAGTCTGGTGCAGGGCTCGTCTTTGGCGCCGTCGTCGAAGGAGGGCAGGCGGATGCCCTGGCGGATGCGCAGATCGGTGATGGACTGGAGGTAGAGGTGGGGGGCGGAGGCTCTGGCTGCGCGAGTGAACCAGTCGAGGACGATGACGGCGGGGACGACGGGGACGCCACGGACGCGGTGGTCGCTCAGGTAGGGGTGGGTGGCTCGGGAGATGGGGATCGAGAGGTCTACGCCGCGACTGAGCACTGAGCCGTTGATGCCTTCGGCGACCACGGAGTGGCCGAGGATGAGCTCCACCTGATGGGGTGGGCCGTGGAGGAGTTCGTCGGCAAAAAGGGTGGCGCCGCGGTCTTTGGGGAGGAGGGAGACGCCCTCGGATTGGAAGTGTTTCTTAAGGGAGGGGGTGACCATGCCGCCATCCCAGGGGCCCCAGCCCAGGGCTTTGACCAGGCAATTCGGTCGACGACGGGCCTCCAGGTGGGCGATGCGGTTGAGGGCGCCGTTGGCCATGGCGTAATCGGATTGGCCCGGATTTCCAGAGCGCGCGGCGATAGACGAGAAGAAGACCAACGCCTTGAGATCGTCGTCGGCGGTGGCCTCTTGGAGGGCGAAGTAGCCCTCGACCTTGGTGCGAAAGACGCGGTCGAAATCGCTGGCTGTGGCGTCGGCGATCCAGGAGTCGGCGAGGACGCCGGCGCCGTGGACGACGGCATCGATGGAGCCCCAGCGATGGCGAGCCTCGTCGATGACGTCGGAGAGGGCGGAGAAATCGCGGATGTCGCAGGAGCGATAAATGGGGGTAGAACCGAGGTCAGTGAGGGCACCGAGGGTGCGACGAAGGGCTTGCTGTGATTGGATTTTATGGGTTTTAGATGCCAATTCGTCGGGGGTGAGCGTGTGGCCCTTGTCGGCGGCAGTCTGGAAGAGGGCGGCCTTGAGGTCGGCGTCGCTCTGGACGCCCTGGACGGCCGGGGGCTCGTCGGTGAGTTCGGTGCGGCCGAGGATGAGAAAGTTGAGGTTTCGTCGGCGGGCGAGCTCGATGATGGAGGCGGCCGTGACGCCCCGTCCACCGCCGGCGACGACGACGGTATCGCCGTCCTCGAGGCGCCTCAGGGACTGCTGGGAGTCCTCTGAAGGCAGCGGCGATGGGGTGGCGATGGGCGTGGAGCGTAGGCCCCCGGCGTCGATGAGGAGCTCGATCTCGGGGCCTCCGCTCCAGCATTCGTCGACGATATGGCGCGCAATAGACGAGGGCGAGAGGCCGTCGGTGTCGAGGGTGATGGACTTGACGCAGGCGTCGGGCCACTCCGATGCGGCGGTCTTGGAGAGCTCTGCGATGCTGGCGGTGGTCGCGCGGAGATGATCGCGGGAAGTGGCGTCATTGTTGGTCGATGTCGCACCCTGGGTGCTGATCCAGAGGTGGGGTGAGGTCTGGTTTTGGCGGTGGTCTTGGGCGAAATCGCGAGCGGTCAGGAGAGTCTGTTGGGCGATGGTGATGGCGTCGTCGAGGTCGTCGGGGTGGTGGAGGCCGTCGAGGGCAATGACGGCGTTGGCGCCGGCGGGGAGGGGGCCGTCGACGAGGACGACGTTTATGCCGCGTTCGGTCAGGAGGTCGCGCAGGGGAGCGGCGACGGGGTGGTCGGCGCCGGTGATGTGAATGGTGTCGATGTGGGTCAGTGGGCGCTGGATCCATCCGCAGGGTTGGGGCACCGAGGGTGCGACATGGTGGCGGTATGTGGTCGGATGCGAGCGATCAGAGTCGTCGTCATCGTCGTCGGTGAGGTCGCTCTGGTCCGGGCCCTGCTGGGTGCGGGGGGCGCGACCGCCGAGGAGTTCCTCCATGCGGGCGGCGATGCGGTCGATCTGGCGGAGTTGGGAGAGTTCCTGGGATTCCAGGGCCTCGAGGCGGGGAAAGCGGGTCTCCATGTCGGCGAGGATTTCGACTTGCTTGATGGAGTCGACGCCGAGGTCGGCCTCGAGTTCCATGGAGGGCTGGAGCATGTCGGTGGGGTAGCCCGTTTTGTCGGCGATGACCTCGATGAGATGGGTGGTGAGGTCTCGGGATGGCGTTGGTTGAGAGGGTGGGTTTGGGGTGGCATTGGGAGGTGGGGGTGCGGCACCGAGGGTGCGACGAGGGGTAGGTTTGGTGGGGGGATTCGGCGATGGGGTGGGGGTGATGTCCGGAGGGGTGGGCAGGTCTTCGGGAGAGGCGAGGGCGGTCATGGAATCGCGCATGGTGTCGAGGAAGGCGCGGTGGGCCTCGGCGGTGCTCTCCTGGTAGACGCGGTGGGCTTCGGCGATGCGTTGTTGCTGTTCGCGGAAGGCGTCGAGCCATTGTTGGTCGTCGCTCATGGTGCTGGTGCTCCGGGGTCGATCGAAGGTGGATGGGTCGGGTTGGGGTCGAGGGTCGTCTTCGGGGTAGGGTTTGTTGACGCCAGTGCCGTTGATCAGGACGGCGTCGGGGCCCGGTGGAGGGTCGGCGGGGGCGGGTTTTTCATAGTTTTTCCACAGGGCCTGGAGGTCGAGGTCGACGCCGAGGGTAGAGAGGTGGCCGATGGCGGAGAGGAGGCTCTGGAGTGAGGAGGTGCCGCGGCGGTCGAGGTGGATGGCGTGGTGTGGACGGTCGGCGAGGCATTTCTGGGTGAGGCCGGTGAGGGTGCTGTGGGCGCCGACCTCGATGAAGGTTCGGATGCCCTGGTCGTGCATGGCGCGGATCTGGTCGACGAAGCGGATGGGCTTGGCCAGTTGGTGCGCCAGGAGGCGGCGGATGGCCTCGGGATCGTCGGGGTAGGGGGCGGCGGTGGTGTTGGCGAAGACGGGGATCGACGCAGGGTTGATGTCGGTGGAGTTGAGGGCGTCGAGAAAGGGGGCGGAGGAGTCGGCGACGAGGGGCGAATGGAAGGCGGTGGCGACGGGGAGGCGGGTGGTGGCCACGCGCTGTTGCTTGAGCCTGGTTTCGGCGGTCTCGATGGCGTCGGTGGGGCCGGAGAGGACGCATTGGTCGGGGCTGTTGTGGTTGGCGATGACGAGGTCGAGTTCCCACTGGTGGAGCCATTGGCGAAGCTCGGCGGCGTCGGCGTGGACGGCGCACATGGAGCCGGGGTGGTCGGCGCGGGCGGCGGCGTCGGCCATGAGCTCGCCGCGAAGCCGGGAGAGCTCGAGGGTGGTGGACTCGTCGAAAACACCGGCGGCGAAGAGGGCGGGTATCTCTCCGTAGCTGTGGCCGGCTGTGGCGTCGGGGGTGATGCCCAATTGTCGAATCAGGGCTAAAATACTGAGCGATGTCGCACCCAGGGAGGGTTGAGCCCAGCGGGTGTCTGTGAGGCGATCCCGTTGGTGTTGGCGCGTTTTGTCGTCGAAGGTGGGAGGAGGGAAGACGACGTCGTGGAGGGCGAGATCGGTGTCCCAGGAGGAGGTGTCGATGCGTTGCCACAGGTCGTGGCAGGCGTCGAAGTGCATGGGCCATTGGGCGCCCATATTGAGGTATTGGCTGCCCTGTCCGGGAAACAGGAAGGCCACTTTTCCGGGGTGGCGTTGCCAGCCGTAATGGAGGGTGCCGTCGGGGATGGAAAAGGAGCGCTCAGGGGCGGTGGAAATCTTGTCGGATGCGGCACCGAGGGTGCGACGAAGGGCGCTTGTGGACTGGGTGATCAGGGCGAGGCGTGCCGGGTGGGTCGGCTCGAATTGGCGATGGGTTTGGAGGGCGATTTCGGCGAGGTCGGCGTTGTCGGTAGCGCGGGCGGAGAGGTCCTGGCAGGCCTGGAGGAGCGACTGGGGATCGGGGGCGGAGAGGAGGAGGAGTTCGTGGGACCAGCTTCGCAGGCGCGGGGGGTTGGGGGCGGGGCCTTCGTAGGCCTCGAGGGTGACGTGGACGTTGGTGCCGCCGAAGCCGAAGGCGCTGACGCCGGCGCGGCGAGGGTGGTCGTGGGCAGTAAACCAGGGGCGGGCCTCGGTATTGAGGTAGAAAGGGCCGTCCTGGAGGTTGAGGTCGGGGTTGGGTTGTTGGACCCCGATGGTGGGGGGCAGCGTTTTGTGGTGGATGGCCATGAGGGCTTTGAAGAGGCCGGCGGCGCCGGCGGCGGCCTTGGCGTGGCCGATCTGAGATTTGATGGAGCCCAGGGCGCAGGATGAGGGCGTGGATTGGGAATCGGTGTCGAAGATGGCGTGGAGGGCGTCGACTTCGGCGGCGTCACCGGCGGCGGTGGCGGTGCCGTGGGCCTCGATGAGGTCGACGGTAGAGGGGTCGTAGCCGGCCTGGTCGTAGGCGCGGCGAAGGGCCAATTCCTGGCCCTCGGCCCGGGGGGCGTAGATGCTCTTGGCGCGCCCGTCGGAGGAGGCACCGATGCCGCGGAGGACGGCGTAGATGGGGGTTTCCTGGGCTTCGGCATCCTCCAGGCGTTGGAGAGCGAAAAAGCCGAGTCCCTCGGCGAGGACGGTGCCGTCGGCGTCGCTTGAGAAGGGGCGGCAGTGGCCGGAGGGGGAGAGGGCGCCGATCTTGGAGAAGGCGGTGTAGAGGAGGATGTGATTGAGGAGATCGACGCCGCCGGTGATCATGAGGTCGGCCTCGCCCAGTTGGAGTTGTTGAGCACCGCTCTGGAGGGCGGCCAGGGAGCTTGCGCAGGCAGCGTCGACGACCTGGTTGTGGGCGCCGAAGTCAAAGCGGTTGGCGACGCGGCCGGCGATGACGTTGTTCAAGAAGCCGGGAAAGGTGCTCTCCTGCCAGGGGGTGTACATGTCGGCGATGTGGCCGCTGATGGCATTGATGTCGGAGGGCTGGAGGCCGGCGCGGCGCATGCCCTCTTCCCACAGCGGGCGCTGGAGGCGACCGGCCATGTGGAGGGAGAGCTCGCTGGCGGCGGCGGCGCCGAAGACGACGCCAGTGCGGCGGTGGTCGGTGTGCTGGAAGCGATCGCCAAGGGCGTCCTGGAGGACGCGTCGAGCGAGGATCAGGGCCAGGAGTTGCCCACTGTCAGTGGCCTCCAAGACGTTGGGTGGGATCCCGTGCTCCATGGGGGAGAAGGGGATGTCGTCGAGGAAGGCCCCACGGGTGGAATAGGTCTTGTCGGGGACCTTGGGGTCGGGGTGAAAGTGGTCGTCGGCGAGCCAGTGGGTGGGGGGAACGTCGTCAACCAGGTCTCGACCGGTGAGGATGTCGGCCCAGAAGCCGCGGCGATCGGAGGAGCCCGGAAAGAGGGCGCTTACCCCGACGATGGCGATGGGTACGTCAGAAGCCATGGAGACCTCAGCCCTCTTCGTCGAAGCCAAAAAATTCGCGCATTTGCTCGTCGTCGAGATATTCAGCGAGGCGCTGTTGGAGCTCGGGATCCTCCTGGACGCGCTGGCCGAGGGCGGTGAAGTCCTCGAGGCTCATGCCCTCGCCGAGGGCGGCGTCGCGCATTTCGGTCATATAGTCGTGTTGGATCTGCTGGACCTCGCCGGGAGATTCGGCGCGGGCGAGGCGCTGTTCGTAGGAGCGTTCCTCGTCGCGCAGTTGAGCCTCGCGCTCCATGAGGGCGTCGATGACGGCGGCGAGCTGTTGGAGCTCGTCGTCGGAGACGGGCGTCGGCTCCTGTTCGGCCTGGGCAGCGGCGGCCGATTCGTAGGCCTGGCTTGCGCCGTCGACAGAGGGTTGCTCGTCGGGTCGCTCCTCGGATTGCTCGTCCGGAGAGGAGGAGCAGCCAATGATAAGGCCAAAGGCGGCGAACAATATGAGGGCGCGTGCGATCGAAGTGGCCATGGTCAATCCTTGGTATAGGGCCGAGAGGACAAGGCACCGAGTGTTTACTCACCTTTTATGGTGCGAATCAAGAGTGCAAGGGGGGGATGGGGTGGTTGGGGGGCGGTTGACGGGGCTGTGGCAAGCCCTGATCCTTAAAATAAAGTAGACGTCAGTCGCCGATTTAGGAGCAAGTTGCCGAGGGATGATGATGGGCACGGGTCAGGAACGCGAACACTGGGGAACACGACTGGGCTTTATTCTGGCGGCGGTGGGAAGCGCGGTGGGGTTGGGCAATATCTGGCGGTTTCCGTTTCAGGTGGGGCAGGAAGGGGGGGCGTCGTTTCTGGCGATTTATCTGTGCTTTATTATCGTCATCGGCGTTCCAGCGATGCTGATCGAGTTTGTGATCGGGCGGCGGTCGCAGCGCAACCCGGTGGATGCCTTCGACAAGATCGGCCATAAGAATTGGTCGTTCGTGGGTGTGTTGTGCGTGGTGACGGGGTTTGTGGTCCTGGCCTATTACTCGGTGGTGGCGGGGTGGACGATCCAGTATACGGTGGGGAGCGCCTTTGGCAGTTATTTTGAGGATCCGGGCGCCTATTTTGAAGGGGTGGCCTCGGGATGGGGGACGCTGGGGCTGCACGCGCTATTTATGGCGGTCGTGATCGGGATCGTGGCACTGGGCATCGAAAAGGGCATCGAGGTCTGCGTCAAGATCCTGGTGCCGGCGATCGTATTTTTGCTGGTGACGCTCATGGCCTGGGTGTTGACCCTGGATGGGGCGATGGAGGGGATACGCTACTATCTGACGCCCGATATGGAGGTGATCCGCGAGGATTGGATGACGATTCTACCCAGCGCGGCGGGGCAGGCGTTCTTTACGCTATCGCTGGGGATGGGGGCAATGATCACCTATTCGTCGTATTTAGGGAGGCGGGATAATCTGGTGAGCGATTCGGGGTGGATCGTGGGGCTGGATACGGGGATCGCCGTGCTGGTGGGGATGGTGATCTTTCCGGTGTTATTTGCGGTGGGCATGGAGCCCTCAGAGCCGGGGCCGGGAGCTCTATTCGTGGGGCTGGGTGAGGCGATCGGCCAAGCGCCGGGGAGTCGAATCCTGGGTGTGGTCTTCTTTGGGACGGTGCTGATCGCAGCGGTGTCGAGTGCGATCAGCATTCTGGAGGTGGTGGTGTCCTTTGTGATCGATCACTTCGAGGTGGGTCGAAAGCCGGCGGCGGTGATGGTGGGTGCGGTGATCTTTGTGGCGGGGATCCCGACGGCGTTTAGCGGGACGATGCTGGAACTCTACGACGGGGTGGTGGCGAAGCTGTTATTGCCGCTTGGAATGGCGCTGTTGATCGTGTTCGTGGGCTGGTTTTTCAAGGACGCAAGAGAGGAATTGACGAAGGGCTTGAGCATCGATGGTGACCATTGGATGGCGAAGGCCTGGATGTGGCATATCCGAACGGTGATCCTGGCGGTGGTGATCCTGGTATTGGTGCTGAGTGCAATGGAGGCCTGGGAGACTTTAATGGGCGAGGTGATGGGGGCGGGAGAATGAGTCAGGAGACGGTCGGGGACTTCGTAACTCGGAGGAGGCGACGAAAGGAAGAGATGTAGTCGAGGCCGGCGAGGGCGCTGACGACGGCGGTGATCAGCAGAAGGGTCAGGGGGACGGGGCCGATGATGAGTAGCCAGAGGAGGACGGTGAATTGGAGGAGGGTGGTCAATTTGCCAGGCCAGCGGGCGACGACGTCTTCGACGAGGCGGGAGCGATCGAAGATCAGTAGGACCAGGGAGCCGATGAGCACGGAGAGGTCGCGAAGGGCGATGGCGACAAATTCAACCAGGGTGAAGTGACTCTGGACGATGAGGGTTAAGAAGACGACGAAGACGAAGGTCTTGTCGGTGATGGGATCGATGAGGTTGCCGTGTTCGGCGGGGTTGTGGATGCGGCGGGCCAGATAGCCGTCGAGGATGTCGCTGAGGCCGGCGGCGACGATGACGGCGATCTGGGCGTAGAGGTCGACGAAGGGAAAGGCCAGCGCCAGGGGTATACGGGTGGCGGAGATAGCATTTGGCAGATGGCGGATGATCGACTCCACGACTCCCCCCGGCGCGGGTGACTTGAAGGATTGAAAATTTAAGCACCGGGGTAGAAGAGGCCAGCGGAGGCCGCGTGGTCCTAAAAGGAGCCCTGGAGGGTGGCCTGGAAGCCGCCGTCTTCGTCGGCGGGGGTGATGCCAAACGAAGTGGAGG
>CAYQBU010000051.1:0-21209 GCA_964415785.1 uncultured Bradymonadales bacterium
CCAGAACTTTTAGGAGTGGGCAGTTGGGGCCCATCGGAACTCTTGGGGGTGGGAAGGCCCGGGCCATCTCCGCCCTGACTCGAGCGGGGTAGACCGGAGCTTCCGGTCGTCGATCGGGGCAGCGAAGGGCTGTCATCGCCCTGGGTGTTGCCCACACCAAATTGGGTCTTGCCACCCAGGAGGTCGGCAAAAGCCTCGATCTGATGGATCGGTTTCCAGGATTCCTTGTCGGTTGACACCTCAGCGTCGGCTCCCAGCTTATTGCCCTGGAGCATCAAGCGGATAGCATTCTGGTCAAAGGGTCCGAAGACCTTACCGGTGGGGCGTTTGACGTAAAATCGTTGCATGGGCAGTTGGGGGCCAGAGCGGGTAGGAATCACGGGGCCGCATCGGGCCATAGACCAGAGCGGCGGAAAACGCGAATATGGGGGCATGCTTTGCGTCGATTACTCTATCGTGGGTAGGCAGGATGTGGCAAGGGAGTGTGTGATTGACCGCCGAGAGGAGAGGTGATTAGGGTGCGGCGCATAAGGAATGGACAAAGTTGTGCGACAAGGAAGCCAAGGAGCGATAATGAAGTGGTCGAAGACGCCGCATGTGCGACAGCTGATTGATATGGCACTCAGTGAAGATCAGGTGGGGTTTGACGTGACTTCATCGGTGTTTTTCGAGGGGGAGAGCGGGAATGCTCGGGTGGTGGCCAAGGAGCCGCTGGTGTTGGCCGGTCAGGGAGTGGCGAGCTGGGTTTTTAAGCGCCTCGACGAGCAGGTGACGTGGTCGCCAGCGGTGGAGGATGGAACGTGGGTGGAGAAGGGCTCGGTGGTGGCCCGGCTGGAAGGTCCGGCGCGATCGCTGCTTTCGGGAGAGCGGGTGGCGCTCAACTTCTTGCAGCGACTCTGCGGGGTGGCGACCTTTACGGCTCACCACGTGGAGGCACTGGGGGATACGGGCATCCGGTTGGTGGACACGCGAAAGACGCTTCCAGGATGGCGATCGCTGGATAAGTATGCGGTGCGCTGCGGAGGGGGGCGAAACCACCGCTTTCACCTCGCCGGAGGGGTGATGATCAAGGAGAACCATATCGCGGCGGCGGAAGGCATCCGGGAGGCGATCGAGAGGGTCAAGCAGATCAGCCCTCATACCCTGGCCGTGGAGGTGGAGGTGGAGACGCTGGAGGAAGCGCTGGAGGCCGTCGACGCCGGAGCACAGGTGATCTTGTTGGATAATATGGACAACGCGATGATGAAAGAGGCGGTGGCCGTGATTCGCGACCATAAGCGGGGAAGTGACGTGGTGATCGAGGCCAGCGGGAATATGGATATGGAGCGGTTGAAAACCCTGGGCGGCATTGGGCTCGACGTGGTGTCCGTGGGGGCGTTGACTCACTCGGCGCCGGCCGTGGACCTGTCGATGCGATGGGAGGGCGGCGGTGAGTGAGCTTCGGATCGAATTGATGGAAGAGGCGGGATCGACGAATGCGATCGCCCTGGAGGCGTTGGAGGCCGGGGTGGAGGCGGGCTATGTGGTGGTGGCGGACCGGCAGCGGGAGGGAAGGGGGCGACGTCGAAATGGAGAGGGGCGTCGACCCTGGTTTTCGCCGGGGGGAGCGAATCTCTATATGTCGGTGGTGCTGCGGCCGGAGTTGGCGGTGGAGAAGAGCGCTGCCCTGACGCTGGCCGTGGGGGTAAAGTTGGTGGAGTGGTTGCGATCGTCGACGGCGATCGAGGTGGGGTTAAAATGGCCCAATGATCTATATGTGGGATCGCGCAAGCTGGGGGGGATCTTGACGGAGGCGGTCACGGGACCAAGGGGATTGGAAGGGGTGGTGGTGGGCGTGGGGCTAAATATCAACGTGAAGCGCGAGGAGTTTCCAGAGGCGTTGCGCGATGGAGCCACGAGCCTCAGGCAAGAACAAGGCCGGCGTTTCGATCGCCTGTCGATGGTGGGGCCGATGGCCCGGGCGATCATGGAGGCGTCGCACGAGTATGCGGCGGCAGGTCTGGAGGGGATGGAGTCGGCGTTGGCGACGTATGACTGGTTGAGGGGGCGTTCCCTGAAAGTGGAGATCGACGGCCAGCGCAAAGTGGGGGTGGCCGATGGGATCGGTGGGCGTGGCGGCTTGATGGTCGAGTTAGATGATGGCCATCGCCGGGAAGTGATCTCCGGAGAAGTGCAATTGATCGACGATAAGTAATGCGTGCCTAGGGTGTGTGGGTCAGCTTGAGCCAGCAACGAGGAGCAGCATGACGTCCGTCAACAGGCAACAAGAGATCGAGGCGCGGGTGGAGCGGCTGATGACGATGCAGCCGACGGCACCGCCCGATGCCCGACGGGTGCGCCGGGCGTTTCCCGTGGTCGGTCAGCGCCGGGAAAGCACGCGTCATCTGGCGCTGGAGATCGAGGTCGATGAGGAATTCGCCTCCAGTCTTCGACGACCGGGCCAATACGTGACCTTGAAGGTGTCCGGTTGGCCGGCGCGGTTTTTTGTGGTGGCCAGTCAGACGGGGCGGTGCACCTGGGAGTTTTTGATCGATCAGCGCGGGGAGCTGGGGTCGGTGCTGGAAAACTTCAAGGTGGATCAGACCATCTGCGTCAGCTTGCCCGAGGGGGGAGGCTTTGATCCGGAAGAGGCGGCCGGCGAGGTGGCAGTGCTGTTTTGTACGGGCAGCGGGATAGCGACGATGCGCCCTCTGATTGAGTACTGGCTTGAGAAGAGCGAAATAAGGCCGTCGCAAATCGGGTTGTACTACGGTGAGTCGCAGGCCGATGCATTTGCCTATCCGGAATTGCTCAAGGCGTGGAGCAGCAAAGGGATAGCGGTGCATCGGGCGGTGGAACAGAGTGGCGAGTCGATGGTGGCGCGCTATGTCCAAGAGGCGTTTGATGCGGCTCCATTGCCGCTGGAGAAAGCCCATGTGTATCTCAGTGGGGCACCGGTGATGGTGCAGCTCGTCGCCGAGAAGGTGCTCCGCCAGGGAGTGGCCCCCTCGAGGGTCCAGACCAATATATAACCTGTGGCGATGAGCCCGGGGGCGGCTTGTTTGGGGACCGTCCATGGGATATGGTTTCGCGCCATCGGGGCCCAAAATTTGGGAGCCATGGATAAAGGCCCGTACCGCACGCCGCGGAGCGGCTCAAATAAAAAGTCGTGACCTGAGGATTGGAATGAGCATGCGCTATTATCGATTACTAGGACAGCTCTTTGTGGTCGCCCAAAGCTGGGAGACGCTTCCGGACGTCAAGGAGGCGATGAGCCAGGTGGGGATTACGCGAGACGAAGTCAAAGAAGCGATGACCCTGGTGGAGCAGGGCGAGCACCTGGTCCAGGAGCGACGCAATATGGCAGGAGGCGATCGGATCGCGGTGCACGGGATCCATACGGCGGCCAGCGAGTTGGAGATGTGGTTTCAGACGGTGGCAGCGACGCTGCGCGCTCAAGTCGATGACGAGGTGGTGGAGTTGGCGGTCAAGCATGGCCTCCACTCCCATGACCACACCACGACGGTGGTGGCGAGCACCCTGCGCACCCAGGGCGTGTTGCGAACGGACCCGCGGGTCCAAGAGGCCTTTTCCGAAAAGCAGCGCTCGCTTCACGACCTGATCGTGCGCGGTCAGACCCTGTTTGCCAAATTGATGGACAGCACGCAGGTGCTGACCGTCGATTCGGCGATGAGTCGTCGAAGCGATGCCTTCGAGCGCCTGGAAGCGCACCGCCAGAAGATGGAAGCCTGGATCGACCGGCTGGCCAAGGCCGCCGGCGACTTGCGCGATCGCCCACAGGTGTTGGGCCTGGCAGGCTATTTGCCCGAAGGGGTGGGATTGCCGGCCGGGGGAAGCTCCTTTGCTGTGCCGCTGCACAAGCGGGCTCAACGGGAGGCGCCGGACCCCAATGAGAAGGGGTCGACCTCCGGGTGGTCGGTGGGGCGTCAGGGGCGAAATCGCGAAAATTTAGGCGATGGTTTTGTGAAGCCGAGTTTCGAATAGGCATACGAGTAAAGTGGTGAAAATGAGGCGAGGTCGATAAAGCGATTATGGAGAAAGATTTTTACGAAATTCTGGGAGTCGCCGAAGATGCCGACAAGGCGGCGATTAAAAAGGCCTATCGGGAGAAGGCTCGGAAATACCATCCGGACGTCAATCCCGATAATCCGGAGGCGGAGGAAAAGTTCAAAAAGGCGTCGGCCGCCTTTGAGGTGCTCAGCAGTCCGGAGAAGCGCAAGCTCTACGATGAGTTTGGGCTCGATGGACTGCGAGAGGGATTTGACCCGGAGCAAGCCCGTCAATACCAGCGCTGGCAGCAGGCCGGTGGCGGAGGTGGAGGCGGGGGACGACGGGTCTATCGAGGAGGGGCGACGGATTTCCAGGACATTTTCGGTGATATCTTTGGCGGGCAGAGCCCGTTTGATACCAGCGATTATCGCGATTTCGGAGGGTTTCAGGGGGCTGCCAAGGGACGGGATATTACGGCGGCGTTGGAGCTCGACTTCGTGCAGGCCATCGAGGGCGATGAGATGACGCTGACACTGGGCGGCGATCGGATCACCGTTCGCATTCCACCGGGGGTGCGCGACGGGGAGAAGTTGAGGATCAAGGGCAAAGGTCAGCCCGGGCCACAGACCCAATACGGTCAGGGCGAGCCCGGCGATTTGCACCTCAAGATCTCGGTGCGCGATCATCCCCGGGTGCGTCGCGAGGGGTTGAATCTATATATGGATGTGCCGATTACGATCCCGGAGGCGGTAGAGGGTACAAAGGTTGACGTACCGACGCCCTGGGGCACCCTGACGGTGACGATTCCGGCGGGGGTCAACTCCGGAGCGAAGCTTCGGATCAAGGATAAAGGGGTAAAACGCGGCAAGAAGAAGGGCAATTTTTACGTGGTGATTCAGATCAACACGCCCGAAGAAGCCAATATTGATGAAGAAGTGATCCAAAAGGCCCAGGCATTGGCCGGCGCCTATGACAAGAACCCACGCCATGGGCTGAGTTGGAACGCATGACTGAGTTCCAGGGCGATGTAAGTAGGAGGTGAGCAGCGATGGATACATTGGATGTGATGCATAAGGCCGAAGAGCTGGGCGGAAAGGACCGGCGCCACGCCCTGGAAGATGTGGTGATCAATGCCCGAGAAATGGGCTGTGAGCTCAAGATCGGCGGTGGCAAAGCAGGCGGGATTAACCTGCGCTATGGCGCGATCGGATACGCGGTGTTGGACATCAACACCAAGGGGTTGGTCAAGCTCTACGCTTCGGCGCACCCCGGCAAAGACGCCCCCGACGACTACCGGGCGTCGATCAACGCCTTCATCGACGCCCGAGAGGAATTGGAGCCCAAGTCGGCGCCGATCAATACCTATGGGCACCTCAACGATCCCATCGAGGAGATCGGAGCGCGGCCGGTGGTGGAGTTTGCGGAACACGCCATCGGGCTGATCCGGAAATATTACTACGATCCGTGGAAAGAACTACACGAGGACTGACCCTGATCCCTTATGACCCGTCTACGGCGGCTCATCAGAGCCGAGATGCCTTCATCTCAGCGCTGATTTTGCCTCGTCACGACGTCTCATAGGGAATCCGGGTTGAAGCGCGGAGTCATAGTTGGGCCGCCCGATGAAGATCGTTGATCAATCTTCATGGGCGGCCTGTTTGGGTCTGGGAGTATCAAAACCGTCTCAAGAGCCGACGAGGAAGTGGTGATCGAAGAGCAGGCACAGGCGTTGATGGAGGAGTTTGAGGGGACCCGGGAGGCGGGAAAGGACGGGCCTGGCAAGTGGGAGGGCTGGAGACAAGCTCTGAGTTCGAGGTTGGAGCATGAGGGCTATTTTACGTCGGCGAGCGTCGCCTGGGGCCTGGAGGAGGAGCCCATCAAGGGGGTCCAGGAGGGTGCGCGGGCGTTGTCAGCGGCCAAGGAGGTGCTCGATACGCTGGAGGAGGCACTGGGCGGCCTGTGGTTGCGCTTTCGGCGAGGGGGCGTAGAGCTGGGTCAGAGTGCCGGTGGTCATTGGCGCGTTCATCGCCTGATCTATTGTGGGTCCTGGGTATTGGATCGGATGCTGGAGAGGGCGGAGTATCGAAAGCTTTTGGTGGGCGTGGTGGCGGCACGGATGATTCGCCAGGGCGTGGAAGCCAATGGGGCCCAAGATGAGCAGGGGTGGATCGGCGGCGTGCAGGCCCCTATGCCCTGGGATGGGCGGCGACAGGACCGCCCCTGGCGTCGCGAATCCCCCCCGAAGTTGGGTGCCTTGGACGAACAGAGTGGGCAGGTCATCGATTGGTTATTGGGCCAGGTGGTGGCGAGGATCGCCTGCTCGCTGAGCCTGGAAGCGATGGTGAGCGTCGACGGGACGCGGCAGGACTATGAAATCGACGATCAATTCGGCGCCTGGGCCTTGAATCAAGATGGAGAGATGGCGGCGCTGATCATGGGGGCTATTTTTTCGACGGTTGGCCTCGGCGGGGCAGCCAAAGATCGGGAGGCGCGGTGGCGACAGGCCTGCCGACGGGCGACGACGATGGGAGAGGTGGAGGCGAAGGCTCTGGAAGCGAGATCGGAAGGGGTGGCCATGGTGGAGCGCATCGATGAGCTAAGGGGGCGGCCAGAGCTCTTTGAGCAAGTATTGGAGTACCGAATCGGGCAGTCGGTGATCCGCGGTCGATTGGGCGTGGCGATGGAGGTACCCCATCGCAGCGAGAACGGAGGCGTTGCGGCGGTGATGGGGAGGGGCGGAATGTTTGTGGACGATAAGGCGCAGTGGATTACACTGAGCCATGAGGCAAAACGAGAGGTGGGACGCAAGGTGGGAGCCGCGGCGACAGCTCTCGATGAAGCTTTGTTTGAGCGCTTTGGAGAGGTTTTTGACGACGAGGTCGAGCGGGTGGTGGCGGGGATGGGATTAGACGAGGAGTTCAGCTCGCCTCTGTGGCGCGATTTGTCGAAGGGAGAGGCGGCAATGCGAAAAGCCGCTGAGTCGGATCATAGGGAACGGGTAGTCGGCGTGTTAAGGGAGTGGACCGTCCGAATCAACGGATGAATTTCAAGGGCTAAAAACATGACAAGCGTCGAGGGAAGGCATAATACAGAGACGATACCTGAAGAGATCTTCAGCGCTGAGGAGTTTGTAAATAGTTTGAGCCACGGGGTGGCGTTGGGGATGAGTATGGCGGGGATGGCGCTGATGATCGTGGTGGCGGCGATCAATGGGGGGACGATAGAGATCGTCAGCGCCGTGGTCTATGGCACGACGTTGGTGATGCTATTTGGAGCATCAACGCTGTATCACGGAATGCGCACACCGGCGCTTAAGCGGACGTTTCGGGTGGTCGATCACAGCGCGATTTACCTGCTCATAGCCGGGACTTATACACCACTTGCGCTGGTGACCCTGTCCGGAGAGCTGGGTTGGGTCATCTTCGGGGGGGTGTGGGCCATGGCCCTGATCGGGGTGTTCTATAAGATATTTTGGTTTGGGAGATTCAAGGGATTGGGTCTGGGTCTATATCTGGTGATGGGGTGGATGATCGTGTTGGCCGCCAAACCATTATGGGAGTCCTGGGAGGTAGGGGGACTGGTTTTAATGGCCGTTGGAGGGCTGCTCTATACGGGAGGAGTGGTGTTCTATCTGTGGGAGCGATTATTCTTCAATCACGCCATCTGGCATCTCTTCGTATTGGCGGCAGCGATCTGCCATTATCTGGCCATTTTGCTCTACGTGTTGATGTAAATGGCCCGGAATATTCACGATGCGTCTACTGCGGCTTATAATTCATCCGGGTTGGGCTGGAGCAGAGTGGAGTGGAGTGCGGGGTGGTGGGCAGAGATGATGGAGTTTGGTGGCCCGAGTCGTTATGGTTCGAGATGACAAGGGCTCAATCAGAGTACCAAGAGGTAAGTGATGGAGGACGGCATGAAGACATGGAAGCAGTCAGTAGCGTTCGTAGTGGCAATGGTGGTGGTGGGCATCTCATCGACGGCAGCGGCACAAGATGTCGGCGTCTATGACTGGCCGTCGGAGGATGCGCCGATGTTGGTGACCAGTGGGCAGGGCCTGCTGTTGTTGAACGAGGAGGCAAAGCCCTTTCGAGCGTTTGAGTGGGATGGCAATGAAGGGGACCATGATCGACCGCTTCGCCTGGTGGATCTGACGGGCGATATGTCGCCGGAGATCCTGGGGTCGGGGACGCCGACGTTTGTGACCGATGCGGCGGGGATTCCACAGTATTCGTTCAATAGCGGGTGCCGCCAGATCGTGGTCGCCGAGATGGGGCATGGAAGTGAGCGCGATGTGATCTGCGTTCAGCGAAACGAGATCGAGGTCTACTCGGGAAGCGGAAGCCATGCCTGGACGATCCGTCCCGGGCAGGCCATCGATTGGTGCCGGGCCGGTGATCTAACCGGGACGACCGACGATGATCTGGAGTGCCGTTATGCACGAGGGGATTATATTCGCCTGTCTGCCGGCGGAGAAGTGCTGGATAACTCGGTGCAAAACCCAGGATTGGAAGGGGCGACAGAGGGGCTCGACGAGGTCGATCCCTTTGGCGAAGAGGCCTGGACGGGAGAACAGAGTTTTGATCTCAGCGGCGATGGCCAGCCCGATCATCGGCTGGTGGCCGATGGGTCGGTGTTGCGTCTGGAAGCTGAAGGAGCTGACGACGACGAGGAGGCCCGAGAGGTAGAGGTGTCGGGCGAGATCGCGGCGCTGGGGGTCAAGGATTTCGGCGGTGATGTGGGCGTTGCCATCGTGGTACTCACGGACCAAGAGCTGGTCGTGATCCGCGAGCAGGGCGAGAGCGTGGAGAGCTACTCGGCGCGGCCCGGTGATTATCAGCGCAAGCCCCACGCGGAGTATACGTCGCTCCGAGCCAGTGGGTTTGGAGAAGAGGAAGAGAGGGTTCTGGAGATGATCGAGGGGGTCCGAAGCAATATTGCGGAGTGCTATGGAGAGCGCATGCGCAGCGCTCCCTTTGCAGGCAGCGGCGTCCATAATATTCAAGTGGAGCTAGGCGACGATGGAAGTGCGCAGCTACGCCAGCGACGCTCCGACGTCGACGATGAGCGCATCGAGGCCTGCGCCAATGACGCCATCGAGGCCATCAATTTTCCCGCGCCGGAGAATGCACCGGCGTTGGTCGTGGTCAATATCACGTTTTCTTTTGTAGATGAGGCACCATGAGTCGGAAAAAGGGCAAGCGAGTCATTCGGGCCCCTCGGGGCGAGCAGTTGAGCTGCAAGGGGTGGGGCCAGGAAGCGGCGCTGCGAATGCTGATGAATAATCTCGATCCGGAGGTCGCCGAGGATCCGGATCAGCTGGTGGTCTACGGAGGGAGTGGGCGGGCGGCGCGCTCCTGGGAGGCCTTCGACGATATTGTGGCCACCCTCAAGGAGTTGGAAAATGACCAGACCTTGCTTGTGCAGTCGGGAAAACCGGTGGCCGTATTTCCGACCCATGAGGACGCGCCGCGAGTGCTGATCGCCAATAGCAACCTGGTGGGCAAGTGGGCCAATTGGGAGCACTTCCGGGAGTTGGAGAAGGCGGGGTTGATGATGTACGGCCAGATGACGGCCGGCAGTTGGATTTATATTGGGACCCAGGGCATTTTGCAGGGAACCTACGAGACCTTTGCGGCGGCGGCGCGCCAGCATTTTGGTGGGGATCTATTCGGTCAACTGGTGCTGAGCGCCGGATTGGGCGGGATGGGCGGGGCGCAACCGCTGGCGGCGACGATGAACGGGGCGGCATTTCTGGGGGTGGAGGTCGACCCAAAGCGCATCGAGAGGCGGGTGGAGACGGGCTATTGCGATCGGATGAGCCGCGATTTAGATGAGGCCCTGGAGTGGCTCAACGAGGCGCGACAAGAGAAGAAGGCCTTGAGCGTGGGGCTGGTGGGCAACGCCGCCGAGGTCTTTGCCGAGATCCTGGAGCGGGGCGTAGTACCGGCGATGGTCACGGACCAGACCAGCGCCCACGACCCGGTCGACGGCTACGTGGCGCCGGGGATGAGTCTGGAAGAGGCGGTGGCCATGCGTCAGGACGATCCGGAGCGCTACGAGGCGTTGTCCCGACAGGGGATGGCTCGTCACGTGGAGGCGATGGTGGGCTTTCAGGATGCGGGCTCCGTGGTCTTTGATTACGGCAATAATATCCGGCAATTTGCCTTTGACGAAGGGGTGGAGCGGGCCTTTGATTTTCCCGGGTTTGTGCCGGCCTTTATCCGGCCCCTGTTTTGCGAGGGGTCCGGTCCCTTTCGGTGGGTGGCGCTGTCGGGGGAGCCGGAGGATATCTACCGGACCGACGAGGCGCTCAAAGAGATGTTTCCCCACAAAGAGCATCTGATTCGGTGGCTGGATATGGCCCGAGAGCAGGTGCAATTTCAGGGGCTTCCAGCGCGCATTTGTTGGCTGGGCTACCGGGAGCGAGCGGAGGCGGGGCTGCGGTTTAACGAGATGGTCAAAAATGGGGAGTTGTCGGCACCGGTGGTGATCGGTCGCGATCACCTGGATGCGGGAAGCGTGGCGAGCCCCAATCGGGAAACGGAGGCCATGAAAGACGGCAGCGACGCCGTGGCCGATTGGCCGATCCTCAACGCCCTGGTCAATGCGGTCAACGGAGCGACGTGGGTCAGTTTTCACCACGGCGGAGGCGTGGGCATGGGCTATAGCCTGCATGCCGGCCAGGTGATCGTGGCCGATGGAAGCGAAGAGGCGGCGGCCAGGCTTCGACGCGTGTTGACCAGCGACCCCGGCATGGGGGTGGCGCGCCATGTGGACGCCGGCTACGAGCGAGCCAAAGAGGTGGCCAAAGAGCGCGGGCTCGACGTGCCGGGGCTGGACAGCTAGCCCGACGGGGTTTCGATTTCTTCGCTCTGGCCGGTGAGGTAGCGCTCCAGACAGCCCAGCAGATGGTGCATGTGGGTCAGCAGCGATTGGAGGTCGTCGGTTTCGTCGCTGGAGGCCCAATCGAGGTGGTGGACGATGGTCACCTGAGATTCCAGTCGGCCAAGGGCGAGCTGAGCGGCGTGGACATGGCGCAGATAGTCGTCGGTTTTGCGCGTTTGATAGCCGGAGGCCAGGTGCGTGGGTATCGCCAGTGAGGCCCGGCGCATATCGGTAAGGACTTCGCGGGCCGCGTCCTGGGCGAGGCCCTCGGTGAGTCGGTAGGTCAATTCGACGACGTCCACGGATCGGTTCCAGACGTTTAAGCCCTGATAGCCTCGAAAATTCATGGGTCCCCCTCGGTCAATGAATCCGCTCCGGGGGGAGAATAGGCCCCCCAGAGATCGTTAGTTTGAGTGTGCCAATTAGCCCGGATTAAAAACCTAAGGCGTCCATCGTCGATGGCCAGTAAATCCACCGCTTATGTGATGTCAGGAGACGAGCATGTATGTGATCAAAGCCCAGCAAGTGTTGACGATGCCCCAGGATGAGGGGCAGTTGGCCAATTACGAGGTCGGTAAGGGGATGCAGGAGCGCGACGATGCGATCGTGGGGCTTATCGAAGAGGGGGCGGTGATCGTCGATGACGAAAGAGAGCAGATCGATTGGGTGGGCGAAGCCAAAGATCTGCCGGAGCGGGCGGCGGAGTACCCGACGATGGAGACCCAGGTGGTGATGCCCGGGTGGATCGATTGCCATACGCATGCCGTCTTTGCCGGGGAGCGCTCCGAGGAGTTTATGCTGCGCAATGCGGGCACGCCCTACGTCGAGATCTTGGAGGCCGGAGGGGGCATTTTGAACTCCGTGGACGCCTTGCGCCAGAGTTCGACGCAGGAGCTGGTGGAGTCGCTGCTTCGCCGGGTCTATCGGTCGGTGCAGCTGGGGGTGACGACCATGGAGGTCAAGAGCGGGTATGGGCTGACGACGTCCGATGAGCTCAAGAGTCTCAAGGCGGTGGAGCAGGCCAGCGAAGAGGCGCCCTGCGAGTTGACGGCCTGTTTTCTGGGCGCCCATGCGATCCCGAGGAATTATCGCGACCGGCGCCAGGCGTACGTGGACCTGGTGGTCGAGGAGATGATTCCGGCGGTCGCCGAGGCGGGGTTGGCCGATTATTGCGACGTATTTTGCGATCGGGGGGCGTTCGACGCCGATGAAGCGCGGCGCATCCTCACCAAGGGCCAGGAGCACGGGTTGGTGGCGCGGATTCACGCCGACGAGATCACCGATGCGGGGGCGGCGGCGTTGGCGGCACAAGTGGGGTGTGCGAGCGCCGATCATCTAGAGCATACGCCGCCGGAGGGGATCGCGGCGATGGTGGAGGCCGGGGTGACGGCGGTGCTGATGCCGGCGGTCAATCTCTACCTGGGGACCCTCGACGAGTTGGCCCCGGCGCGGGCGATCCTGGAGGCCGGAGGAGAGGTGGCGCTGGCCTCGGACTTCAATCCCGGGAGTGCGATGACCCAGGACATGGGGTGGATTTTAAACCTGGGGTGTACACTTTATAAGATGACGCCGGGAGAGGCATTGTACGGAGTGACCCGAGCAGCGGCGTCGGCGCTGGATCGCGAAGATATCGGCGCATTGGAGTCGGGGGCCCGGGCCGATCTGGCTTGTTTTTCAGTGCCCCATTATCGCTATCTTCCCTATCATCCCGGCCAGTCTCATGCAGAGGTGGTGATCCACCGCGGCACGGCGGTGTACTGGACGGACGAGCTGCTCTTTGATGGATGAGTGTGAAAGGCGGCGACGTTAACGATCGAAGGACAAGGCAGAGGAGCGAGCGATGATGGACCTGTGGTGGTTATTCATGGGGATCGCGGCATTTGTGATCCTCTTTCAATTTCTGGGGCCCGGACGACTGAGCCGGGGGTTGAAAGAGGCGCGCACGAGCGGGGAGATCGCGGGATTGGTCAGCGCCATCGAAGAGGCCAAGCAAAAGCGCCATCCCAACATGTGGGACCAGGCGATCGCGAGGCTGTGGGAAGAATATCAACGCGAGACGGCGATCGATGTGATCGTTGCGGCGGCGCGCCGATGCGATGCGCCGGTGATCCAGTTTTGGATCAAAAAGGCCATGGAAGTGGAGCCAGAACTTGCCGACGAGAAGTTCAGTGATGAGTTTTTGGAGACCTATTTCAAACCAGCGGTGGCCGCGCGATGCGGCCGCGTGAGTTGTTGTATGTAAACCCGGAATATTTATGAGGCGTCTACTGCGGCTCATAAATATTCCGGGTTATGAAGTGATATGAGCGGAACGAGAGAGACGAGAGACGTGGAGAATGGCTTCAGTGGGTTGCCATGGTTGAAATATCTGTGTAGATGTTCAGTGTTGAGTTGGATAAAAACCTGAGATCAGAGGATAGAGCGAGATGAGCGAATCACCATCGGTGGCAGAGTCCGATCAGGGAGGAGAATCGCCGGGGGACAAGCCCCAGAGCCTGCAGGAGGCCATCGAAGAGCTGCTCAGCGAGGTGCGGAGTCGGCGCCGACGTCTGTCGAGGGTCAAGAATCTGCTCAAGGATGTGCGCCATCAAGAGGTGGAGACTTCTCTCTTTGAGACGTGGCTCGATGTTCAGCGGGGATTGGAGGGCTATGAGGTGGGCTATCCGTCCATCGACGAGCGGCGCGAGCGAATCGTGGAGGCCATCGACAGCAAGCTAAAGCGGGTGCGCATCAAGGCGCGGATGGGGTTTATGCAAAAGCTCAAGGCCCGCGCAAAGATGGAGGAGCTGGAGATCGACAAGATCTCGGAGAGCCCGCTGGTGCTCTATATCGCTCCGCTGACGGTGGAGGTGGATTTCGACGATGGAGGAGCGCGTCTTCTCTTTGGTCATGAGCCGATCGACGAGGTTCCCATCGACGCCGCCGCGGTGCTCAAGCGGCGCAAAGAGGCGGTAGAGATGCTGGAGTCGGGGTTGATGGAGCCCGAGGCGTTTTTCGACACCCTCTATCGGGCCTACCAGGCGGTGTTGGCCGCGGAGGGTGGGGCAGCGGGAGAGCGGGTAGACTTGGTGGACGTGCTGGTTCCGCTGGCGATGGTGCGGGCGGGGTCGGATGCCCTGAGAAAGAAGGGCCTGGATGCGATGGAGGCCTATTCACGGGCTCAGTTGGCCTATCAATTGGCGCGACTTCGAAGGGAGGGGAGCCTGGAGATGGACGGTCGGCGCCTCGATCTGGGGGCGGCCACGGGGGGATCGACGCGAAAGAAGAGGGATGTGCTCTATATCCCGGTAGGAGCCAAGAGTGGGCAGTACTATCGATCCCTTCGCTTTGAAGAGGGGCGATAGGTCGGCGGGACCGACGATGAGCGAAAGGTCTCGTCGGCGACGTCGATAACAGGTGGGACGAAACGATAAAAATCCCGATGCCCGGAGCGATAGCGATGACGACAACCCCAGAATTACGGTGTGATATGGCAACTCCTCAACAGCGGGATCCCGAGATCGCTCCCCAGACAGCAGCGCATATTATCCAGCGGTTGGGCGAGAGCGGCCAGCCCCCGGAATACGGGGTGGAGCATATCAATGTGGGCAATGAAGGCTACCTCCAGGTGCTGGAAGAGGAGTATTTTAAGCACCAGCTCAAAGGGGGGGCGAGCTTCAAGCTGGTTCAGGGTTATTTCGGGGGAGGAAAGACCCACTTTTTATATTGCGTCCGCGACATGGCCTGGCGCCATGGGATGGCGGTGTCGGTGGTGGAGTTGTCGCCCACGGAATGCCCCTACGACGACACGCTCAAGGTCTATGCGTCGGTGGCTCGTCGGCTGGCGACGGAGGTTCGCAAACCGGGAGAGGTGCCGCGCTATGGGCTCAGCGATATGCTGCGCGATCTGGTCGACGAGCGGGTCACGATGCGAGCGCGTCAGTTGAGGGAAGATGGGGTTCGCTATCCCGGTGAGGAAGCCCGCCAGGAGGTGCGGCGATGGTTGAGGCGACGTGTGGGACGTACGCCCTGTGAGAGCGCGTCCTATCGACGGGCAATCGTGGAGTTTGCCCTGGCCTGGCTGGACGAGGATTTCGAGGCCGAACAGCGACTGGAGGCCTGGCTTAGGGGCGAGGGAGTGCCCAAAAAAGAAGTGCGCGACTACGGGGTATACGAAAAGATGAGCCGGGCCAACGGCTTTTTGATGCTCCGGAGCCTGACCCAGATGATGACGGGGCTGGGCTTTGCGGGCACGGCGCTTCTCTTTGACGAGGTGGACCGAAACCTGAGTGTCAGCGCCAAGCGAAGTCAGGTCATCGGCGATAACCTAAGGCAGGTCATCGATCTCTGCGGGCGCCACCAATTGCCGAATACGCTCTTTATGTACGCCGTCCCGCCGGAGTTTATGCGAACGATCGTGCCCGACTATCCGGCGCTCTACCAGCGGTTGAAGACGCCGGTGCCATTGAGCGTGCGAAGTCCCCAGGCGGTGCTCATCGATCTGGAGCAGCTCGATATGGGGCCGACGGATCTATTGACCGAGATCGGCCATCGGCTGATCCCGGTCTTTGAGCAGGCTCGGAGCGTGGAGCTCGACGAGGCGCTGCAGCGCACCAATGCCCAGGTGCTGGCGGCGGCCTGCGTCAACACCCAATTTGAGGTCAATCACCGCCGACTCTTCGTCAAGACCTTCGTCGATTTTTTGCAGCTCCAGCAAGTGGAGGGGGCCAAGGAGTTGGATCTGGACGGGGCCATTGATTTGGTGATCGAGGGCCATGAGGCGATCGAAGGGGTGGGTGGGGACGATGAATTTGCGGACTTTTAGAGCGAGGCAGATGCCATGGGATCGAAGCTGATGGAGGAGACGGTGGTCGCCGACCGGAGGCCGTCGATGACAAAGGATGCCTCGTTGACGCTGGAGGCGATGCGGCTGGGCGTGGTGCCGCAGACGGAGTTGGAGGCCTATACGGTGGGACGGCGTCCAGAGATGGAGGTCGTTCAGCGGGATCTGGAGCGGGCCAAGGGCGAGGGGGCGGTGAGAGCGTTTCTGGGGACCTACGGGTCGGGGAAGACCCATCTCCTGGAATTGGTGGGCCAGCAGGCCCGCGCCCAGGGGTTTGTGACCGCCCAGGTGGTGCTCAATCCCGATGAGACGGCGCCGAGTCACCCCAAGCGGGTGTATCGCGAATTGATTCGAAGCCTGGTGTATCCGGACGACAAGATCGCCAGCGGGGGAAGCGTGGAGCCGATCATCGAGAAGGTGGCCGCCGATCGAGAGGCCTGCGAGCGTTTCGGCGTGCATCGGCGAGAGGTGGCCCGAAATTGTCTGGACGAGGGGGCCCATCTGTATTGGACGCCCGTGCTCCGCTACTATCGGGCGCTGGCGATGGGGGAGAAAAACGAGGGCCGCCGCCTCCGCAAAGGCGAGATTGACGCGGAGGCCAGAGATGAGGCACTGCGATTGCTCTTTCACTGGGTGGAGGGGAGCCCAACGATCTCCAACCAGGACATCGACGACCGCCTGAGAAAGGTGGTGGGGCGCCAGGACCGGGTCTATAGCCTCAAGGATTATCGGCCCTGGGCGCGGATTTATGGATACCTGCTCAGTGGTCTGGCGGCGTTGGTTCAGGAAGCGGGCTACGCCGGTCTGGTGGTGTTGGTGGATGAGGCGGAGTTTTACTCGCTATTGTCGTCGGAGAATCGCGACTACGCGCAGATCTTATTCAAGGCGCTGGCCTGGGCGAGCGTCGGCGAGCGCGACGGGGAGGGCCCGGTGTCGCGCCAGGAGTTGGATGTGGGGGGGATGGGAATCCTCAAGAAGTTGCCGCCGCGCTACGGCAGTGGCGGGCTGTATACGGTGTTTGCGATGACGCCCAACGAAGAGGGCGTGGAGGCCCTGCGAGGCGCGGTCAAGGAGGAGGAAATGTGGGAGCTGGGGCGACTCGCGATGGGCGATTATCAGGAGTTGGTGGGAGCGGTGACCCGTCATGTGCGCGAGGCGAGACCGGAGCAGGATTTTGATCGACGCCTGGAGGGAGCGCTGGCCAAGATCGTGGCGGGGCTGTTGGAAGCGGGATATGTGGAGAATCCGCGACAGGCCATGAAATTCGTGGTGGAGTTTTTAGATCTGGCGACCTTTCGACCGGGGGCGATGCCGGAGGTGATCGCCGATCTGCGGGCGATCTATGGTTGAGCGGCGGCGACAGGAGGCGAGGCTTCGGGGCCAGCTGCCCCATACGTGGCATGCATTTCTGGGGCGTTTTGGTGGGGTCACCGAGATTCAGGCGGCGGCTGTAGAGCCCCTGCTGGCGGGGCGTTCGGCGCTGCTGTGCGCGCCGACGGCGTCGGGAAAGACCGAGGCCTTGATGGCACCGTTGGTGGAGCGGTTAATCCAGGCCGATC
Organism: uncultured Bradymonadales bacterium; assembly: GCA_964415785.1. Lineage (GTDB taxonomy): Bacteria > Myxococcota_A > Bradymonadia > Bradymonadales > Bradymonadaceae > SLJM01. The sequence goes on from CAYQBU010000051.1 coordinate 17,260, forward strand.
GGCATCTCAGTGGCATGCGCTTGCTCGTGGTCTGCCCGACGCGAGCCCTATGCAATGATCTGGAGCGGCGCATCGCCAGGCCGCTGAAGCGATGTGGGTGGGAAAGCGATATCAAGACCGGCGATTCGCCCAGGCTCCGGGGAGGCGAGAAGGGGCCGCCGCCGGTAGTGGTGACGACGCCGGAGTCGCTGGATTCGATGTTGGCGAGGCGACCCAAAGTGTTGCGCCATGTGGGGGCGATTGTATTGGACGAGGTCCACCTCCTGGACGGAGAGGCCCGCGGCGATCAATTGCAGATGTTGGTGCAGCGCTTGCGGAAGGTGGCGCCGGGCTTGCAGGTCTGTGGCGCGTCGGCGACGGCGGCCCAGTCGAGTCGGTTGGCGCAAAGCTATTGCGGTGAGGCGGCGGTGGTGATCGAGGTGGAGTCGAAGCGGGATCGCCAGATCGATCTGGAGTTGGTGCAGACGCCGGGGGTGGACGCGGCGGTGGCGGTCATCGAGGAGGCGGCGCGGGCTCAGCGAAGCGCCAAGTGGTTGGTCTTTGCCAACCGACGAGACGAGGTGGAGTATATGGCGGCGAATCTCAGCGGATTGCCCGTCTTTGCCCACCACGGAAGCCTGTCGCGGTCGGAGCGATTGAGGGTCGAGGATCGGTTTTTGAAGGCTCCTCGAGGGATCTGTGTGGCGACGATGACCCTGGAATTGGGCGTCGATATCGGGGATGTGGATCGCGTGGTCTGTCTAAACCCCCCGCCCAATGTGGCCTCGTTTAGCCAGCGCATTGGACGGGGCAATCGACGAGACGACCGGATCAAGGTGCTGGGGCTGTACTCCTCGAGTTTTGATAGGGCTCGCTTTGAGCATCTGGCGGCCTGCGCTCGACAGGGGCGGTGGTTTAGCGAGCGAGTCGCCTTTCGGCCCGGAGTCATCGCCCAGCAAGCGGTATCGCTGATGCATCAAAATCGGGGCGGCTGGATCTCGTCGGGGGCCCTTCACAAGCGCCTGCCTCTGGAGGTCCGACGCGAGTGGAGCGTCGGCGAATGCGAAGCGATATTGGAGGCGATGGAAGAGAAGGACTATCTGTACAGCGACTCTAAGGGGCGCTATGTGGCCGATGAAGAGGGGGTGAGGGATTTTGAACGCGGTCAAATGCACTCCCATATCAGCGCCGGTGGCGAGGTGGAGATTGTCGACGAGGCCACGGGACGTACCCTTGGTCGGGCATTTCCCGATGGTGAGGACGGTTTACTGCTGGGCGGGCGTCGTCGAGAGGTGACGCGGGTGCGCGACAAGCAGGTCTTTGTGGAGACCGTCGATGACGATCAAGAGCCGCGGTTTATGTCGCGGATGGGACCGCGCTACACCTACGCGTTGGCTCAGGATTTGGCGCGATTTCTGGGGTTTTCGCCGAGGGTGATGAGAATGCATCCGGCGGGGCGAGGGAGGTGGGATATGGAGCATTTTGCGGGCACATTGTGGGGGCAGTGTCTGGCGATGGTGATGAGGGAGAAGGGCTTTAAGGTGAAAAGGATCAAGGCCTTTACGCTGGAGTGTCGATGGTCGAAGGGGGGGCTGCCGACTTCACTGGGGAGCGAGGAGGAGATCGAGGCGGCGCTGCGCCGGAGTTTGGAGGAGGGCTACCGACGCTTTTTGGGGCGCCTCGATGGTGGGCCATGGTCGCGCTTTGTGCCCGTAGAGCAGTTGCATCGATGGGTCGTGGCGTGCCTCGATATGGAGAAGTTTGCCGAGGAAATGGCCCGCTTTGAGCTACGCGAGTGTTGAGGATCGAGGAGAGCGTTATGGAGCTAGGAATGGCGGTAGAAAAGTTTATCGAGCGGGCCGATCGGATGCGCGCTCTATGCGTCAAGGAGCACCGGTATCCGTCGAGTGCCCTGGGCTTTTATGGCAAAAAGCCCCTGGAGACCCTGATGGATCATCTGGACATGGAGTCGCGCCCCGCGCGAGGGACGGGGGCCCATCAGGTACTGAGCTCCTATGCCTTCTGGGGAATGGAGCCCATGGGGGTGAGTCTGGATCGCAGGCCCTTTTTTGAGGCGATGGACCATGAATTGGGTGAGGTCTACGAGGGGTTAAAAAAGGGCGATTTTGCGGCCTGGCGATGCGAGTATAAGCATGACAAGGCGGGGTGGTGGAGGGCTCTGGGGCCGCGGCGGGCGACGCCCCAGGAGATGGTGGCGGTGACGGATCATCAGGGAGAGGTGGTCGAGCGCGGGCCGGGCGATGTGGTGTTGGCATGGTGTGTGGACGTCGACGGTGAGCTGGTGCTGGCGTTTAGCGTGGAGGTCGATGAGGAGATGGTAAAGACCCTGGAAGAGGGGGATGAGGATGAAGTATGGACCGATCACAGCGCGGACCCACCGAAGTTTCAGGGTGGGCCATACGAGGAGGATCTGCTTCGCCTGATGGTGAATCCGGGGCGCTCCTTAGAGAACCTGGGGTTGGAGAAGTTGTATTTTTTGCCTCGGCGACAGCGACAGACTTTTCCCAAGCGCTTTCGTCGCCAGCTGAGTCGCGATCTGATGGAGTCCGTGGGGGGAAAGGAAGGCCAATGGATGGTGGCTCTGGCGGAGGGCAATGAGCCCTGGAAAAAAGCGGGGATCCGCGCCTGGCTGCAATCGCAGCGTCGCCAGTCGGCACGGCGACTCTTCTTTTATCGGCGATCGACCTTTGATCTCTCAAAGCTCGATCGGCTGGTCGGCGATCGGGAGTGTCTGGCGATGCTGGGGTTGAGTGAAGATGGCGAGATCGATGAGAGTCGACTGCCACCGCTGTGGGGACAGCCGGCGCGCCTGTTGGATCTTGCGTCGGGGCTGGACGTGCCCCGGGGGTTGACGATTGGGGAGTTGAAGGAGTGGGTGGAAAGTCGAGATGACGAAGAGGTCAAAGGGGCCATCGAGGAGGCTCTAGAGGTCCATCGGAGCCGGTTGAAGTGGATCGCTTTGGTGCAATCACTTCAGGAGGGGTCGCCATCGCCGATGGTTCAGTTGCCGCCGGGGTACGAAGAGCTCATCGAGATTCAGAGGCGGTTTTTTAAGGGGCTTCGCCATCGCCTGGTGTCGTCGCTATTGAAAGGGGCTCGTCAGGGAAAGCGAATCGTCGAGGGATTAGAGAAGGCGCTGGGGACGTCGGAGCGCCCCCTGATCGTAGGGGATCTACCGGAGGAGAAGTGGGCCCTGACCCAGATCAAGGGGGTTGGACCCAAGAGTGTGGATAGCCTGGTTGAGGGGCTGTGGGAGGCGATGATGAATTGGGAAGAGATGGGTCGCGCCTATGGCGATGAGGGCGTGGCTCGAGAGCAGATCGATGAGGCGAGAAAGCAGATCGATGAAGGCCTGGAGGCGTTGGAAGATCTCTTTGGTTGAGCCGGGTTAGGGCCAGAAGCGCTGGATGAGTCGGTGGGAGAAAAGGGCCGCGGCGCCCAGAGAGAGGGGGTAGATCACAAAGAGAAAGAGGCCATCGACGAGGCCGACGGTGGGCTCTTCGAAGAGGCCATACCAGGTCTGGAGATCCAGGGCGTGGGCGAGGATGTTGAGGGCGATGGCGGTCACCAGGATGGCGTAGCCGACGATGAGGGATTGAAGGGTGGAGGCCATGAGGTTGGAATCCCAAGAGAGCGTGGTACATTGGTGGGGACCATGGTGCCGCCGAGAGAACCTCAAGTCCAGGACTGGCGATGACGATACGGATGCGTCCGCGCTTTGAGATGCGAGTCGACCAAGCGCGAGACGAGGCCTACGACAGAATGAGGGAACGCCTGGAGCGGGAGTCGGCGCCCTATCACGTGGCATTGCTCAATGGTCAAATCGAGGTGTCGCCCCGTCGGGAGGCCCTCCATTTCTGGTCGCCCTATCTGAAGGTGAGGCTCGAGGAGGAGGAAGACACGACGACCTTGAGGGGACGGTTTGGGCCCAATGTCAACCTCTGGACCCT
>CAYQBU010000052.1:0-19159 GCA_964415785.1 uncultured Bradymonadales bacterium
CCAGCCGAGGATGGAGTCAATTCCACCTCCGCTCTGGTGGCCAAAAGCACCGGCTATGGTTAATCCGCGATAAATCTATTTGACACTTTCATCTAAAGGTGGCACTTACTTCTATGGGCGGGATTTATCAAACAGCACATCCCAAACCAATACCAAGGTAAATGACCATGACTATGAACTTCTCAGGTGAACTCGAGAACTTTCAGCAAGCTCTTGAAGACAAGCAAGAGCGCCTCAAGGCACTGCGCAACCAGCGCAAAGAGTACGACGGCAAGACCAAAAAAGCCCGCCAGGCCCTCCACGAATTGCAGGCCATCCTTCGCGGCGAGATTCCTTCCTCCAGTAAAAGCGCCGTGGGCGGCATTGAACCCGTCATCATTCCTCCGGGCAATAAGCGCCCTCCCCGAGGGGCTCGAAAAAACCAGATCAAGCAGATCTGCCAGCTCGTCGGCAACACTGGCGAAACCTTTCGCACCAAAGCCGTCATCGATAAACTGCGTGAAATCGAGGGTGACGACGAAGGAAAAGTTGAGAAGAGCATTTTAAGCTACGTCTATTCCGTGATGAACACCTTAGGAGAAGAGGGTTTCCTTCAAAGAGAAGAAGGACGAGGTAAGTGGTCGCTCTCCGAATAAAAGCCGCCCTCCGACGATAAATTCAGAACCAACCCTTACTGAACCCCCAAAGGAATCCCATCATGACCACGAACAAGAAAACCCAACCCGGCGAAGATTTTCTCGAGACGGCCATCGAAAGCGCCTCCACCAAGCTTGAGCAACTCGAAAGCGAGCGCCAGGACGTCGATGACGAAATCGAAGCCCTGGAGCACGAGATCGCTGGCCTCAAAAAGGCTATCCGCTCCTTTGAAAAGCTCGACTCCGGCCTCAGCGACGAAAGCTGAGTCCCCTCACGACAGGGCTTTTTCGGCCGCGCCCCTGCGATGGGCGCGGCCTTTTTTTTGGTCTTTGGCACCTCGTGATCGCCTCGGTCCTTTGATCTGAATCCCAAACCATATTATCACTGGCGCCGGAAGAGCGGCTTTGGATTGCGACGCGCACGCCCTCTTTGCGAATCTCATTTTATATCGACGCCGTTTCTCAATGAACCCGGTGCTCATTCGACCCCCCCTTTCGGGGCCCGTCGATCCGCATCATCTCACCGATGGATAGACGTATGGATTTGTCTCTTTTTATCAGCGACAAGGATGACTCACGACACGTGGCCAAGCGCCGCCTCAATATCGTGATCGCTTCCAGTGAAGTTGCCCCCTACTCCAAGCGCGGCGGCATGGCCGATGTCGCAGCGAGCCTCCCCAAGGCCCTGGCCAAACGCGGTCATACGGTCATCCTCTTCACCCCGCTCTACGGGAACCTGGACCCCCAACAGATGCGCCTGAGCCGGCGCCTCTTTTCTCTGGAGGTCCCCACCAAGAGCAAGCACCAGGCCAAGGTCGAGGCCACCCTCTGGGAAACCAGGCTCCCTCAGGGGGGACGCATCGTCTTTGTCGACGCCCCCGACTACTTCGATCGCCCCGGTATCTATGGCGACGACCAGGGCCCCTTTGAAGACAACGCTCAGCGCTTCGCCTTCTTTAGTCGCGCCGCCGTCGAGTATTGCCGCCTTTCCCCACTGCCCATCGACATCCTCCACTGCCACGATTGGACCAGCGCCCTGGCCCCGATCTATGCGCGCCACTATTATGAGGACGAGTTCGGCGATACGGCCATTGCCCTCACCATCCATGATCTGTCCACTCAGGGAACCTTTGACGTCGACGACCACTACGACGCCACGGGACTGCCCCAGTCCTATAAGACGGAGGCCGAACTTCTGGACGCCAGCGGACAGCTCAACTTCTTGAAGGGTGGCCTCATTCACAGCGACACCCTGACCACCGTCAGCCAGGGCTATGCCGACGATCTGATGGAACTCGAAGACGAGGCCGGCCTGCACACCATTTTGGCCGGTCGCGGAGATTTGAAGGGCATCCTCAACGGAGCCGACTACTCCGTGTGGTCCCCCGACATCGATCGCCATATCGCCGTCCAATACGACATCGATACCCTCAACGGAAAGCGACAAAACAAGGCCAAGCTCCAGCACGACCTGGGCCTTCCCATTCGTCCCACCCTTCCCCTGGTTGGCGTCGTGGGCGAATTGTCCACCGCCAAGGGTACGGACGTCTTGATCCCCGCCGTGCGCACCCTTCTCAGTGATGCCGACGGCCCTCGAGACGGCTTTCAACTCGTCGTCCTCGGCGAGGGCGATGAGGAGATGGTCGCCAAACTCAACGCATTGGTCGACGAATTTCCCCAGCGGGTGGCCATCGACGCCTCCTTTAGCGAGCAACGGGCCCACGCCATCCAGGCCGGCGCTGACATCCTCGCTATCCCCAGCCGGTCGGAACCCTGCGGGCTCACCCAGCTCTACGCCATGCGCTACGGCACCATTCCCGTGGTCCACGAAACCGGCGGGCTCGCTGACTCCGTCGCCGACCTGCGCGACGATCCGGACAAGGGCACGGGATTTACCTTCTCGCCGCTCACCGAGGACACCCTGGCTGGTGCCTTGGACCGCTCCTCCTCGGCCTATCGCAACTATCGCAAGTGGCGCCCCCTGATGGTTCGCGCCATGGAGCGCGACTTTTCATGGGGCTCGTCGGCCCGGCGCTTCGAAGAGGTCTTCTTCGACGTCCTGAATTCCGACGATTCCTCCCCTGGCGATGACGCCCCTCAGGGCGACGACGCCGCCACCGGTGACGACGACACCCAGGCCGATGGCTGACACCTGTCCGCTCTCCGAGAGCGGTCATGACGCCCTTTTCGTTTTTCCTCGCGAGGTTTTGCTATGTCTGATCTGTCCAACGAAGAACGTCTCGAAGAATTGGAGCGCCAGGCCGAACTCGGCGGCGGCCAAGCTCGTATCGATCGCCAGCACGATGCCGGAAAATTGACCGCTCGAGAGCGCATCGATCTGCTCCTCGACCCGGGAACCTTCGTGGAACTCGACAAACTCGTGGTCAATCGCTGCAACGATTTTGGCATGGATGATAAAAAAATCCCCGGCGACGGCGTCGTCACCGGCTACGGCAAGGTCGACGGACGCACCGTCTACCTCTTCGCACAGGATTTTACGGTCTTCGGAGGTAGCCTCAGTGGCGCCTTTGCCGAAAAAATCTGCAAGGTCATGGATCTGGCCCGTCAAAACGGATCTCCCGTCATCGGTCTCAACGACTCCGGCGGAGCCCGCATCCAGGAAGGCGTCGTCAGCCTCGCCGGTTACGCCGACATCTTCCATCGAAATGTCCAGGCCAGCGGCGTCGTCCCCCAGATCTCGGCGATCATGGGCCCCTGTGCCGGTGGCGCCGTCTACAGCCCGGCGCTGACGGACTTCGTCTTCATGGTTGAAGACACCTCTTATATGTTCATCACTGGCCCCGACGTCGTCAAAACCGTCACCAGCCAGGAGGTCACCAAGCAGGAGTTGGGCGGCTCTACAGTGCACAGCCGAGAGAGTGGGGTCTCCCACTTTGAATGCGCCTCCGAAGAGGAGTGCATCGCCGGCATCCGCGAACTCCTCTCCTTTATCCCCTCCAACAACGCCGAAGATCCCCCGGTGTCGCCCACAGACGATCCCGTCGACCGCCGCGACGATCCCCTTGCCGACCTCGTCCCCGAGGACCCCAAGCTTCCCTACGATATGACGGAACTCATCGGCCACGTCGTCGATGACCATCACTTCTACGAGGTTCAGGCCGACTTCGCCCCCAATATGGTCGTCGGCTTTGCTCGACTCGATGGCCACTCCGTGGGCATCGTGGCCAATCAACCCGCTCACCTGGCGGGCTGCCTCGACATCGACGCCAGTCTCAAGGGCGCGCGCTTCGTGCGCTTTTGCGACGCATTTAATATTCCCATCGTCACCTTCGTCGACGTCCCCGGTTTTTTGCCCGGTGTCGATCAGGAATACGGCGGCATCATCAAGCATGGTGCCAAACTGCTCTACGCCTTCTCCGAGGCCACCGTCCCCAAGGTCACCATCATCACCCGCAAGGCCTACGGCGGCGCCTACGACGTCATGAGCTCCAAGCATATCGGCGCCGACATCAACCTCGCCTACCCCACCGGAGAGATCGCCGTCATGGGGCCCGACGGTGCCGTCAATATCATCTTTCGAAAGGAGTTGGCCGCCGCCGACGATCGGGACGCCGAAAAGACCCGCCTCGTCGACCAGTATCGCGACACCTTCGCCAACCCCTTTAAGGCCGCCGAGTTGGGCTATATCGATGAGGTGATCAAGCCTCGTGACACCCGCCCCCGGCTTATCCAATCTCTGGATATGCTGCGCAATAAGCGCGCCGAAAATCCACCCAAAAAGCACGGCAATATGCCCCTCTGATCCACCGCCGACAACATCGGCCCGCCACACAAAAAGAGCCGCCGACTTCCCTCTCGGGAGCCGGCGGCTCTTTTATGGGCGTAATGCCACCTTCTCAGCGTTCGCTGATCGGCGTGACCTCGCGCTCGTTCTCTCCAATATAGATCTGACGCGGTCGATGGATGCGAAACGCCGGGTCGTTGCGCATCTCATTCCACTGGGCAACCCAACCGGCCACGCGGCCCAGAGCGAACATAACGGTGAACATCTCCGTCGGGATATCGAGGGCCCGATAGATGATACCGCTGTAGAAATCGACGTTCGGATACAGGCGTCGATCCACGAAGTAATCGTCCTCCAGCGCCGCTGCTTCCAACTCGCGGGCAATATCGAGGAGCGGATCGTCTTTGCCCAGCGCGTCCAGTACGTCGTCGGCCGACTTCTTGAGGATCTTGGCTCGCGGATCAAAATTCTTGTAGACCCGGTGACCAAAGCCCATCAGACGGAAGTCTGAGGACTTGTCCTTGGCCAATCCCACATAGTGCGCCACATCGCCTTCGCCCTCATGGATTTCCTGGAGCATCTCCAGCACGCGCTGGTTTGCGCCGCCGTGAAGGGGACCCGACAAGGCGCCCACCCCGGCTGCGATCGATGCGTATAGCGACGACTGAGCGCTTCCCACCATTCGCGTCGTGGAGGCGCTGCAATTCTGCTCGTGATCGGCGTGCAGCGTCAGCAACTTATCGATGGCGTCGGCCACCGCGCTGTCCACATCGGGATCGGAGCCCGGCTCGCCATACATCATGTGCAGGAAGTTTTCCGCAAAGCTCAAACCCTCCGCCGGTTCCGTATAGGGTTGTCCCTCACGACGCCGATAAATATAGGCCGCCAGCGTATTTATGCCCGCGATGACGCGCAGCACGTCCTCATCGCTATCACCGCTGGTGTCGTAGTAGGTCTCCAGCGCCGAAATCGCCGTCGACAGCATCGCCATCGGGTGCGCCGTCTTCGGCAGGGCGTCGAGCACGCCTTTGATGCCCTCGTCGATCGACCCATACTCGGCCATCGTCGCCTTCACCTCTTCCAGGCGATCGGCGTCGGGCAACTCGCCCCACACCAGGAGATTGATGGTCTCTTCAAAGGAGACATTCTCCGCCAGATCTTCGATCGGGTATCCCCGATAGCTCAACACGCCATTTTCACCGTCGATATAGGTGATTGCGCTCTGGCAGGAGCCCGTATTTCCATAGCCCGGGTCGAGGCACACCGCTCCGGTGGTGCCTCGCAACTTGGCGATATCAATGCCGATCTCGCCTTCGCTTCCCTCGACCAGTGGAAATTCATGCTCCGTTCCATCTATATTCAACTTCACTTTGCTCATGGAGTTTCTCCCTTGGAGACCATGGGTACCATCAATTTGCGACCGATTGGGCGGCAATTCCGCCCGCTTAACTCAAGTTCCGCCTCGTCGCCACCGGAGTTCGTTCCGGGTGACGACGAGGCTGTTGACGAGCCCTCCTTACACCGCCTCGCCCCCTGTGTTGATCACGAGGACGCGACTATTTTCTATGACTCGACAGGCGCCGGGAGCGTAGCAGTCAACGGCCAAAATGAGAAGCTTCCTGCCACAATTTATTACGCGCAGCCCGCGCTACCGATGTCCCGTACCTCCAAATCTTTAACACCGATCCCACCAAAGGCCAGCGAAAGGCCTGGCCCTGGCCCCTCTACTGTCGCAAAGGGCCAACCCGCTACCGGGGACAAACTTGCTCTGGAACAATTTTCGCGCTCTAATATGTTGACCTTGTCGGCTTCGTTTCCCAACCCCAGTATTGAGATGATTCCACTGCTTCCCCGCCTATCTGCGCTTCTGGTCATCCTGGCCCTCTTCGCCATCGCTCCGACCGTGGCCGTCGCCCAGATGTACACCTATGAGACCCCCGACGGCGAAGTCCTGATCACCACCGAGAAGCGAAGTGGTCCGGGCTACACGCTTTTGGAGGAACTCTCCGGCGGAGCACCGTCCTCTTCGGGCTCTGGCGATAGTGCCTCGTCGTCGTCCTCCTCCTCATCCAGTTCCTCCGCTAGCATCACCCCCCACATGGGCTCATCTACCCTTCCCTACGCCACACGGGAGGCCGCCTTCGACGATATCATCGAGGAGGCCGCCGAGGCCTACGACGTCCCTTTTGGCTTTATCAAAGCCGTCATGCGCATCGAGAGCGCCTTTCAAACCGACGCCATCAGCCACGCCGGCGCCATGGGCCTGATGCAATTGATGCCCCGCACCGCCGAATCCCTCGGCGTCAACGACCCTTTTGACGCCCGTCAGAATATCTTTGGCGGCGCTAAATTTCTTCGCATCTTGATCGACCGCTACGATGGCGATATCAATCTCATCCTCGCCGCCTACAACGCCGGCGACGTGGCCGTGCGACGCCACGATGGGATTCCCTACGCCCAGACCCGCGAATACGTCGTTTCTGTTTATTACTGGTATCAGCAATATGCCGCCGACCAGGAGTCGCTGTGAGCGTTCAGACGATCCGCCAGGATATTGTCAACATCCCCAACCTTCTCACCCTCTTTCGGATCGCCCTGATCCCGGTGGTCGCCCTCTTCATCTACTGGGGCGATCCCCTCAGTTGCATCATCGCCGTGCTCCTCTTCTGGGTTGCCGGCGTCACCGACTGGTTTGACGGCTACATCGCCCGTCGTCAGGGCCTGGTGAGCATGACCGGCAAATTCCTCGACCCCCTGGCCGATAAATTGCTGGTCCTGACCTGTCTCATCACCCTCATCCCCATGGGCCGATTACCGGCCTGGATCGTGGTGATCATCGTCGCTCGCGAGGTGTCGGTGACCGCTCTTCGCGCCCTCGCCTCCAGCGAGGGAATGGTCATCAGCGCCGGTGAAGGCGGCAAGCTCAAGACCGCCTTCCAGATGACGGGACTTCTGGGACTGATCATCCACTTTAGTTATCAGGTCAACTATTACGGCTATGAGATGACCGTCAACTTTCACCAGGTCGGCTTCTATCTTTTGCTGATCAGCGTCTTCTTCGGGCTCTGGAGCGCGTGGCAATACTTCTACGACTTCCTCCAGGCCATTGGCCGCCGCAATCAGCCGCCAACCAACGCTCCGGGTACTCCGAGCCAGTGATTTTGACCCGTTGACGCCGGTGCTGGTCGACGATCTCTATGCTGTCTTCAACCTCGTCGACCAGTCCCCGGCCTCAATCACTCATCTTCACTGTCTCCGAGTACTAGACATTTCGCCGCCACGAGATCTGTGGCCCCCACCAGATCACCTCTGTGTCCAGGGCCTCCAACTGGTGGGCCACTTCTCGCCGGGCGGTGGCCTCTTCGCCTCGAAACAGGTCGGCGATCAGTCCCTCGCGCATCCCCTCCACCCACTTCAACGACCGATAATCAGGGCTAAAGGGCACCAGCCACCGGACTTCAATACCCCGGCTTCGCGCCACCCTAATCGGCTGCCTCAAGGGCTCCACATCGCGCACCCCACAGAGATCGCTGATCACGCTCAACCGGTCCGCGCTCCGTCGCCCAAGAGCTCCCCTCTTGATCACCTCCACCAATCCCCACTCCTTGGCTCCGGCCCTCAACTCCGACGGCGGTGCCGGCGCCATACCTCGATGGCGCCAGAATCGCCGCACTCGATTCGGTCGCTCCCCATACACCCCATAGCCGGCCTCCGCCCCCGGTCCGCGCCTGCGCTCTCGACGCTCCACAGCACGGAGCCATCGATCCAGCAGCGCCTCATCGACGTTGCCCGACGCCTCTCGAAAATTGAGGCGTTCCTGAACGCGCAGATAGTCGGCCGTCGCCGCCACCAGGGCCTCGTCGTCCAGTGCCGTGCGCTCCCGATCGACGGGGTAGCGAAGTTCTACCAGATGACGACCGATTCGCTTCAACTGCTGACGGCCGCGCCCCCACTCCACCCCCCCGTAGATGTCGTGATCAAAACTCCATAGGCCGACCTCGCGCCCCTCGTCGAGCCAGGCCTGACTCCACCGATGAGCGATCTCGACGGCCTGGTCAAATTTACTCTCTCCCACCGCCCCGACCTTCATGGACGTCGAGATATCGATGGCGATGGCCTCTCGTCGCCCCTCTTCGATCTCGTAGTCACGGCTGATCAACCGTTGCTGGCGCATCGTCGCCTTCCAGGCGATCGAACGCAGTGAATCGCCGGGCTGGTAGTCGCGAAGCTCTCGAAAATCCATGCCATCGGCACCGGCTCGCGACCAGCGTGCCTCGCTTTCCCGACGCGACCCGCCTCCCCCAAGGCGCTCTGCTCGCCTGGAGCTGCTCGCCGAGGGCCTGCACTCCACCACCTCGATGCAATCGATATAATCTCCCGATTCCAACAGGCCCAGTGCGTCGCCCACCGCGATGTCGACGCCCTGAATGCTTCCCCGACCCACGCCCCGCGCCAGCATCTCCATGACCACCCCCTTGGCCTGTTGCCCGTCGATCTTCAGCCCTCGCTCACCGACCTCCTGGACCTCGACCTCCAGCGATCCCTCAACCCGGGGCGACCAGGCGCTGATCCTCAGATCGACCTCGGAGTGATTGCTCAGCCAACACGTCACCGCGCGGCGCTGCCCGACCCTCAAGACCCCCGACGTCTCTCCTCCGCCAGGCTCCTCTATCCGACAACTGACGCGTCGCTGATCGGCGACCCAGGACCCATTGAGCACCGTCCAGGCTCCGCGAATCAATAGCCCCAGCGGCACCATCGCCAGCCCCACCAACACCGGCTGATGCGCCAATGCCCCCACCACCAGGCACAGAGCTCCGCAGACAAAGAGCCAGCGGCCCCGCTTTGTGAGGTAGGGATTCAACCTCGCTCCCTCCCCGTCTTGGCATAGGACACTTTCTTCAGCGCCCGCCCCACGACCTCCTCCTGACTCAACCCCTCCAACTCCGCATCCCGATGCAGGACCAAGCGATGGGCCAATACGGGCGCGGCAAAGACGCGAATATCATCGGGCAAAACGTAGCCCCTTCCCCGCAACAAAGCATGCGCCTGAGCAACCCGAAGCAGCGCCAGCGTCGCCCTCGGCGACGCCCCAAGGGTCGTGTCGCGATCCACCCGTGTGCGCCTGACCAGCCCCACGATATACTCTATCAACTCCTCTTCGACGTGGACCTTCTCCACCCAGGCCGCCATCTCCACGACCTCCGAGGCCTTCACCGATTGCTCCGGCATCGGCACCCGCTGGCGATGGCGCCTCAACACTTCCATTTCCTGTTCCTGCGACGGATAGCCCAGACGAAGCTTCATCAAAAACCGATCCAATTGCGCTTCCGGCAATGGATATACCCCTTGCTGCTCCACCGGGTTCTGAGTGGCCAGCACCATAAAGGGCTCGGGCAGTTCCATCGTCTCCCCCTCAATCGTCACCTGCCGCTCCTGCATCGCCTCCAGCAACGCCGCCTGGGTTTTTGCCGGAGCGCGATTGATCTCGTCGCCGAGCACGATATTGGCAAAGACGGGCCCCCGCCTCAGCTCAAAACGCTGCTGCTGAAGATCGGGCACGAAATTCCCCGTAATATCCGCCGGCAGTAGATCGGGGGTAAATTGAATCCGGCGAAAGCGAGCCCCCAACGTCGCCGCAAAGGCGCGACATAGCGTCGTCTTCGCCACCCCTGGTACCCCCTCCATGAGGATATGGCCCCCGGAGAGCATGGCCACCAACAGGGCATCGACCACCTCTGGTGAGCCCACGTAGACCTCACTGACCTGCGCTCGAATCTCATCGCAGGCCTCTCGGATCGTGGCCAACTCCTCATCGCCGATGGCCTGATCCTCGTCCTGGACGCTGAATTTCGTTGAAGTATCGCTCATAGGCTTCCTTTTTTCCCATCCACTGAATCACTTTTTCGATGCGTCTTACCAACCGGTCAAATTGAGCCCCCGTCACACTGGGGTCACTCTCCACAAAAATCGCCTCTCGCCGGGGCACGTCATCCAACGCCTCAAATAGGGCATGGACCTCGCGTGTCTTCTTCTCTCGCTCCGAGCCCACGGCCGACATATAACGGGCCACCACCGCCCCGGCGATCGCTTCTGGCTCGCCGTTCAGCCCGATATCCTCGACTTCCTCGTGCCAAAACCCCTCGAAGACCTCCTTGAGCAAAGCCGCCGTCAGCGCATAATTGACCCGCTTTTTCCCGCCACAAAACCGCTCCATATTCCAGTCGTACTCCGTCATCGGCGGTGAGATATCTGTGATGCGCGCGTCCATCAGCGCCGACATCGGATCGGGGCGCCGCCACCGAAACCAGCTCCCCAGGTAGATGACCCCGCCAAAACTCAAGAAGAGCACCACCCAGATCATCCAGGGGGTCTCCGGCAGTTCTCGAAAGACCTCCTGCACCCGCCGATTCCACTCCTCCACCATCCCGGATTCTTCCCCCTCCCCATAGCGCCCCTCAACCTCGAAAGCGCCACTGAACATCATTCCTCGACATCCTCCCTCTTCGCATAGATAGTTCAGCGTATTTTGGGCCAGTCGTTCATTGTCGGCGACCCCCATCATCCCGTTGATAAACAGCCCTGGATCGGCGATCACCACCGCTCGCCCCTCGCCCAAAATCATGTCATAAATCAGCCCCCCACCCCGGTCATACCCAATGACCGCGCCACCCTCGTGCTCCAGCACCGCGGGAAAATTAGCTACCACCTCTTCTACCCCTGTGATCAGGGGGTGCTGACCGCTGACCTCAAAGATCGGCCACCCTCTCTCGCCCTGAACAAAGGCGCTATGGGGCAGTCCCTCCTCGTCTGGCTCACTGCGCTCGATCCCCAGTCGCTGCAACCACTCCCCGGAGGCCCCGAAATCATCCAGCCAGAGCAGACGCCCTCCATCGCTTACAAAGGCCGCCAATTCTTGGACATCTATGGGGTGGTCGGGGTATACAACGACCAGGACATCGTCGCTGTCGATGGTACCCCAATCCAGGCGCTGACCGACCTCCAACTCCAGACCCTGGGCTGCCGCCATTGATAGCCAGTTCGAATAGCCCTCCCACCCCGTATCCTCTCCCTGATAGGGATTGGCCCACGCCCACGCGCTGCTCAAGAGCAGCGCCACCACCATCGCCATCGCCATCCATCGCCGGCTACTGAAGGGGCTCATCGCGCCCTCCTGTTCCGTTCGTATGCTCGTTTTGGACGATGGCTTCGATGATCCCGTGGACCTCTTTGACCACTTCTTCGTCGTATTCCTGACCACTAAAATTGGTCTCTTCTACGACGGCGATTAACCGCTCCATGCGCTCCCGCTGAGCTTTTTCGACGCTCCCATTCAACAGCACCTTGCCCATCTCACGCGGCGTCTTTTTCCCCCATTGATCGGGCTTTCCGATGCGCCGAACGAGTTCGCGATAGCGATGCCGGACCTCTATAGGGATAGGGCGCATGCGCACTCGCCATCGACGCATCGGTGGTGCTTCTTCTACCTCGCGTCGAACCCCCATATAGCCGGGCGCCTGGGCCTCAATCGTCACCGGCCACTCCAACTTCTCGGACCGAAGGATTTGCCGACCACCATCGATGGGCTGGCTCTCACCGTTAACCCATAGCGCCGCGTCCTCCACCGGCTCTGCCCGCCAGTCATCCCATAACTCGACGATCCAGCTCTTCTCCCCAACTTTTTCCCCATCGCTGGACGCCACAGGGGGGTTAGAATGCGAGCTCTCCATTTCTTCGATATCTTCTTCTTTCGGCGAGCGATCTCGCCCGCTCAGCTCCAACCTGGCCAACGCCCGGATCGTCTGGCCTCCCCCCAACAACAGCCCCGCCAGCAGTACCAACCAGGCGAACCCTCGAAGCCAGCGATCTCCAGTGGCTTGACGGGCCTCGTAGACATCGCCCTCCCAGACGATCTCCTCGCCTTCCTCCAGGGGAATACGGATTCGACTTTGGTAGATCCCGTCGTCGAACTCCGACTCTTCAAATAGCGCTTGAACCTCCCCCACAGAATTGCTCTCCACCTCTTTCTGTAGTGAATTCCCCTCGCCATTCCATTCCAATATCGCCCTCACGCCTTCAACCCCCTTGGCTCCATCGCTGATCCTCGCGCTCAAATAGACCCCCCGGCGGTGGCGCTCGAAAACGTCCTCCACTTCCCCATCCACCGACAGCTCTTCGTAGATGTGAAGACGTTCATCGGCCCTTGACGGTCCTGAGCCCTGTCCGCCTTCGACCTCCACGCTCACCCGACGCTCTCCGGCCTCCACATAGGGGCTTAGATCGAATTGGCCGCGTCCTCGGCGATCGAGCTCCACCGAGGCCACCTCCGACCCATCGACCAGCACCGTCGCATAGCCGGGTAATCCGATGCCCTCGATCGTGGCCTGCGTCTGGAGCAGCATTGGCGATTGTCCGGCAATCCCCCATGCGGGAACGCTCAAGCTGACCTCCGCCGGGCGCTCCTCCAACTCCAACTCCACACTCCGCTGCGCCCCTTCCAGGTGATGGGATCCTGCAAATCTTCCCTCCAGGCGATGTTTTCCCCCCTGTCCCTCCATGATCGCCTCTGCACGCCCGAAAAAGTCCGTATACTCTCGGACTTCCCCCACCGTGCCATCTTCGCCCTCCAACCGAAATGAGACCGCTCTCTGGGGCAACGGCTCGCCTACATCATCCACCAATTGGGCCTCCACCCAAACCATGGTCCCCAGCGGTTGAACGTCCCACCTCAACTGTGACTCACCGCGAATGCTGACTTCCAACCCCACAGCCGTCGATGAAAGCCCGATCACCGCCACCATCGTCGCCCCCATGACCGCCGCCAGCGCCGACCTCATCGCTCCTCCCCCATCTGCTCTTCCAACATCTCGGCCCCATGCCTCACCTCTCCCACCGGGCTCAGACGCCACAATTGGCGAAGATAATCGCGCGCTTCTTCCATCTCCTCTTGAGCGTAGGCCGTTCGCGCCAGCCCCAGATAGGTCTCCGCCGATGTAGGCTCCATCTGCAGGGCTCGCCCATAGGCCTCGCGTGCATCGTCCCATTCCTCCCGAGCTTTGTAGTGACGCCCCTTCTCCTTGAGCAGTACCGGCCTCTCCCCGGCCAACTCCAGCGCCTCCTCTAGCGTCTCCAACGCCTCTTCATCGCCTTCGCGTAGCCCCTCTAATACAGCGATCCAACGCAATAGCTCTGCACGTCCGGGCTGATCGGAGGCCGAGGATGAATAATTGTCCATCAATCCCCGCAGATCGCGCAGTCCTCGTTGCCGATCATAGCCCTTGTAGGCCTTGGCCAACCCGCGGATGGCCTCCAACTCTTGTCGATCCCGATACATGGCATCCAAAAAGGTCCGCCTCGCCTCGGCGTACCGCCCAAAATCGAGATGAACCCGACCGCTTTCCAACATCAACTCCATGGAATCTTCATCGCCTCGCCAGCCCTGCTGGTAGCTATAACGCCGCTGATGACCGGCGCCTTCCATGCGATCGATGAGCCGCCCCTTCCACACCGCTTCCGGATGGTGAGGCGCCTGCTCCAAGACGCGATCGATAAGCTTTGCCGCCCCCTCCAGATCCCGTTGCCAGAAAGCCTTCGCCCCGCGGTCGATGAGCACGTCGATGGTCGACCACTTCTCACTTTCCTCCCCGTCGAGTTCTACCCCGTCCTCTGCCCCGTCGCGTTTGTCTCCACGCGCCAATACCCGCTGCCTGACCGACGCCAATAGCAGCGTGTCGAGATGCCGTCCCGCCTGGCTCACCACCGCCAGGGCTTGTCGCCGTCGCCCATCGGAGAGCAGCGCCAATGCCCGGGCTCGAATCAACTCTACGGGCCACTCCGCCCGCCCCCCGAACGCCTCATAGCTATCCTGATAACCGCCCTCGTAATAGGCCACCAAACCCTCGAGACCGCGGCGAAACGCCGAGTCCTCAACCTGACTTACCTCCTCTCTGGCGGCTTCTCGATCGCCCTCGTTGATAAAGGATTTGACCCTTTGCAACGCCACCTCCTCGCTGACCCCCGAGGAGTCCTCAATTTGCCCCAGGATCTGACGGACTTCCTCGCTTCTCCCCAGCCCGTTGAGCACCCTCGCTCGAGCCAAAACCCGCTGATTCCAGCCCAATTTGTCTTCCTCGAAACCCTTCTGTTCATCGGCGATCACCTCGCCCTCATCGTCCACGGGCACACTAAACGCCAGTCCCTCACGCGATCGCCCCAGATCACTTAACCAATGGGGGGCTTCCCGCTGAATGGCCGCCACCAAGTCCTGCGATTCCTCCCCCAGGCGCAGGGCCCGACGCAGGCGAAACTCCACGACATCTGCCTCCAGCCGTCCCGCCGCACCCATGGCGCAAAGCACATGCACCGTCGCCAGCCGACGCGCCACCTCGTCATGCTCGCCCCGGCACAGCCCCAACACCTCATCGAACTCCGACGCCCGCCGCATCGCCAGGCCCTCACCCAATGTCTGCCACACCTCCACGAACTCATCGCCTGAAACTCGATCCTCCTCGCCCACCTCTTGTGCACCGTCACCGCCGGCCTTCGACAAGGGCTCAATCCACTCCAGACCGGCGTAGATATGATCGCCGTTGACCGCTCTTAAACGTCGCTGTCCCTCCTCCCACCACTGCCGTTCATAGCGATAAGCGCCTACCCGAATCATCCCCTGATGGGCTCCTACAAAATCTGGGAAATGCTCCTGCAAAAATGCGTACATCTCTTGCGCGCACCGCCATTGTCCCCGAGCTTCACAAATTCTCCCTCTCGCCATCAGTGCAGGCAGGGTATCTCGTTGGGCGCGCTGTAAATAATGAACATCGGCCATCGCCCCCTCCCACTGTTGTCGAGTCGCCAGCTCCATCGCCCTCGCCGCCCTCGCCCAACCCGTCTCCGCCTCCCCTATCGCTCCCTCGAGCTCTCTCCCCTGGTCCATCGCCACCAGGGCCCTCACAAAGCGCTTTCGATCGGCGATCAAGTCCGCTCCCCCCAGCGGTGATCCAACCTCTGTTAGCTCACCCAAAGCCGCCTCTGCGTCCATCGGATCCAGCGCCAATACGGCCTCATCGGCTATTCTCAACCGATGATGCGACTGGACCTGTTGCCAGATCAACGCTCCCACCACCACCACCGCCACCATTGCCGCTGCCGACCCCAACAGAGTCGTTATCCATCGCCTCGAGCGCCCATGGGACTCCTCTTTGCCCTCCGCTTCCAGCCCTGGCTCTCCTTGTCGCTCCTTACCTGGAGGCGTCTCTGGCCTATTACTTTCCCCCGTACGGCCAATGTTTTCACCGGCACTGCTACTGCTTTTGACCGCACTCCCATCGCTTTGCGCTGCACCGCTTCGGCCACTCTGCTCCTCTACCTCTGGTACTGGTGTGCAGTCCTCCACTCTCGTTTTCAGAGGCCCGTATCCCTTCTCTTGCGCTTCTTCCCGAAGAGCCTTGGCCATCGCCTCCTTATGCGCCTCCTCCAACTCCTCGACCACCCAGCCCAGCCACGCTTCGGCATCTGGCCTCCGCTCCACCCCTCGGATCAATTCCCCTTCCATTCCCGGCTGACCCAGGTGTTGCACGTAGATATAGCCCAACAGATCCAGGGCCTCTTCATCGTCGACGACCTTTCTCAGCCTGCCTACAAGAAGCTTCAACGCCCGACCGGGCTCTCCTCGGTCGAGCGCGATTCGGGCGCGATGAATGACGTCCATGGACTTGGCTCTTATGGGTATGCTTGCTCCGCTCCTCCCCGCTGGAGCCTATCGCGGCTGACCCCTCATCGCGAGATGGAGACGTCGCTGGGTGCAAAAATGCCCAAGCCCACCGTAAACATCACCGTATTGCTCAGGCTTGGATCCACGTCTTGCTGGCTCACCTCTGCTCGCGGGAACAAGTAGTTGCGGACCTGAAAGTTGAGGGAGAATTGCTCCGACATAAATAATCTCAGTCCAGCTCCGAACATTCCCGCCGGACGCATCCCCTCGAGCTGCCCATCCTCTTCTCCTCCACTTACCGCCGCCTCCACGCGCTCATTGACCAGCGCCATTCCCCCGATCAAGTGGACGTCATAATGGGTAAACGCGCTGTTGAGAAACGACAGCTTCCCAAACGCCGGAACCCAGATCAGTCCTCCATCGACTAAAAAGCCGATCCGTGAATACGACGTCTCTTGCGCCGCGTCCGGGTTCTCCTCTGCCAATTCGGCTTCAAAGGACTCCCGCAGGCTTGTGTCCATCCCCAGGACGCCAAACCCACCACTTCCCGTAAATCCAAACGAGTCATTGAGGTAATAACTTGCGCTCAGCCCCACCAGCCCGTTGCGGATATAGGCGTCGTTGAGCGTGAAGGCGAGCCGAGGCTCCAATTCCAGCCTCGAGGCCCGATGCAGCAGTTGACGCCGCACAATTGGCCCCTCTTCCAGTGAGGCGATCTCTTCTTCCTGGACCTCCACGTCCAGAGCATACGCCTCCTGACCTTCAGCGCTGATCATCACGCCTAACGCCGCGACAATTGCCACCACCACCGCAGGGATCCATCTCTTGCGTGCTTTCATGCCCTTCCTCATTCCTTACCTTACGGCCGTTTCGCTATAATCGAATCCCATCGGCAGATAGAAGCTCACCCCCAGCGACAGCGTCACTGAGTGGCTCAGGCTTGTATCTCCTCCCTGGTAGGTCCCATTGAACAACACATCTCGCAGTTCCAGGTCCAGGGCTGACCAATCGTTGAGAAATAACCTTGTCGACAGCGCCAGCGTTCCCGCCATGCCCGTCTCGCTGGCACCGCGGCGAATCGACGATGAATCCGTCATCATCGCTCCCGCAGACACCGTCACGTCGTAAAACATCACTCCGCGATTAAATAACGCCAGCTTTCCGATCAGAGGAGACACCCCCAACTCACCGCCGACCGCCCAATTGAGATAGGGCGAATCCGCTGCTGCCCCGGTCTCGGCATTGAGCTCGCGAAACGTGCTCGTATTGCCCCCGAGAGCGCTTCCGAAATCAAACCACTGCACCAGCCCGCTGATCCTTAACCGCTCCCCCAGATGATAGGACAGCGATCCGCCAGCCTGAAAATTGCGATGCAAACTGTCGTTGATCGTCATCCCGAATCGGGGCGTCAACGATACGCGACTTTGCTGCAATACCGGCTTGGGCTGGATCACATGGATCGTATCCCCGTGATCGGCGGGGGACTCCTGGGCCTGTGCCGCTGTTGCCAGCGTCGACAGAGCGACCAATGCACTCAATGCCAGTACCGTCGGTGCGATGTGTAACGTCTTTACCATGACTCTTCCGACGCCTAATTCCATTCCCGGTCTCACACTGGTCTCATACCAGCGATGACCTCTGAGCTGATGAATATGCCTGCGTCTGATATACCATATCGGTTTTTCCACCGACAAGCCGGCGTCTCACATAAATAGCGCTTCCACGAATTCCTCGGAGTTAAAAGGTCGCAGATCCCGAATCCCCTCGCCGATGCCGATGTACCGCACGGGCACCTCTAATTCATCGCAGATCCCAAGGATAACTCCTCCCTTCGCCGTTCCGTCGAGCTTCGTCAGCGTCACTCCTGTTATATCCAGAGCATCATTGAATAATTTCGCCTGGGCGATCGCGTTTTGACCGGTATTGGCGTCCAGCACCAACATCGTCTCATGTGGTGCTCCCTCCAATGCCTTGCCCGCCACCCGCTCCATCTTGCTCAATTCATCGAGCAAATTAGAGTCCGTATGCAGCCGGCCCGCTGTATCACAGATAATTACATCTGCGTTCTCCTCCAGTCCCCGTTCGATGCCCGCATAGATCACCGACGATGGATCCGCACCCTCGTCGCCACGGTGCATCGGTATGCCCGTGCGATCCGCCCAGATTTTGAGTTGATCGACCGCCCCGGCTCGAAATGTATCTCCGGCCACCAACATCACCGACTTGTCATCGTTGGTTAAGCTGCTGGCCAATTTACCGATCGTGGTCGTCTTGCCCACGCCATTGACCCCTATCACCAGGAGGACGAAGGGGTTGGCTGAATCAAAGTCGATATCGTCCTCATGCCCCTCTAAGACCTCTTCGCAATACTCGCGGATGAAGGCCCACACCTCGACGGGATCTCGTTTTTGATCCGCCGACAATTCGTCTTCCACCGTTTCCAAGATCCGCTGGGCGACGCGCGCGCCGATGTCGGCGGTAAAGAGGATCTCTTCGATCTCCTCGACCATCTCCTCGTCGATGCTCTCGCCTCGAAAGAGACTGCCCAGACGATCGATAAACCCGGTTCGCGTCTTCTCCAGCCCCTGTTCCAAAGATTTGGGCTCTTCGTCCTCTTCTTCCTCAACCTCTTCGACCGCTTCTTCTTCCGCGACCTCTTCTTCTTCGGCGACCTCTTCGACCGCTTCTTCTTCCTCGACCGCTTCGACCGCTTCTTCTTCCGCGACCTCTTCTTCTTCCTCGACCTCTTCGACCGCTTCTTCTTCCGCGACCGCTTCTTCTTCGGCGACCTCTTCGACCGCTCCTTCTTCCGCGACCTCTTCGACCGCTTCTTCTTCCTCGACCTCTTCTTCCTTTTCTTCCTGTTTTCCGATCTTCAACTTCGGACGCGGTAGGCCCCCCGACTTTTTCTTCTTTTTCTTCTTCTTGGCTCCTGGTCGCGGCAGGCCGACCGACTTTTTCGTCTCCTCCTGCTCATCATCATCATCTTCCTCGACGACCTCTTCTTCCGCTTCTTCTTCCGCTTCTTCTTCCGCTTCTTCTTCGGCGACCTCTTCGGCGACCTCTTCG
>CAYQBU010000052.1:19259-21157 GCA_964415785.1 uncultured Bradymonadales bacterium
ACCTCTTCGACCGCTTCTTCTTCCGCGACCTCTTCGACCTCTTCTTCTTCCGCGACCTCTTCGACCTCTTCTTCCTCAACCTCTTCGACCGCTTCTTCTTCCGCGACCTCTTCTTCCGGCTCTCCCCTTTCCTTTTTCGCCTTTTCCGTGGCCTCGGCCGCCGTCTCGCGGCGCCCTTTACCCACCACCTTGGCCCGTTTGGCTCGCTTGATCTCGGCGAGCGACATATTCTCGTAATCCTCAATGGGCTCTTCGACTTCCTCGCGATCCTCGAGCAGATCTTTAGAGGGGATCACGCTCTCATCGAGATCGCGCCGATCGGCCCGTGGCCTATCGCCTTTCTCCCCTTTGCCCTTCAGCCACAGCACCAACCCGATGATCGCCACCAGCGCCAGTACGACGAGTACCGCCGCGATCACCATCATGCCCCCCTCGGTCTCCGCCGCCTGAGCCATGATCGTCGTCGAACTTACCGCATCCATTTGCAAAAGCATTTGGCGACTGAGCATATCCATATCCATCTATTTCGTGAGTTGGGTTGATTGCCCCGACAATATATTATTCTGCCGAAGCGCTTCATATCCGTGGGTCCATTCGATCTTCGTACGCGCATTTTGTGCCTTGCATCCCGGTGACCGTCAATACGCCACCTTCTCAGCGCCCCCATCCAACATTCATTTACTGCCACTCAGGACGCGAGACGATCGTCGACCTCGGACAATTTCACCGACACCATCTTGGAAATCCCCGCTTCTTCCATCGTCACCCCGTAGAGGCGCTCCGGGGCCTCCATCGTGGTCCGATTATGGGTGATCACGATCATCTGGCTCTCCACGCTGAGCCTTTTGACCATCTCTGCGAAGCGACCCACATTGGCGTCATCCAGCGGCGCATCCACCTCGTCGAGCACAGCGAATGGACTGGGCTTGAGCAAAAAGATCGAAAAGATCAAACTCACCGCAGTCAGCGCTTTCTCTCCTCCGGAGAGCAGACTCACATTCTGGAGCTTTTTGCCCGGCGGCTGAACTTCAATATCGACCCCAGTCTCCAAGATATCCTCGGGGTCAGTGAGGACCATCCGGGCATTTCCTCCCTGAAATAGCCGTGGAAAGACTTCCTGAAATTTGGCGTTGATCTTGTCGAAGGTCTCGCGGAACCGCTTTCGGCTCTCCCAATCCATTCGATCGATGGCATCGCGCAAATCGGCGACCGAGTCCTCGAGATCCGTCTGCTGCTCCTGGTGGAAGGCGTAGCGCTCCTTGGTTTCCTCGAATTCCTCGATGGCCAGCGGATTGACGTGGCCCAATTTCTTGAGGCGCTTCTTAAGGTATTGAGCGCGTCCTTTGCGCTTATCCACCGGTGTTTCTACCGCCAGTGCCTGGCGTCGCGCCCCTTCCAGCGTCAGCTCATATTGCTCTTCCAGTTGTTCTGTGACGTGCTCTACGGACAACTCCGCTTCTCTCTTTTGCATCGTCAAGGCCTGGACCCGCTCGCTGGCCTCCTCAACATCCTGGCGATGACCGAGCACGGCCAATTCCAGCCCTTGAACCTTTTCGCTGATCTCCTCGACCACTTCCTTGGATGCCTGAACCTCTTTCTTCAACGCCGCGTGGTTCTCGGCCAGGGTCTCTACCTCTCCCGCCAGGGTTTCGGCGCGCATGGCGGCGTCTTTTTTCTTTTCCTGTTGTTCCTTCTTTTCCTTCTCCAGGCGCTCCAACTGCCGCGTCGCGTCAGCCACGCCCTCTTCAAAACGGTCGATATTGGCCCGAAGGTGGCGGCGCCGCTCATCGATCTGGGCCACTTCCACCCGTTGCTCCGTCAAGGCCTCACTGAGCTCTTCAATTTTTTCGTCCAGCTCGCCGACGAGCTCCCTGGCCTTTTCGAGCTGCGCGCGCTGC
>CAYQBU010000053.1:0-21065 GCA_964415785.1 uncultured Bradymonadales bacterium
ACGTCTTCCTCCACGCCATGGTGCGCGACAAGGAGGGGCGAAAGATGTCCAAGACCACGGGCAACGTCATCGATCCGCTGCATATGATCTTTGGCGCCAAATCAGAGGACCTGGACGAAAACCTGCACGCCGAATTGCTCAAGCAATATCCGGAAGGGCTGGACGCTCAGGGCGCCGATGCGCTGCGCTTTACGCTGGCGATTTACGCCGCCCAGGGACGCGATATCAAGCTCGATATCAAGCGTATCGAGGGGTACCGGGCTTTCCTCAATAAGCTTTGGAACGCGACCAGATTCGCGATGATGAACCTGGAGGATTTTGAGGCCCCGGCCTACGCGACCTATGAGGAGGCGGGCCCCTCCAATCTCCCCATGGATGCCTCGGAGATGAGCCTCGCCGACCAGTGGATTCTGAGCCGACTCGACGAGACGGTGGCCACCGTCGCCGAGGGCATGGAGGGCTTTCACTTCAACGATGTCTCCGAGACGCTCTACCAATTTGTGTGGCATGAGTTCTGCGACTGGTATATCGAGCTCATCAAGCCCAATCTCTATGACGACAGCCAGGCCAATGAGGCGTCGCGAAAGGCCAGCCAGGGAACGCTGCTCTATGTATTGGAGACGATCCTGAGGCTGATGCACCCGATTACGCCCTATATCACGGAAGAGATCTGGCAGAGCATTCCCCGTGGCGACGACGCGCCCAAGAGCGTGATGGTGGCGCCCTTTCCGAAGTCCATGGCCAGTGAGGTGGAGCAGCAAGGGGCGGCGCAGATGGAGACCAATATCGAGGTCATCCGGGCCATTCGCGGGATTCGCGGAGAGACCAACGTCAAGCCCGGGGTGGTGATCGACGAGGTCTTTATCGCCTCTGGCAACGACGAGGCGCTGGCGGCGGTGGAGTCCGGTGCTTCCTATATCGAGGATCTGGCCAAGGCGGAGGTGATCCGCGTGGTGGACGCCGACCAGTTGGAGTCCCTGGACGCCGCGGCGACGGCGATGGCCGGTGATCTCTCTATTCGCATCCCTCTGGCGGGGCTCATCGATATTGAAGAGGAGCGCGCCCGGCTGCACAAGGAGTTGGAGCGGGTGGACGAGGATATCGATCACGTCTCCGGCAAATTGTCCAATGAGGGCTTCGTCAATAACGCACCGGAGGCGGTGGTCCAAAACGATCGCGACAAGCTCAAGCGCTTTGAAGAAGAGAAGCAAGCCCTTAAGGACAGCCTCGCCGAACTTGAGGAATTGGCCGCCGATGGCTAATAATGGCCAATCACCGGGCGCGTTTGCCTCAACGGACGCGTAAGCCCTACTCAAACTCGGCACCTCATGGAGCAACAAGACTTCTGGCAATGGGAGGAGGCGGATGGCGGCAGCGCCGGCGAAGGACGGCTCGATCTCTCCGAGCTTCCCGCCGATCTGCGCCTGGAGGTCCGAGAGGCCCAGCGCCTCCATGAGGGATTGAGCCACCATCTGGGGGCGGTCAATTTGACGTTGACCGACAACCGTCGCCGCATGGTCAGCGCGCGCCAACAGCAGGGGCGCTATGTCTTGCGCCTTCACCACATGTTTGTGGGCTGCGATGGAGCGACGGCGGAGGCCCTGACCTGGCTTGCACGGGGTGAGCAAATGGAGGGAGCCCGCTCTCAGATCAAATCCTATATCGACCGTAATCGAGACGAGATCTCCTTCGATGTCGATCCGGAAGAACTCCATGCACGGGGAGAATCCCACGATCTCCAGCCTTTTTTGGAGAAGTGGAAGAAGCGCCTGGACGACCCTACGCTCGCCGGGGTGAAGGTCACCTGGGGTCGCTATGGACGGGGTCGGCGGAGCATCCGATTTGGGAGCTATGATTTTGATCAGCAGTTGATCCGAGTGCATCCAGCGCTCGACCAGGATTGGGTGCCGCCCTTTTTCGTGGAATTTATCGTCTACCACGAGTTGCTACATGCACTGCACCCTCCGGTAGAGGGATCGTCGCGGCGAATCGTGCACACGCCGGAATTTCGGGCCATGGAAGAGCGCTTCCCCCGCTACGAGGAAGCGATGGCCTGGGAGCGACGTCACCTCTCGCGATTTTTGGAGCGCTAAATGCAAGCAGCAAAATACTTTCGGCTAGCCGTTGGAGCAGTGATAGCGCTCATCGCGCTGGGCTCGCTTGGGGGTTGCGATTGCAATCAGGCCGCAGAGGACGGCGACGATGGCGCTGAAGAGGTGGAGGACCAGGATCTGATCGCCGAAGAGGCCTACCAGGATCTGGAAGACATCGAAGAGGTGGAGCCCGAGGACATCGGTCCCGAGGCGCCGACGCTGTATTTTACCTCCGGACTAAGTGGCTATACCGAGCCCTGCGGATGCACGGCCGATGTACTTCTGGGCGGCATCGATCGAATCACGGCTTTTATGCTCGACGTCGCCGGGTTGCACGACGAGATGACGCTCATCGATGCCGGCGACTGGATCTTCGAATTCGATGAAGTCTCCGAATACCTCCAGCCACAGGAGAAGGCGAAGGCCGGGGTGCTCGCCGACGCCCATCGGCGGATGGGAACTCAAATGTCGGTGCCGGGGAGCAAGGACCTGGCCATGGGGGTAGAGTTCTATGAGGAGATGATGGAGCGGGCCAATATGGAGGCCGTGGCGGTCAATGTGGAGCTCGCCGGTCAGGCCCTGCAGGGGGTCAAGACGATGGAGTTCGCCGATCAGCGATGGGCGCTGGTGGGAGCCACGGATCCCAATAGCATGGACCGCGACATCGATGGGGTGGCGATCAGCGATCCCGCTCCGGCGGTGGAGGAGGCCCTTGAAGGGGTGGAAGCCGACGCGGTGGTGCTGGTCTATCAAGGAGACGCGACGGCAGCGGAGGCGATGGTCAACGAGGTCGAGGGCATTGATTTTGTGATCGTGGGCCATAACCCCCGGCGCAGCAACGCTCCGAGGACCGTGGGGTCGAGCCATCTTTTGGAGGCCTACGACCAGGGCCGCTATGTGGGACGGCTCAAGCTCTATGGAGGTCAGCAGCGCACAGAGAGCTTCGTCGATGCCCGGGCGGGGGCCCAGGAGCAGCGGCAGGTCTTGGAAAATGAAAAGGAGCGCGTCCGCGCCGATCTTCGACGCCTGGACTTGAGGACCGGCGGCCAGGAGACGGATTTAACCCAGCGGTTGCGCGAGCGACTCGAAGATCTGGAGGAGCGACGAGCACGCCTGATGCGAGAGAACCTGGAGTTTCCCGAGGGACGCCGGTCGTTTATCTACGACTTGATCCCCATGGAGCCCGGTCTTCGCCTGGATGAAGAGATCCAGAATCGCCGCATCGAGTTCAATATGAGTCTGGCGGAGCTCAACGCCCAAATTGAGCGCGATCCACTGCCCGTCGAGGAGGGCGAGGCCTTCTTCGTGGGCCAGGACCAATGTGCCACCTGCCACGGGGCGGCCCACGACTTTTGGAAGGAGACCTCTCATGCCTCGGCGGTGGAGACCCTGGAGGTTCGCCACAAGCAATACGACCAAAATTGCATCGGGTGCCACGTAGACGGGTGGGAGCAGCCGGGGGGAAGCGTCCTGGGGAATATCAAGTACGAGTCGGAGTTAAGGGGCGAGAGCTTTATGAAGGATCTCCACGAAGTGGGTTGCGAGAGTTGCCATGGAGCGGGGTCCAATCACCTGCTGGAACCCCTCGACGAAGTCGGGGAACCCCAGCATATTAACCGGCATCCGACGGAAGAAAACTGCGTTACCTGTCATGTGCCCGACCATTCTCCCACCTTTGATTTCGAGATCTACGTCCAGGAGATCACGGGGGAAGGCCATGAGTACCGGGGCGGATCCGGGCAGTGAGTCAGGTTCCGGGCGCTGGGTCCATGACTTGCGGTGGTGCACGGAATGTGGGAATTTGTGAAAGCGTGCCTACAATCTGGGACGCTCCTCGGCTGGGTCACCGCGGGGCATGGTTTTGCGACGTGCCTTAATCGATCTGTAAGTGGGCGCGGCGATACTGGTCATCGACGAATCATGGCGGGGTTGGAGCCTCAATGTTTAAGCGATTTTTAGAGATATTTCGGAACGAAAACGATCCTCCCACGGAGGACATGGAGCATCCACATCAGGATGCGATCGATGACGACGAGGATAGAACCTATCTGGCGTTTTTATTCGAGTCCGTGCTCCCCAGGGTGGAGAAGCGTTTGGAGGAGCATCCCCAGAGCGATCCGATCCTGGAGGTCGCCGTCGCCCTGTTGGTGGAGCTGTTTCCCGATCGGTGGGAGGAGCCCCAGGCGGCGCTTCGCGATGAGTTTTCGCCGGCCGGTGGGCCACCGGCGCCTCCGCCCGGGACGGGTCCGCCGGAGGAGCAAGACGACGATGAATCCGAGCAAGACGATGAGCCCCTGGCAGATACGGCAGAGATCATCGACGTCGACGATCTGGGAGTGACCGAAGAGGGCCATCACGATGGAGAGGGAGCGGCGCCCTCGGGGTTTGTGAGCGCTCTGGATGAAACGGCGGAGTTTGCGCCTCCTGATCTCGCCGATGTGTCCACGGCCTCGCCGTGGCCGATGGCTCTCGACGATCCGGCCGTTTTGCGCGGGGCGCGGGTGCTGTTGGCGGTGTTGCTGGACAACGACCGGTTGCCGGAGTCCAAGCAATTGGAGGTCGCCGAGGTGGTGATGGCCGCCGAATTGTGGGTTCACCTGATGGCCCGGGCGGTGGATATCAACGAAAAGGTGCAGAACCTGGCGCGGCTGGTGGAGCGGAAGTTTGAGGCCAACCACTTCAGTCAGGCGCGGTTATTATTGAAGTTGTTTCCCGCCAATCGCCCCACGCAGGTCAATAACGACCGACAGTTATTCTTCGAGGAGATGATCTACCGGCTCGGGATCCGCCGCGGTGGACTCGGCGGGGAAAAACAAACCCTGGCTGCGTCGCTGGCCTCATTGGAATTGAGCGACGATGAGGCGGTGCGGAGTAAATTCCAAGATCTGGCGACGGGCCCGGGCATCGAAATGTTTGTCTATACCCGAGAGCCCGATGAGGTGGTGCGGTGGCGAGAGTTGGTCGAGGGCTGCAGCAATGAGGTGGCGGCCCAGGAGTTTTTGGAGCGGATTCCACCGCGCCGGTGGCGCCGGGTGATGGAAGAAGGGGATCGCAAAGTGGCGACGTCCCTTCGGGAACATATCGTTCGGCCCATGGCTCGCGAGGAGGTCATTGGCTATATCAAGACCTGCTATTTCGTTCTTCGAGCGGTGGGCGATACAGGCCTGGAGGGATACCTCAATGCCTTTTTCGATTGGTCGCAGTCGTGCTGCGATGTGGAGGCGACGGTCTATCTGCCCGAGGTGCACCGACGGGTCCAGGAAGGCCAGGAGCTGATCGACGAGGTCTTTGGAGAGATCTACGACGATTATTATGGAGCGGTGATCGGCGACAAACTCGATGCCTTTGATGAGGCGGCGATGGAGGAGGCCTTCGTCGAGGCCATGGATCGCATCGCCGAGGTGGATGTCGCCGACGTGCCGACGGGCCAATTCAACCTGGGGGCGCTGGTCCTCGATGCCCATCTGGGCTTTGAATACCCGGAGCCAGCCTTCGCGTTTAAGCTCCATCGGCTAACGTGAATCAGGGCCCTTAGAGAGGGCCGGTGAAGACGATCAGCGAGGCGAAGACGACGAGAACGAAGGCGAGCTTGAGCAGTGATGATACGGCCATTGGACAACTCCTTGGATGAGATGGCGATCAGAAGGTGAGCGGCATAAGGGTGCTCATCGCCAGGGTGGCGAAGGCGAAGAATGAGACCATGGCCAACCATCGGATGGCCCAGAACTGCGTCATAACTACCCCCTTGTTCGCCCGAAATATTCACGAGTCGTCGACTGCGCTCTTACGTTTGCCTCGCTACGACGTCTCCATGAATCATTCGGGCGGTTTGATAAGCTAGCCCGGATTCGCCCGGATTCGCCCGGAAAGAACTCGATATTTAAAAACTAAGTGCCACAGCGAAAACACCAAGCAAAGCGAAGGTGGGCCAGCGAGTGTTGACCGGGCATGGGGCCTCTCTTATGGTGGCGCCGGTCGTGGCCACGCCAAATCGCATGCAGGTCGTTGACATCGTGGAGCGAACCGCCATGGACACCACAGCGAAACAAGCCGCAGTGGAGCGACGTTAATCAGTCACAGTAGGGAGTAGCAATGAGCCAGAAAGTAACCTTGATTCGCGGAGACGGCATCGGTCCGGAAATTGTGGACGCCACGGTGCGCGTTCTCGAGGCCCTGGACGCCGGTCTGGAATGGGAAGAAGTCCGTGCCGGCTCCGGCGCCTTTGAAGATCTGGGCACGCCGTTGCCGGAGGAGACCCTCTTGAGCATTGCCCGAAATGAGGTGGCCCTCAAGGGACCGCTGGAGACGCCGGTGGGCACGGGTTTTCGCAGCATTAACGTCGCCATCCGAAAGCACTTCGACATGTACGCCAATGTGCGTCCAGCTCAGGTGATGCCGGGGATGGACACGCGCTATGCGGACACCGATGTGGATATGGTGACGGTGCGCGAAAATACGGAAGGGGCCTACGCCGGCATCGAGCATGCGATTCCGCCCAATCGATCGGCGGCGGAGACCATCATCTTGTGCACTCGCTGGGCCTGCGAGCGCATCGTTCGCTACGGCTTTGAGTACGCCAAGCGCACGGGACGCCAGAAGATCACGTTGGTCCACAAGGCCAATATCCTCAAAGAGACCAACGGTCTATTTTTGGAAGTGGGGCAAAGCATCGCCCGCGAGTACGATGAGATCGATTTTGAAGATCTGATCGTGGACAATATGTGCATGCAGATGGTGATGCAGCCGGAGCGCTTTGATGTCATTGTGACCACGAACCTCTTCGGTGATATTCTCTCCGATCTGGCGGCCGGCCTGATCGGCGGCCTGGGTCTGACGCCGGGCGCCAATATCGGCAAAGAAGCGTCGATGTTCGAGGCCGTTCACGGGACGGCACCGGATATCGCCGGCCAGGGCGTGGCCAATCCGACGGCGCTGATGCGCGCGGCGGTGATGATGCTCGACCACCTGGATAAGCAGGAGGAGTCGAAGCGACTGGCAACGGCCATTGACGCCGTGTTGACCGCCGGTGAGACGGTGACTGGCGATCTGGGCGGCTCGGCGACCACCGAGGAGTTCACGGACGCCGTGATCGCAAAACTCGGCTGAGCAGCGATTGCATGTCAAAAAAGGCCGCCGCCTTCCCGTAGAGGGGAGGCGGCGGCCTTTTTGATTGGTTGGATTGGAGAGACAAGGGCGATCAGCCCAGAATTTTGAGGAATTTACGGATCACCTTTTTTTCGCCCACCGTGGGAAAGTCGATGGTCAGCCGAGCCTTGTCGCCATCGCCGGAGACGGCCAAGACTTCGCCGATGCCAAAGCGGGAGTGGCTCACGGTGGTGCCGGGGGCGACTTTGGGCGACGAGGCGTCGGCGGAGGCGCGACCGTCGTCGGGATCGACGAGGCCCCAGTCGTCGGGGGGAGCCTGGTTGAAGCTCTGGTCGTCGTCGGCCGGCGAGGATTGGTCGTAGCTCCAGGAGGGGCGTTGATAGGAGTCCTGGGACGACGATTGGCCACGCGATGAGCTGCGACGCGACGGCGAGGAGCCGTAGTCGAGGCGTCGGGCGTCGCTCTGCGAGGAGATGTGGAGGCGGTCGGGGTCGATGTCGAGGAGGAAGCGACTGGGTCGGGTGGATTTGTACTGGCCGTAGCGTCGGCGGCGTTGGGCGTTGGTCAAAAAGAGGCGGTTCTTGGCGCGGGTCAGGGCGACATAGGCCAGACGTCGCTCTTCGGCCAGTTCCTCGGGGTCTTCTCCCTCGCCGCGGAGACTGGGAAAGAGGCCCTCTTCCAGCCCTACGGCGAAGACGGTGTCGAATTCCAGGCCCTTGGAGCCGTGGACGGTCATCAGGGTCACGGCGCTGAGGTCGGGCTCTTCTTGAGGAGAGGCCACGAGCGCCGAGCGATCGAGGAAGGCGCGCAATAGCAGGGCCGGTTCGGCCTCCAGGAGGGGGTCGGAGGAGTCGTCGGGGAGCAGCTCGCGGAGTTGGCTGAGCTGCTCCTCGGTCTTGATATCGCTTTCGAAGTCGCCCAGGGCATTGAGGAGCTCGCCGATATGCTCGCGGCGCTCCCGGGCCTTTTCGGGGCCTTCCTTGTCGAGGTGAGCGTTGTACTCGATGCGCTGAATGAGGCGGTTGAGGACGTCCATCAGGGAATCGCATTCCAGGAGGTCGTCGCGGGTGGCCTGGAGGATGTCCTCGAATTGCTCCAGTCCGCGGCGGGAGACGCCGCTGAGGGAGCGCACTTCATCGACCTCGGGAGATGAGGCGATGGGGGCGGAGAAGAGGTCGTGTTGAGGGGCTTCTTCGCGGTGGCGAAGGCGGAGGGCGCCCTGAAGGTGGTCGACACCGTCCAGGCCGGCGGCGGCCCGGAGCTTGTCGACCGTGGTGTTTCCGACGCCACGGCGAGGGGTATTGATGATGCGGGCAGTGGCGATATCGTCGGCCGGATTGAGAGCTGCGCGGAGGTAGGCCAACAAATCTTTGATCTCTTCGCGGTCATAGAAGCTGAGGCCGCCGACGATGCGGTAGGTCACCCCCCACTGGCGGAGCTGCTCTT
Source organism: uncultured Bradymonadales bacterium (assembly GCA_964415785.1). Lineage (GTDB taxonomy): Bacteria > Myxococcota_A > Bradymonadia > Bradymonadales > Bradymonadaceae > SLJM01. The sequence goes on from CAYQBU010000053.1 coordinate 8,646, forward strand.
CGAAGAGGCGGCTCTGGGCATTGGTGCGATAGAAGATCGCGAAGTCTTGGGGGTCGGCGCCGCGGCGCAGGTCGTCAAAGATTTGCTCCACGACGAAGGCGGCCTCCTCGCGGTCGTCCTGACCGGTAAAGACGGTGATCGCTTCGCCCTCGGGGCGCTCGGTCCACAGCTCCTTGGGGTGGCGCCACTCGTTTTTAGCGATGATATCGTTGGCGGCGTCCAGGATGGTGGATGTGGAGCGATAGTTTTGCTCCAACTTCACGGTCTCCACGGCGTCGAAAGCGCGGTCAAATTCCAGGATATGCGTGGCGTCAGCGCCGCGCCACCGGTAGATGGATTGATCGTCGTCGCCGACGACACACAGGTTGTTGTGGGTGCTGGTGAGATGCTCCAGAAGTTCGTATTGGGCGGGGTTGGTGTCCTGAAATTCGTCGACCAGCAGGTACTTCCACTGGTGGCTGAGCTGACGGGCGATGTGGGGGTGATCGCGAAAGAGGACCAGGGGTTGGACGATGAGATCGCCAAAGTCGGCGGCGTCGGCGCGGCGAAGTGCCTTCTGGTAGTCGCGGTAAAAGTTGGCGTCCGCCTCCTCGCCGGGGCCGTGGGCGGCTTCCAGCACCTGGCGGGGGGTATGGCCGCGGTTTTTCTGGCGGTCGATAAAGGCCTGGCGCTGGCGGACTTCGCCGCGGCGTTTGTCGAGGCCCTGTTGGTCGAGAAGGTTTTTGATGAGGCGGCGTTGGTCGCTGGTGTCGTAGATCGAGAAATGCCAGTCCAGGCCCAGTTTTCGGGCGTAGCGCCGAAGCAGGCGGGCCCCCATGCTGTGGAAGGTAGAGATATGGATCTGGGAGGCCGCATGGTCGTCGTCCACCAGTCGGTCGACGCGCTCGCGCATCTCGGCGGCGGCGCGATTGGTGAAGGTGACGGCGGCGATCGCCGAGGGGGGCACGCCGTGGACCTCGATGAGGTAGGCGATGCGGTGGGTCAATACGCGGGTCTTGCCGCTACCGGCGCCGGCCAGGACCAGAAGGGGGCCGTCGCGATGGATCACCGCTTCGCGCTGAGGAGGGTTGAGGGCGTCGAGCCAGGATGGGGGGGGTTGGTTCATGGATACTAAGCAGGGAAAAAGGGGGCATCATCGCCGGACCATGGTTATGCCGAGGACGGGCTCCAGAGACAAGTGTGCAGCCCGGTGAGCATTGCCAATTTGGGGGGGCAGGGCTTAGAGTTGAGAGGACTGATGAGAGTGATACAACCACTGGCGCCATCGATGGCGTCGAGAACCCTGAGGGGCCCGTGGAAGGAGTACCTTTTCGAGGAGATTACATGCCCATTGAAGCACTGAGCGATCGCGATGAATTGCGTCGGTTTTTGATCAAGGACCGACTGGCCAATGCCTATCTGTTGGGCAATCTCGATCCCGCCTATTTTCAATTCTGCGATTGGTACGGAGCACGAGGCGAGCAAGGAGAGATCTCGAACCTCGTGCTTTTGTACACGGGGTTGAGCCTTCCGGTGGTCTTTATGAGCGGCGGAGGCGAGGGGATGGAGCGATTTCTGGGGGAGTTGGAGGCAGTGCTTCCAGAGCGCTTTCACTTCCATGTGGTCGAGGAACAGATGGAGGCGGTGCGCGAGGTCTTCGATCTCAGTGAGGCGTCGCGCATGATCCGCATGGGCCTCGATGAGGCGAGCTTTCAGAGCCCGGAATTCGACGACCGGGTGGAGCGGCTCGGCCACCGCGACACGGCGGCGATCATGGAACTCTACGAGCACTATCCGGACAATTTCTTCGAGCCTCATCAATTGGAGACCGGATTTTATTACGGAATTCGAGATGGGGACAAGATCATCAGCATGGGTGGCGTCCACGTGGTCAGCGAGGAGTACGACGTGGCGCTGCTGGGCAACCTGGTCACCGATCGAGCCCACCGCGGCCAGGGGCTGGCCACGGCGATCACGGGCCGATTGATCGATGAGCTCTTTGATCAGGTGTCGCTCTTGGCGCTCAACGTCGGCGAGGACAACGAGCCAGCGGTGCGGCTGTATCGCTCCATGGGCTTTGAGGCCAATAATATCTTTTATGAGGGCCGTCGGGAGGCACCGGGCGCGATGTGATCGCGCCGGCGGTGACGGTGGAAAGGATCAGCGAAAGAGGCCAGGGCGCTTGCGATGGTGGCGGCGCTGGGAGGCCTCTTTTTCTTCTTTGCAATCGATGCAGAGCCGGGCCACGGGGCGAGCCTCCAGGCGGGCCTGGCCGATGGGCTCTTCGCATTCCACGCACAGGCCATAGGTGCCGTCGGTGATCTCTTCGAGGGCCTTGTTGACCTGGTTGAGCAGATTGCTCTCCCGGTCTTTGAGGCGCATCTCCGTGGAGGTGCCTTGCTCGTCGGTGGATTCGTCGATGGAGTCGCCCGTGCGATCGGGGCGGTCGCGAAGTTTCTGGCGAGCGCGGTGGTTGTGGCTGACAAGCTCGGCGCGTCGAGCTTCCAATGTCTGACGCATGGCGTCGAGGAAATCGTCGCTATAGGGGGTCATGGGTACTCCTTGGAAAAGCGCTGGGTGGACCGTGATCAGCGAAGTTGCTGAAGCCTTGCCCGGATGATTCACGACGCGTCTAGGACGTCTCATGAATGATCCAGCCTAAGGGAAGTTAAGAACGATGCGAAGGGTGTGAAGCCACAAGGCCAGCGCCAGGGGGCAATGCCGGCTGGGAGGAATGGGTGGGCTGTGCTATAAAAAGAGAAGCAAGAATTGGCGCCGACGGTGCATCCTTTCAATGAGGATCGCCATCGGCATCCAGGAGGCCGGAGGGTCGGCGCGAGAGCATCGGCCAGGTGGGCGCTTCGGGTGGTAAAGCCCCGGGCGTGGAGACCGCTTCGTAGCTGCCTGGAATTCGTATCGAAACCGTTTCAGTATCTGGTAAGCCCCCACAACGGCAATGCAGGAGGTAGCAAGGCTATGACAATGGCCATCTGGGGCGGGGTAAAAGGCAGGGACCACCCCTGGAAGCTGGTGGGGCCTCTTTGCTAAACGCCTTCGCCGATGGTGGTGTCAGCGCTCTGTGATGTCGAAACGTGGAGGGGCACCGACCGAGGTTTTATGTCGAATGTACTGGTAGTCAACTCGACGCGTGCAGAAACTCGAGTGGCATTAATCGAAGACGGGATACTCAGCGAATTATATATGGAGCGACGCCGCGACCGCGGCATCGCCGGTAATATCTACAAGGGAAAAATTCGCCGTGTGATCCCGGGAATGCAGGCCGCATTCATCAATATCGGGCAGGAAAAGGCTGGCTTCCTACACGTCAGCGACTTCTATGATTTTGATAAAGATCTCAAGAAGTTAGAAAACGACCCCAAGCACTGGCCGCCGCCGTCGCGGGGAAAGATCAGCAAAAAGATCAATATCTCGGACTGCATGACCGAGGGAGAGGACATCCTGGTGCAGGTCTCCAAGGAGCCCATCGGCACCAAAGGGGCTCGGATGACGGGGCATATCTCGTTGCCCGGCCGCTACGTCGTCTTCATGCCCACGGTCAGCCACGTCGGGGTCTCGCGACGGATCGGCTCCGACAAAGAGCGCAAGCGATTGCGCAAGATCGTGGAGAAGAATCGACCCAAGGGAACGGGCTTTATCGTTCGCACGGTCAGCGAGGATATCGCCGAGGAAAAGATCCTTCGCGACATGGAGCTATTGGTCAATCTGTGGACCGACGTGTTGGAGCGCTTCAAGGGCGAGAAGTCGCCGTCGCTGCTCAACGAAGAGCCCGATCTGTTGTTGCGGGCCACCCGCGACCTGTTTACGGCAGACGTCGAAAAATTGGTGGTCGATGACCGCCATTCCTACAAGCAGGTCACGGAATTTACCTCCCAGTATATGCCGGGATTTGATGCCGATATCGACCTGTATAAGGCCACGGAGCCCATCTTTGACGCCTATGGTATCGAGCCCGAGATCGAGCGCGCCCTGGCTCAGGAAGTGGAGTTGGAGAGTGGGGGAAGCCTGGTGTTTGATAAGACGGAGGCCCTGACGGCAGTGGACGTCAACACCGGCGGGTTTACGGGCTCCACCAGTGACCTGGAGGAGACGATCTTGCGCACCAATTTGGAGGCCGCCGAAGAGGTGGTCTATCAGTTGAGGCTGCGAAATATCGGCGGAATCATTATCATCGACTTCATCGATATGGAAGATGCCCGCAATCGGGAGCGCGTCTACCGCACGCTGGAAGAGGCGCTGCAAAACGATCGGGTGACCACCAATGCGCTGGCGATCAGCGATTTTGGATTGGTGGAGATGACCCGAAAGCGGGTGCGCGAGTCGCTGGGCCAATACCTGTGTACGCCCTGCCCTCATTGTCAGGGCCGCGGCAAGATCAAGACCAGGGAGACAGTGGCCGCCGAGATCGTGCGCCAGGTGCGGCGCGAGGCGCCGATGATGGAGGGCAAAAATATCTACGTCGACGCCCATCCAGAGGTCGTCTCGTATCTGTTGAACGTAGAGCGGACGACGATCCAGGAATTGGAAAAGCTCTTTGAGCGAAAGATCAATCTTCGAGGAATGCGCGACAAGCATGTGGAGCGATTTGAACTCGCCGAGGCGAGGTAAACCCAGCCAAAAGGAGCGGTGATGGAGCAATATATCTGCGCGATCGATCAGGGCACGACGGGCACCACGGCGCTGGTGATGGATCAGCAACTCAAGGTCAAAGCCCGGGTCAACGAAGAGTTTGAGCAGATTTTTCCCAAGCCCTCCTGGGTGGAGCACGACCCGGAAGCGATCTGGGCGTCGACGGAGTCCACGCTTCGCCAGGCGATGGAAAAAGCGGGAGTCGAGCCCACTCAAATCGCGGCGGTGGGGATCACCAACCAGCGCGAGACGACGGTGATCTGGGATCGGGAGACGGGAGAGCCCATCCACAACGCCATCGTCTGGCAGGACCGGCGCACGCGGGGCCGAATTCAGCAATTGATCGACGACGGTGTAGAGCCGATGGTCCAGAAGCGCACGGGGTTGATCCTCGACCCCTATTTCGCAGGGACCAAAATTGGCTGGATCCTCAATCAGGTTCCGGGGGCGAGGGCAAAGGCGGAGGCCGGGAAACTGGCCTTTGGAACCATCGATAGCTATCTGGTGTGGAAGCTGACGGGAGGTCAGACCCACGTGACGGATGTGTCCAATGCCTCGCGGACCCTGCTCATGGATCTGGAGAGCGTGGAGTGGGATCCGGAGCTGCTGTCGCTCTTTGGGGTGCCCCAGGCGATCTTGCCGGAGATCGTGAGCAATAGCGAGGTCTACGGAAAGACTCAGGGCGTGGCCGGGCTGGCCGACGGAACCCCCATCGCCGGGATGGCCGGCGACCAGCAGGCGGCACTCTTTGGACAGATTTGCTTCAATCCCGGGGAGGCCAAATGCACCTATGGGACGGGGGCATTTTTGTTGATGAATACGGGATCGACGCCCGTGGAGAGCAAGCATCGAATGCTGTCGACGGCGGCCTGGCAGGTCGACGGTGAGATGACCTATGCCCTGGAGGGGAGCGCCTTTATCGCGGGGGCGATGGTGCAGTGGCTGCGCGATGGGCTGGGGATTATCGATGATGCACCGGAGATCGAAGCCCTGGCCCGAAAGGTCGATAGCAGCGACGAGGTGGTGTGCGTGCCCAGCCTCTCGGGACTCGGCGCACCGCACTGGAATCCGGGGGCTCGAGGGGTGCTGTGGGGACTGACCCGGGGCACTACAGACGCCCACATCGCCCGGGCGGCCCTGGAGGGCATTGCCCTTCAAAATGTGGACATCCTCAAGGCCATGGAGCAGGACCTGGGCAAGGCGCTAAAGGTCCTTCGCGTCGATGGCGGGGCGTCGAAAAACGATCTGTTGATGCAGATGCAGGCCGATTTTCTGGATCGCGAGATCGTGCGCCCCGAGATGATCGAGACCACGGCCCTTGGTGCCGCATTGCTCGCGGGGCTGGGCGTGGGACTGTTCTCCGGGCTCGACGAGATCCGAAAGACCTGGCGTGAGGACAAGCGTTTTGAGCCCAATATGACGGTGCCCACGCGGGAAAAGCACCTTCGGTTGTGGAAAGAGGGAATCGACCGAGTGTGAAGCTCTCCGGGAGTTAGAATTCCAGATCGCGGAGGTGGCCGCGAACCGTGATCGCCAACGCCGGATCGTCGAGCTGGGCCTCGAAGTCGAAGAGCGCCGAGATGGCCTCGTCATCGATGCGCATGACGGTGATGGAGCCGGAGTCCTCGTCGGGGGTGAAGCGATGGCGCTGGTCGTCATCGTCGACGATGCTCAGTTCGGCGGCCACGGTGTGGTCGTCGCGCTGGGGGCCAAAGGGATATTGTTCGGGCTTCAGGTCGTCGGGGAAACTGAGGCGAAGGGTTATTTGGTGGTCGCCGATCTGAAGGACCAGGTGGTCGCCGGCCTCGCGGCGGCGTTGGTCGGCGCAGGTAACGCTGCCCTCCAGGTCGCCGGTGACATCGATATGGTAGCAGGCGTCGCGAAGCGCCCCCTCGGCGGTGGAAGGCTGGTCCTGGCTGTCGGCCTCCGTGTCGCCAGCCGGTGCGTCGGTTTCGTCGGCCGGCGCGGGAGCGGAGTCGCAGGCGACGAAGGCCAGTAGTAAAGCGACGGCCAGGATGGAGAGCGATGGCAATGCATATGGAGAGGTCATGACGAAATTCGCAAGCAAGGAGGAAGGTCGAGAGGCGATCTGGTCGGCACTGGAGGATGAAGGGGCGGCGCGTTTTCCCTTTCCGCCGAAGGGGCGCATTCCAAATTTCTCGGGTGCCGAAGCGGCGGCCCGGCGCCTGATGGAACACCCTCTATTTGTGGACGCAAAGACGGTCAAGATCAATCCCGATTCGCCGCAGCGACCGCTTAGAGAGGCGGCGCTGCGGGCGGGAAAGACGTTGATGGTCCCCACGCCGCGGCTCAAGGCGGGGTTTTTGCGTTTTGATCCGGCGCAGATCGATGAGGACGATATGCGCGATGCCTCGATGATCAGCCGCTGGGCTCCCTTTGGTGATGAGGTGGCTCTGGAGGCGATGCCCCCGGTGGACCTGATCGTCACGGGTTGCGTGGCCGTGACGCCCGATGGAGGTCGTCTGGGCAAGGGCCACGGCTATAGTGATCTGGAGTACGCCATCTTACAGGAGCTGGGCCAACCGCCGGTGCCGGTGGTGACCACGGTTCATGAGTTGCAGGTCGTGGAGGGGTTTCCGGCGGCGAGCCACGATCTCAAGCTGAGTGTGGTCGCCTCCCCGGAGCGGGTGATCGATTGCGGGGTGCCCAATGGAGGAGCGATGGGCATCGATTGGTCCAAGCTGGACGCCGAAGATCTGGAGGCGATGCCGATCCTCCAGGAGCTCAAGGACCGGCTATGAGCGGGGATGGGGCACGAAGATCATGGTGGTGGGAAGGCGCTTGAGAAGCGCTCGGGCCACCGACGGATAGAGCCAGCGCTCCAGGCGTCCCTGAGGTCGGGTGCCCAGGAAGGTGGCGTGGGCGTTTCGCTTTTGGATGTACTCGTTGAGCAATATCGCCGGTTGGGCGGGGTGAACGAAGGTGGCGTATTCCAGGGCTGGAAAGCGGGTGGTGACCTCGGCCATCATCGATTGAAGCGAGCGTCGGGTGTCGGCGGTGCGGGCGGTGAGGCCGGCGGAGGAGGAGGTGGTGGTGGCGCCCAGTCGGCCAGCGATGGGGGTGTTGGCCCCGTGGGGGCTGGCGTCGAGGGCGTGGACCAGGTGGAGGCGCGCGGCGCTCAGATCGGCGAGACGGGCCGCTTCCCACAGGGCCTGTTCGGAGTCCGGATGAAAGTCGATGCCCACCACCCACTGAGGATGGGGAGGAAACTCGGTCTGGTGAGGGTGAGCGACGACCAGGGGGCAATCGACGGCGTCGAGCAGTTGGTGAGCCGTGGAGCCCATGATCAATCGGCTCAGCCCCTGCACGGAGGTGGCGCCGCAGACGAGGATGTCGGCGTATTGATCGCGGCAAAAGGCGGCGAGCTCGGTGGTGGCGTCGCCCTCGCGCAGGACGATGCGCACGTCGTCGATGGCATGGCCCGTGGTCTTGATGAAGGTTCGCAGCCGATGGGCCAGGCGGTGGCGAGCGCCGCGGTCCGTAAGCTGAGAGTCGTAGCCCGGCAGTGAGTGGTGATGAAAGGGAGCGCTCTGGGGGATGACGCAGACGACGCTGACGGGGCTGGCCCGGTCCCGTTGGCGGAGCCGGTCGCGAAGGGCCAGACCCCAGGCGACGGCGGCGCGAGATTCCATGGAGAGATCGACGGCGATAGCGATATGCATGATCCGGGCCTCCAGCGATCGGGGCGTTGGAAGCTAGAAGATGAACACCGGCGCCGATGGACCAAATCGGCGCCGGTGGTGGCGATCAAGAATGATCGACGGGATCTACCACACGTCGGGGAAGTAGCAGGGCTCGCCGTCGCAGACGTCGATGATTTCTCCGGTATCGAAGAAGTGGACCATCTGCTCGTTATGCTCGTCGAGCTGACGGGGAAGTCCGTGGGGGTCGCCGAAGTCGTCGTCGGGGGCCAGGTTGCCGGGCTCCGGCCAGGGGTTGCCGAAGTCATAGAGGATGACGCCGGAACCCGTGTGCGGGTAGTCGGCGGTGTCCACGCCCCAGGGGGTGCCGCGATCGGCGTCGTAGGGCTCGAGGATCGGAATGTCGATGCCGCTTCGGGCGGTGATCTCTTTGGTGACCACGGCGACCTGATAGTCGGCTTTGGCGGCGGCGAAGATCCCGTAATTGGGCATGTCCGGATCGAAGGGCTCGGCGGTCAGTCGGCGCATATAGCTGATGGGGTCGACCTTGTCCCACATCAACTGGATGACGACCATGGCCATGCCCTGGTCGACGCGCTGGGGAAAGCCATTGTTGAGAAAGATGTCATAGACCCCATAGAAGTTGGATGAGCGCTCCATGAGCATGGCGTAATTGTGGCCGGGAACACCGAAGTGGCCGTGCTGGACCATGGGATCGACGGCCACGTAGGGTACGCCGTAGATGCCGCCCTGGGAGATGCCGGAGTAGAAGATGCGCTCTTCGTCGACCACGATGTCGGCCTCGATGTCCAGGTCTTCAAGGCCCTCGAACATGCCCTGGGTCAACAGCACGTATTCCAGGATGCCCTGGTGCATGCGGTCGACCAATTCCTCAAAGTAGGTCGGCTGCTGAAGGGCCTGGATGGCCTGGGGGACGTCGCCGTCGGAGAAGCCGATAAAGTCGGCGGCGAAGAAGATGAGGTCATCTTCATTGGCCATTTTTTGATTGAACCCACCGCTGACCTGGCTACCACTGCCGAGCATGCCGTGGCCGTATTTGACGAGGCCGTGAGGCGTGCCGTCGACGGCGGAATGGGGGATCTGGAGATAGAAGTCGGCGTCGCGCCAGCCGTTTTGGGTGGGATTTCCATCGTCGTCGCGATGCATCAGCCAGGAGGGGGAAGAGGTGCGGTCAGCTTCCTCCATGAAGTGAGGGACGCGGAAGGTGCCCTCGACCTCAAAGGCGATGTGGTCGTGCTGGCTCTCGTCGTAGGCGTCGATGTTGTTGATGGTTAGCTCGATGCCCTCGTCGTCGGCAATGGCGATGCCCTGGTCGATGATGGAGAGAAGCTCGCCGTGGATGCCGTCGCTGCTGCCGGTGTGGAAATCCCAGGCCAGCGTCAGCTCGTCGAGGTCGATGCCTTCGCCATCGAGGTAGTCAAAGATCTCGTCGAAGCGATCCTGACGGGGCGCCAGGGCGCTGTGGTCGTCGGTGTCGCCGCTGAGGAGAGCGTCGAAGGCCTCGGAGCGCTCGATGGGGTCTCCATCAGTATCCTCGAGGTTGCGAAAGGCGACGATGTAGCGGGTGTCCTCCTCGAGGATGACGCCGGGGCGCAAATAAAGGATTTGCTCGGCGGGATCCGTGGCCTGAGCGTCGAGCTCAGCCCAGAAGGGAACGGGCTCCAGGCCGTCGTCGGTGACCTCGAAGTACAGCGCTGTGCGCGTGTCATCTTCGATGGAAGGCGCCATATCCTCTTCGGTGGGCATGGCGCTGACATCGATGTTGGGGAAGAGGGTCGCCACCGGCGTTCCCAGGCCGTAGCCATCGAGGCGTCGATAGCCCTCGGGGGAGACGGCGCCACCCTCATCGCTGATGGGAAGGCTCTCCTCGCCAAAGCCCAGGGTATAGCCCGTCTCCCGATCGGCGTCGTCCTCCAGATAGAGGTTGGAGGGCCAGGGCATGGAGCAGTAATCGGGCATCAGCGGATCGCAGTCCTCGTCGATGTCTCCAGGCTCCTGGTTGTTGGGCTCGGTGTTATTGGGCTCGGTGTTATTGGGCTGGTTATTGGGCTGGTTGTTGGTGGCATCGCTGTCGTCGTCGCCACAGGCTCCAATGGCCAGCAGGGAGACGCTGAGTAGCGCCACGAGTGAAATTCGTCGCATAAAAATACCTCGAGGGTGAAAAGTTACCCGTGAATAATCCGGGTTAGGGAAATATCACAATACCCCGCAAAGCTATCATAGGTTGGCCTTAAAATGCAGCTATGCATTGGAAATGGCCGAGTTTGGCCGCGATCAATGAAGGGCCCGCAAGAGAGAGCCCTTGCGCAGAGGTCACCAAAAGCCCTAGGGTGGGTGAAGAGAACATCTTTCGATAGCTATATCAAGGGGTTAGCGGGAAGTGATGAGGCATTGGTTTCAGGTGACTGGGGTAGGGTTGGTGATGGCGCTGGTGGTCCTCGGCGATCTGGGATGCGTGGAGGACGATGAGGTCCGCGACGAGCAGGCGTGCAATGGATACGAGGAACTCTGCGATCGCCCCTACTCGGAGGTGGTCTTTGCGGCGACCCATAATGCGATGGGCAATGCCGTCGACGGGTGGTGGGCGCCGAACCAGAACCTGCCGCTGGGCGACCAGTTGGACGATGGGATTCGGGTCTTTTTGCTCGACACCTACGAGGAAGATGGAGAGGTGGAGCTCTGTCATTTTGACTGCATGCTGGGAAGCCGCCCGCTGCTCGATGCGATGGAGGAGTTTCGGGCGTTTATGGATGAGAATCCGCGGGAGGTGATCACGATCATCTTTGAGGATCATATCCCGGGAGAGCGGACGGTCGATATTCTGGAGAAGGCCGATCTCGACGAGTTGGTCTACACCCATGATGAGGAGGAGGGGTGGCCGACGCTGGAGGAGATGATCGAGGCCGACGAGCGCCTGGTGGTGACCAATGAGAGCGCCGGGCCGCCACCGGAGTGGCTGCATCACGTGTGGGATCTGGGGTGGGATACGCCCTTTGGTTTTGAATCGATCGATGAGTTTAATTGCGAGCACAACCGCGGCACCCAGGAGGGCGACCTCTTTTTGATCAACCACTGGATCCTCGATCCCCTGCCGCGGCCGGCCAACGCCAGTGAGGTCAACGACTACGAGGTGTTGATGGATCGGGTCGAGGAGTGCGAGGAGAAGTGGGATCGATGGCCCACCTATATCGCCGTCGATTTCTACGACGACGGCGATATCTTTGAGGTGGTGGACGTGCTCAACGGGGTGATGGTGCCGCGTTGAGTGGGCGCCCGCTTTGGGGGGCGTCAGATGTGACCACAATTGAGGGGAGGCAGTAGTGATGAGGTCCGTGAGCGAGGAGACGGAGGATGGAACGGTTTATCAGCGCCATCATGGCCGACGCAGAAATCGCCGGACACGTCGTGGAGCAGCAAGGCCGCGGCGAAGGCGTGGACTTTGCTCTGGCGATCGATGAGGCCCGGGTTCGCCGAGGGTTCTTCGAGCGCCTGTTTTGGGAGGTGGAGGGTTCGCCAGGGGCAGGGGGGCGGGCTCGACAGCCGCAGATCCTGGGGATCAGCCCCTATCGAGCGCAGATGCTCACGGAGTGGATCAAGGAGGGCCATGTGGCGGTGGTCTTCCATGTGCAGCGAGCAGGGGTCGACGGGCTGTGCCAGGCGTTGATCGAGCATGGGGCCTGGGCCATCGAGGTGGAGCACCAGGCAGGGGGCACTGCAGAGCGCGATGAGCCCGACCGACGGCTCTTCGAGGCCCTGGAGCGGCGCTGTCGGGTGCACTTTGCCGAGGCCTATGGGCGTGGGATGGCGGGCTATGAGGGGATGCGGCCGGCCTATCTCTTTGGGATGTGGCTGGCGATGCAGCGGCGACCGGAGCAAGAGGTCTTTGAGGAAGTGCGCACTCAGGCGCGAAGCCTGTGGGAGAATCGTCGACGCCAGTCCTGGGAGGGCGTGGAGGAGGCCGTCGATTTCGGGTGGCGCTGCGTGCGAAGACAACAGCGCCGCCGGGCCCAGCGAGGGGCGCGGCGGCGCTGAAGGGATGGATCGGTTATGTGCCGTTCAGGGCATGCAGTAGCCGGTGTCATTTTCGGTGAGCACGCCGCTGTCCACCGCC
>CAYQBU010000054.1:0-6191 GCA_964415785.1 uncultured Bradymonadales bacterium
AGGCCGGTCCAAAGGCGTCGATAGCGGCGGGGAGTCCGTCGGGATTGGAGCCTCCAGCCTGTGCCAGCGTGGGCCGACCCCCACCTCGTCCATCGATGTGGCCGGCCACGGCGTTGATCAAGTCGCCGGCCTTGAGGCCTCGTTCAGAGACCACATCATCGCTGAGCAAGCAGACCAGTCCGGCCTTGCCCTCCAGGTTGGCTCCCAGGAGAACAGCGGCCGGGTTGTCGCCGATCTGGTCGCGAATCTTGTCGGCAAAGATCAGCATCTGGTCGCGGTCGTCGGTATCGAGGACGCGGGCGATGGTCGTGATGCCATCGATCTCCTGGGCGTCTTCCAGCAGCGACGAGGCGCCGTGGTCGGCCAATTTCTGGGAGAGGCTGTCGACCTGTCGGGCGAGGTCTTTTTTGTCGGAGAGCAGCGACTCCACGCGCTCTTCGAGGTTGGAGATATCGCTCTTGAGCAGCGACGCCAGGGTGTCGAGGAGTGCGCGATCGCGGTCAAAGGTGGCGAAAGCCGCTTCCTCAGTCACCGCTTCGATGCGCCGAATGCCGCTGCCCACGCTCTGCTCGCTGGTGATGCGAAAGGCGGCGATAGCGCCTGTGTTTTGCACGTGCGTTCCACCGCAGAGCTCCACGGACTCGTCGGGGATTTCGACGACGCGAACGGTGTCGCCGTATTTTTCGCCAAAGATCGCCATGGCCCCCATCTCGTCGACCGCCTCGTCGCGGTCGACGTCGGTGTGAACATGGATAGGGTGGCGGGCGCGGATATGTTCGTTGACCCTTTGCTCGACGGCCTCCAGTTGGTCCTTGGTCAGCGCCTGACCGTATTGAAAGTCGAAACGCAGGCGGTCGGGGGCGACCAGAGAGCCGGCCTGGAAGATGGTGTCGGAGACTTCCTTTTGCAGGGCAGCGTGCAACAAGTGGGTGGCCGTGTGGTTGCAGCGAGTGCGGTGACGCCGCGTTTGGTCGATGCGGGCGACCACGGGTTGGCTGAGGGTGTCAGCGTCGGCCGCTCCCTCGATGAGCTCTGCGCGGTGAACGATGCCGATGGGACTCTTCTGGGTATCGGTGATGCGAAATTCCAGGTCCCCTTCGGCGTTGGTGATCGTGCCGACGTCGCCGACCTGACCGCCCGACTCGGCATAGAAGGGCGTCTTGTCGAGGAGCAATTCGAAGCGGTTGTCCTCGAGATGACGGACCTTTTGGATGTGAGTCTCCACTTCACTCTCGTCGTAGCCGACGAAGGTGTCTGAGGAGCCCTCGCGAATGGTGGTCCAATCGCCGACGCCAGCGGCGTCGGCGTGAAGGTCTTTGCCCTGCGAGGTGGCCCGATGCTCAGCCCAGCGCTCCTGATAGCCCTTTTGGTCGACGGTCATGTTCAATTCTTGGGCCATCAACGCCGTGAGTTCCGGAGGAAACCCAAAGGTGGCGTGCAATTCGAAGACCTCGTCACCGCTGAGTTGGTGGCGGTCCTCGGCTTTGGCCTCTTCGGCGACCTGGTGAAAGAGCTCGATGCCGCGGTCCAGGTTTCGAAAGAAGCGCTCTTCTTCCAATTTGATCAACTCACGGGCCTGGTCGCCCATGGCCTCTAACTCGGGATAGGCGTCGCTATAGTGTTCGATGACGACCTGGCCGACCTCCCACATAAAGGGGGAAGAAAAGCCCAGTTCGCGGCCGAAGCGAACTGCCCGGCGAAGGATGCGCCGAAGCACGTAGCCCCGGCCTTCGTTGGAGAATTGAGCCCCATCACAGAGGGCGAACATCAGGGCCCGGATGTGGTCGCCGATGACCGCCAGATGGGGAAAATATTCGCTATCGACGGTGAGGAGGTCTTCGATGGCGATGGCCTCCCCATCGATGGTCACCGTGTCGGAGCTGTCTTCTTCATCATCGCGAAGGCGGGCTGCGACGTCGCGGAAGATGGGCAAGAAGAGCTCGGTCTGGAAGATATTATCCTTGCCGGCCTTGATCATGGCCACACGCTCGAGACCGAGCCCGGTGTCCACGCTCTGGAGGGGGAGAGGGCTGAGCGTTCCCTCTTCGCTTCGGTCATATTGCATGAAGACCAGGTTCCAGATCTCGTTGATCCGCTCCTCGTCGTAGCCCTCGACGAATTCCAGCGGCCCGGCCTCAGGGGCCAGGTCGTAGTGGATCTCCGTGCATGGACCACAGGGCCCGGTGGGGCCCATGGACCAGAAGTTTTCCTCTTCGCCCAATCGCAGGACTCGCTCGGCTTCCACGCCCACGACCTCCGTCCAAATACGGAAAGATTCGTCATCATCGTCAAAGATGGTGACGTAGAGGCGGGAGCGATCCAGTTCCAGTACGTCGAGCACAAATTCCCAGGCCCAGACGATCGCCTTCTCTTTGTAATAGTCGCCAAAAGACCAGTTGCCGAGCATTTCAAAGAGGGTCAGGTGGCGACCGTCTCTGCCGACCTCGTCGAGATCGTTGTGCTTGCCGCCGGCGCGGATGCACTTCTGGGTGCTCGTCGCCCGCTGGTAGTCGCGCTCCTCATTGCCCAGGAGCAGATCCTTGAATTGATTCATCCCGGCGTTGGTGAAGAGGAGGGTGGGGTCGTTTTGGGGCACCACCGGTGCCGAGGGGACGACCTCGTGACCTCGTTCCTCAAAGAAGTCTAGAAAGCGCTGTCGGATTTCGCTGGGTGTCATGGCAATGGTCCACAGGGGTGAGGATCAGTCATTGAATCGGGGCCTGTACGGGCGAGGGAAGTAGCACGGGCGCGCGGGGCAAATCAACCGATGGGCGGTGAACGTTGGTGGATCGGTGATGGAAGCAGAAGAAAATTTTTGCCCCCTGCCGAGATCTATCCGATGGTGGTTGGCGTTGGGACCGACAGGATGTGGAAGTGATACTTCAGGGTCTGGGAACACAGAGGAGAGAGGGCCCCCCACATCGACGAAATGATTAAACCTTAAAGTTTTACTGGAAGGGTTATGAAAGTGTTGCTTGAGCTGCTTGGAGACACGAGTCGAGTATTGGAGAACGTCAATGGCCTCGAGGATTTTCGACCGGAGTCTCGCCAGAGGGTCTCGGAGCTCTTGATTCATCTGGCATCGGAGTCGGATCGAATCTTGAGTGCGGAAGTCGCTGATGAAGCCCAAGGCCCAGGGGAGCGCCACTTCTTTGTAGAGAAAGCCCTGAAGGCGATCTCCAATGGAGAGTATCGGGAAGCTCGGGCGTGTCTGGAGGACGGACTGGAAGCCTACCCCGGGGATTTCGAAATGCTCAATCATCTGGGCCTTGTGGCCTGGGAGCAGGATCAATTGAGAGAAGCAGAAGTTGCCTACGCAAAGGCGATGGACGTGGTCTTTGAAGGGGGGTTGGATACGGCCTGCGTGGAGGGGCCGGCGGACCCGGCCTTGCGGGCTGTGGAAGGGCGGGCCCTGGCGCTTTACCGGGTCGGCGACTTCAACGAGGCCCTGGGCCTATTTGAGTGGCTGGGCGAACATTTCCCCTCACAATACGTGGGATGCCGGTATCTGGCGGGAGAGATTCACCACCTTCAAGGATCACTTGAGGTGGCCCTGAAGTGGTATGACGAGGTCCCCGTGGAGCCGGCGGTGCTCTATAATAAGGGATTGGCCCTCTATCAGTCTCATCGGGTTGAAGAGGCGGCGTTTACGCTGGTGAAGGCATTTGTGTCCAATATCCATATCGCGACGGGTCTGCTGGGAAGGTATACGCCGAAGCGCGGATGCACGCCGGGGTACCTGGGCAGCGAGCGCTACGCCAATGAATTCGTCGACGCCTGTCGCCGCCTCTGGCATCAGGCAAAGGGGAGTTTGCGATTTCTACAGGTATGCTTTGACCACAGGAGAGTGGAGGAGCATCTGCGGCGGTGCTCGGAGCAGGGCGGCCAACACCTGTTGCAGGGAGCGGAAGGGTCGATGAATTGCCATGGTTGGCTCAGTGAACTCCAGGACGATCGAAGTCTGGAAGAGATGGCCAACGCCGTGGCGACGCGATTTTGTCACTGAGGTGGTGGGAAGAATAAAAGGGGGGAACTATGTTAATGGCGGTGTGGAATCGGGTCTGCTCTTTCGAGTAGAGCCGATTGTTCGCCTGACTCTTCGGGTCGACGATTCTTGCACCGGACATTCCTGATTTGACGACCAGTTTTACAGCGCGCGCCAAAGGGGCGGCCACAGTGGTGGGAGCACTGGCGTCGGTGGTGGTACTCACCATGACGGTCTGCGATCCGGAGCCTCCGGCTCCCGAACGCGACTGGGAGGTGGAAGAGGCCGACGAATTTCGAGCCTGGAGCGGCTCCGGGGAGGACGACGAGGATCCCGTGAGATCCGGTTGGGACTACGACATGCCCACAGAGGATGGCAGATGGGTTCAGTTTGTCGATGATGAGGGAAATCCAAGACCGGTGGAGGCGGTGATGGGAGCGCCGGGGATGTGGCCCTTTCTGACCGAGGAGTCCGGAGAGCAGGGGCGGCTGCGATTGGCGAGTGTGGATTCGAGACGAATGGATGGTGGGGACCTGCGGCTCTACGAGGTATTGGCGCGCCATCGCGCCGATCAAGAGTCGCAGGAGGGCTGGGGATTTTGGGGGTTGGTGCATGGATCGGAAGAGGAGGGCGGAGCGCAGGAGGCCACGGAGGTGACCCTGGAGCAAGCCAGTGCACTTCGCCTGGCCGTGGTCGACGAAGATAGGGAGCCCGTGGAAGGCGCTTATCTTCGCTTGGCGAGAGAGAGTGTCGCCCTTTTGCACCTGTTGACCACGACCCAAGAGGATGGAGAGGCCGTATTTGAGGCGATTCCCGACGGCGACTACTACCTCAATATCGACGCCGAGGGGTTTCAACAACGCCGCCTGAGGGTTGCCCACGGGGAGTCGGCCTGGGAGGGCGTCCAGATCACGCTTGAGGAGGGTGGCCGGCTGCGAACTCCTCAGGCCTGGCGGGGTCCACCGGTGGCGGAGATGGTAGAGCGATCCAATTCGGGGCCTGTCGATACCACTTCGGAGCGTGCGGAGACGGCGACCACTGGCGCGGAGAGCGATGAAAGGGGCGCCGAGGAGAGCGCCGAGGCGCAGAGTGCATCGGAAGGTGAGCTTTTGGAGCTTCGGATCGCCGACGCCGGGGGATCCGGCGTTACGGGGGCACTCGTGGAGGCCTGGGTAAATGGAGCTCGCGTCGACCAGGCGGTGAGCCGGGGCCGCGAGCCGATCGGGTTGAGGGTTCCCTTGGGTGTGCCGGTGGATCTGGTGGCCACCCATTCGGGATGGGGAGAAGGCCATCATCGCCTGGAGAGCGTGGAGGACGCCGACGATCTGGTGATTCGACTGCGCAACGAGCGGGGAAGCGAGCGCGTGACCCAGGACCGGCTATGGGATCGAGACCAGATCGAAGCGGAGTTGGACGCCAGAATCGTGGTCAGTGGTCGCCAGTGGCTTATCGATCCCGAACGGGGAGGGTTGGCATCGGAGTCGGGCGTGGAGCGAGGCGATGCCCTGGTGGCCTTTCGTCAGTCCGGAGAGTTGGTCGTGGAGCGAAGTGGCGGTGTAGAGACGTTGACCCTCAACCGCTGAGGCCTTCGGCCCAGGGAGCATCGCTCTTGCCGGTGACCTGCAGGTAGAGGTCGGTGAGGTTGGCGATCTCATCGCGCGCTTTTTTGGCATGGAGCGACTCGGCGCTTATATCTTCTACCAACTCGCCATCGGAGAGGATGACAAAGCGATCGCAGAGGGGCTCGAGCATGTCCAAAATATGGCTGGAGAGTAGGATTGCTCCCCCATCGTCGCAGTGCTTGCGAAGGCGTCGGCGAAGTCGGTGGGTGGACTCCGGATCGAGGCCGACGAAAGACTCGTCGAGCACCAACAGAGGGGGGGCGCCAAGGAGGACAGAGCTCAAAGCCAACTTGCGGAGCATGCCCCCGGAGTACTCGCGAAGCACCACGTGGCGGGCATCGTCCAATTCGGTGAGAGCCAGGAGTTCGTCGATATCGCGGTCGCGCATCTCTGGTTCCAGCTGGCGAAGATCGGCGACAAAGTGAAGGTACTCCAGGCCTGTGAGGTAATCGAGAAGCGTCAGGTGCTGGGGGACGAAGCCCAGGTTTCGACGTGCCGAGATAGGGGCCTCGACGATGGAGTGGCCGGCAATATGAACGGTTCCCGAGTCGGGGGCCACGGTGCCGGCGATGCTCCCCATGGTC